>JAZRUU010000086.1:0-8834 GCA_045652725.1 Clostridia bacterium | reverse complement strand
TCTTTTATATGAATTTAGTCGTACCGGTGAGGCTCGGCGGTGTAAATCCATTGCTGATTTAGAACAGCGTTTTTCCAAATGGATGCGCCGTAACAACATTACGCTGACAAACCGTCATGGAAAGCCGTATTCCGAAACCAATTTTTACGACAGCGCAAATTACACCTTAACCATTCTGCAAAAAAACTACGACTTACTGTATTCCTTTGGTTTAAATGAAAGTCATCTGGTCAGAAGCAGGCCTGAATATCGGGACAACATTAAAGACGGCTATTCCTTAAAGGGGCAGTTTAAACATTACGCCAATCAGGTACATAACCGGGGCCAGGAAGCCAACTATCGCAAAAACGGTATTCGCGGGCTTTATGGCGGTGGCCTGATAAAGGTTATTCTTGCGATTGTTATTATCGTGGTGCTTTACAAGGTGTTAGGTGATGATGTCTGGGCGTTTATTACAAGCGGTGCAATTTTTCGGATTATTTGCTTTGCCATTGGGGCGTTTGCAAGTTACAAAATTCTGCGCTCTAAAAACATGGGGTGGCCTTTGCCGATAAAGTTGGTTGTTCTGTTTGTCATCTGGCTGGTTCTTCTTAAATATGATTTTTAAAGTTTAACAATAAAAAAAGGTGCAACCATCGGTTGCACCTTTTTTTATTATTATTTAAGCATATTCTGCAGAATTTCTGCCGCAGCGGTGAACCAATCTGATTCGAGCGATTCAATTTCGCCCTTGTCGCAGGCGGCGGCAATAGCGGGGTTAATGGGCAGGCGCGCCAGAACAGGCAGGTTGTGGCCTTTGGCAATTTCGTCAATGTGGCTGTCACCAAAGATTTTATAATCTTTGCCGTTGTCGGGGCAGGTGAAGTATGACATATTTTCAACAAGACCTAAAATGGGAATGTTCATCATTTTTGCCATTTTAACGGCTTTTTCAACAATCATAGAAACGAGTTCCTGCGGGGAGGTAACTACCACAATGCCGTCAACAGCAATGGATTGGAACACCGTCAGCGGCACATCGCCTGTGCCGGGGGGCATGTCAATGAACATAAAGTCAACATCAGACCAGATAACATCTGTCCAGAACTGTTTTACGGTGCCGCCAATAACAGGGCCGCGCCAAACAACGGGGTCTGTTTCGTTTTCGAGCAAAAGGTTAAGCGACATAACCTGAACGCCGTTTTTGCTTACAGCGGGGTAGAGCCCGAGTTCGCTGGCTGTTGCCTTTTCTTTAATGCCGAAAGACTTAGGGATAGACGGGCCGGTGATGTCGGCATCCATAATAGCTGTGCGATAGCCGAGGCGGTTCATTGTTACTGCGAGCAGAGAAGTGACAAGGCTTTTGCCAACGCCGCCCTTGCCGCTGACAATGCCGATGACTTTTTTAATCTGGCTCAGATCGTGCGGATTTTCGCGAAAGTCTTGTTTCGCGTGCTGGCAGCCCTCACACGACTCTTTAGAGCAAGAAGAATTACTACAGGATTTTGCCATACATAAGAACCTCTTTTCTGTGTTTCGATTTATATAATCCCCTTTTTAATCAGGTGATTTTTCAGTTTTTCAAAGGTTTGAGCGCTGATGTCGTGCTCGATTTTGCAACTGTCTTCCAGCGCAGTGTCTTCATCCACGCCCAGCGCCATCAGCGCGCGGGCAATGATGCGGTGCCGTTCGTAAACTCGCTCGGCAATCTGCCGCCCTTTGTCGGTTAAGGCAATCAGACCGTTTTCATCAACGGTAATGTAACCCTCTTCGCGAAAGGCTTTCATTGCAACCGAAACGCTCGGCTTTGTGAAAGAAAGTTCGTTTGCAATATCAATGCCGCGAACGAAACCTTTTTTATTCTGCAGTATTAAAATGGTTTCCAGATAGTTTTCTGCGGATTCTTTAATCTGCATACAGGTGCCTCCGATGTATAAAGTCTATCTTTATTTTATCACAAAAAACCGGCGCTGTCAAACCGACATTGCCCCTAAATGATTTATTTTTCAACGCGGCCGGATTGAATTGGTTTTTATCATAATCGGCAGTGTGGAAAGATAAACGAAAAGCACATACTTTTTTGTTGAAAAGAGGCTAAAATTGTGATACAATAATTCTGTATAACTTTTTAAGAAAAAGGTGAGAAGATGGATATTTTTACAATTCTTAGTTTGATTGGCGGCCTTGTTCTGTTCCTTTATGGTATGGACCTGATGGGCGACAGTTTAAAGAAACTGGCCGGCGGCAAACTTGAGTCGGTTCTTGCACGGCTGACCTCTACTCGTTTTCGGGGCTTTCTTCTTGGCTTGATTGTAACGGCTGTGATTCAGTCTTCTTCTGCTACAACGGTTATGCTTGTTGGCTTTGTAAACTCGGGCATTATGCGTCTGGGGCAGACCATTAGCATTATTATGGGTGCCAACATCGGTACAACGATAACGGCGTGGCTGTTAAGTACGGCAGACATTCAGGGCACAGCGGTTCTGATTAAACTTTTTAAGCCTGAATCGTTCACCCCCATTTTAGCGCTTATCGGTCTTTTGATGACTATGATGGGCAAAACCGACAGCAAGAAAAACATTGGTTCTATTTTAATCGGCTTTGCCATTTTGATGTTTGGTATGGAAATGATGAGCGCCTCGGTTGAAGGCCTTCGCGAAAATGAAACCTTTACCAATTTGCTGACGATGTTTTCTGACCCGATTATGGGTATTTTGGTGGGTACGATTTTTACTGCCATTATTCAGTCTTCTTCTGCCTCTGTCGGCGTTTTGCAGGCTCTTGCTCTTTCTTGTGTGGTGCCTTATCAAACGGCGATTCCCGTTGTGCTTGGTCAGAACATTGGCACAACCATCACGCCGATTATCTCCTCCATCAGCGGTAACACAGACTCAAAACGGGTGGCTTTTAGCTGCCTTATGATTAAAATGGTTGGCGTTGTTATTGTGGTGGGCGCTTTCTACATTCTGCACGGCTTTTTTGACTTTGCCTTTATGACACAGCGTGCAAGCGCTATGAGCATTGCTGTGGTTCATACTTTGTTTAATATTTTATCTACGGTTATTTTAATTCCCTTCTGCTCACTTTTTGAAAAACTTGCCATTCGTCTGATTCCTGATAAAAAAGGCACCAAAGAGACCGATGCATTTGCGGCGCTTGATGAACGCTTTTTGTCAATGCCGACCTTTGCAGTTGAAAAGTGTCGCGATTTGGTTTGCGAAATGGCGCGCATTGCGGTTGACTCTTTTCGCCGTGCAGCGCTTTTGATGGATTCTTATGATAACGGCCGTTTTGAAGCGGTGAAAGACCTTGAAAAACTTGTGGATAAATATGAAGACAAAACGAGCTCTTACCTTGTGAAAATTGCGGGTAATCAAATGTCTCAGAACGACAGTAAGGTTGTGTCTGAACTGCTACATACAATTGGTGACATTGAAAGAATTTCAGACCACGCGCTGAACATTGCCGAGGCCGCAAAAGAAATTCACGATAAAAACATTACCTTCTCACAGACGGCAACCGCAGACCTGCGCGTTATCACCGGCGCTGTTACAGAGATTCTTGATATGGCCGTGGCGGCACTTTCGGATGATAACCTTGCTATGGCAAAATGTGTTGAACCGTTAGAGCAGGTGATTGATAATTTAAAAAGACAGATTAAAAACGGCCATATTTCGCGTTTACGGCAGGGTGATTGCACAATAGAACTTGGCTTTATTTTGTCTGACTTGTTAACGAACTATGAAAGAATTTCTGACCATTGTTCAAACATTGCTGTTTGTGTCATTGAAATAGCGCAGGGTTCATTTGAAACACATGAATATTTGAGCAAAATTAAAGCCGGTGAAGTGGCTGAGTTTAATGATATGTATGAAAAATATACCGAAAAATATCATATTGATGTTCAATAATCGAAAAGGGGAAACAAAATGAAACTGATTTTCATCCGGCACGGTGATCCGGACTATGCGAACGACACAGTAACACCCCGCGGCAAAAAAGAGGCCGAGGCGCTCTCGCCGCGCGTTTTAGCGTGGCAGGCCGATGCCTTTTATGCTTCGCCTTTGGGTCGCGCGCAGGATACGGCAAAAATTGCCTTAAAAGAGCAGAGTGAAAAACTCGTAACGCTTGAATGGCTCCGCGAGTTTCATGTGCCGGTGGTGAATCCGCAAACGAAAGAAAAAGACATTCCGTGGGACTTTATGCCCGCTTATTGGACAGAAGTTGAAGAGATGTATCACAAAACCGACTGGGTGAATGCACCGGTGATGCAAACCGGCGATATTGCCGCCCGTCGTGACTTTGTGAATCAGGGCCTTGATGCGCTTTTGGAAGATAACGGCTACACCCGCTATGGAAACTATTATCTGACCGAGCAAGGCAATGAAAAGGTTTTGGTCTTTTTCTGCCATTTGGGCGTGCAGTTTGTTGCGCTTTCACATCTTTTGGGCGTTGCAGCTCCCGTGTTGTGGCAGAACTTTTTTGTGGCACCCACCTCAGTAACCGTTGTAGAAACCGAGGAGCGCGAACAGGGAAGAGTTGCTTTTCGCTGTAAAAAGGTGGGCGATACTTCTCATTTATATGTTGCAGGCATTGAACCTTCAGGAGCCGGTTTCTTTGAGCCGGTTTTCGGCAAGGAGATACCGAAATATTTTTAACAACTAAACATTAAAAGTTTGATTAAAAGAGGAAAAGACTATGAGTTTTGCACATTTGCATGTACATACTGAATATAGTTTTTTAGATGGCCTTTGCCGGTTGGATGATTTGATCAGCCGCGCCAAAGAGCAGGGCATGACCGCTCTTGCCATTACTGACCACGGTGCAATGTATGGCGTGGTGGATTTTTATAAAAAAGCAAAGGCGGCGGGGATTCACCCCGTGATTGGCTGTGAGGTTTATACCGCCGGCGTGAGCATGCACGATCGCACCCACGAAAACGGCAACCGAACGGGCCACCTTGTGCTTTTGGCTGAGAATATGACAGGCTATCAGAATCTGGTCAAAATTGTTTCGGCCGGTTTTACCGACGGGTTTTATTATAAACCGCGTGTTGATAAAAAACTGCTTTCCGGCCACACAGAGGGGCTCATTGCCCTTTCAGCCTGCCTGGCGGGAGACATTCCTCACGCGCTTTTAGAAAATGATGAAAAAGCAGCGCGCGAGCAGATTGAGGCTTATTTAGAACTGTTTGACCGTGACCATTTCTTTTTAGAACTGCAGGACCATAACATTCCCGAGCAGAAAAAGGTGAATATGAAACTCATTTCACTTGCAAAGGAATATGGCCTGTCGCTTGTGGCTACGAACGATGTGCACTACATAAGGAAAGAAGATGCCAAACATCAGGATGTGTTAATGTGCATTCAAACCAACCGCAAAGTGTCTGAAACCGACCGTATGCGGTTTGAAACCGATGAGTTTTACTTAAAAAGCGAGGCGGAGATGGAGGCGCTGTTTGCCAACATTCCCGAGGCACTTTTAAACACACAGAAAATTGCCGAGCGTTGCCGTGTTGAATTTTCTTTTGGTGAGTTCTGGTTGCCAAAATATGCCGTGCCCGATGGGGGCGATGCGCTCACTTATTTAACGGCGCTCTGCCACGAGGGGCTACAAAAGCGTTATGGTGATAACGCCGAGGCAAAAGAGCGGCTTGACTATGAACTTGGCGTAATCTCAGGCATGGGATATGTGGACTATTGTTTGATTGTGTGGGACTTTATCAAATATGCCAAAGATAACGGCATTCCCGTTGGGCCCGGCCGTGGCAGTGCGGCGGGGAGCCTGGTGGCTTATTCACTTAGCATTACAAATGTTGACCCCCTGCCTTATAACCTGCTGTTTGAAAGATTTTTAAATCCCGAGCGTATCAGCATGCCTGATATTGATGTTGATATTTGCAAAGTCAAGCGCCAGCAGGTGATTGACTATGTGGTTGAAAAATATGGCAGAGACAGAGTTTCGCAGATTATTACCTTTAACGCAATGAAGGCCCGCGCGGCCATTCGTGATGTGGGGCGCGTGCTTGATGTTGATTATGCCACAACTGATGAGGTTGCCAAAATGATTCCAAGCGACCCGAAGGCAACCATAAGGCGGGCAATGGACGAAAACCCCGACTTAAAAAAGCGTTATGATGAAGACCCCGTTGTGCACGAGTTGGTGGATGAAGCGTTGGCGCTTGAGGGGTTTGTCCGCAATGCCGGTACACACGCGGCGGGCGTGGTTATCTCGCATGATGTGATTACCGACCACATTCCCATTCAGACAAACAACGAGGTTGTAACCACCCAGTTCCCGATGGGGAGCATTGAAGAACTTGGCTTTTTGAAAATGGACTTTTTGGGCCTTAGAAATTTGTCAATTATTGACGAGGCCCTTTCAATTATTGAGATGGCCGGCAAAGAGCGACCCAATATGGAGAACATCTCTATGAACGAGCCGGGCGTTTATGCCATGCTCTCACGCGGGGAGACCGAGGGCGTGTTTCAGCTTGAATCTTCAGGTATGAAGCAGTTTATTAAAGAATTAAAGCCGGAGAGTCTTGAAGATGTGATAGCGGGCATTTCACTTTACCGCCCGGGCCCGATGGATCAGATTCCGCGTTATATTGCCAATAAAAATCATCCCGAGAGCGTTTCTTACAAGCACCCCATTTTAGAAAAAATTCTGGATGTAACCTATGGCTGTATGGTGTATCAGGAGCAGGTTATGCAGATTGTGCGCGAAATGGCGGGCTATTCTCTGGGGCGTGCCGATTTGGTTCGCCGTGCTATGAGTAAGAAAAAGGCAGATGTTATGGCCGAGGAGCGCAAAAACTTCATTCACGGTCAGGTTGATGAGGCCGGCTGTGTGCTTATTGACGGTGCTGTGCGCCGCGGCGTGAGCGAGCAGGTGGCAGACAGCATTTTTGATGAAATGATGGATTTTGCCGAATATGCTTTTAACAAGTCACACGCGGCGGCCTATGCGCATCTGACCTATCAAACAGCATATCTGAAACATTTTTATCCTGCCGAATATATGGCGGCCCTTCTTTCATCGGTGCTTGACTCGCCCGATAAGGTGGCGCGTTATTCGGTTGAATGTAAACGAATGGGCATTGAGATTCTGCCGCCGGATATTAACCACAGTTGCAGCGGTTTTACTGTGTCGGGTGGTAACATCCGCTTTGGCCTTGCGGTGGTTAAAAATGTTGGTGCCGGCGTGGTGAATGCCATTGTGGCAGAGCGTGAGAAAAACGGCCCCTTTACCTGCTATGAAGATTTTGTTAAGCGTACCGCTTACTTAAATGTCACCAAACGCGTGAATGAATATTTGATAAAAGCCGGTGCCTTTGATGCGCTCGGCGAAACGCGTGCGGGCCTTTTAATGGCGTTTGAAGCCATGCTTTCTGCTGCGGCCGAAGATAAAAAGCGCAATGTTGAAGGGCAGATTTCTCTGTTTGGTGAGGCAATGGAAGAAGAAAAAACCGCTGAGCCTGCCAGAGTTTTGCCACATCAGCCCGAGTTCCCCAAGAAAAAGTTACTCGCGCTTGAAAAAGAGTGTGTGGGTTATTATTTGTCGGGCCACCCGATGGATGAATATGAGAAAGCGGCAGAGAGCATCTCTGACTATATGATTTATGAAATTATGGAAGGCTCCGAAGGCGAGGAGAGCGAGAACGGTGCGCTTGTTGTTGATGCAAACGCCCCGCGTGACGGGGTGCACCTGACCTTGTGCGGCGTTGTTAGCGCTGTGCAGGAGAAACTCACGAAAAACGGCCAGCGTATGGCCTATGTTCGCCTTGAGGATATGACGGGTTCAATTGAGTGTCTGATTTTTCCGAAAATGTATGAAAGTTGCCGTGCCTGTCTTTCTGAAGATGCGGTGGTTTGTGCCGAAGGGCGCCTCAGCATACGCGAAGAAGAAGCACCCAAACTTGTGGTGAATCTGCTCACGCCGTTGGAAGAGGCCCTGAAAAACCGTCCTGCAAAAGAAGAAAAACCGGCAGAGGTGCCGATGGCGGTTGCAGCAGAACAAGACACGAGAAAACTCTATCTTAAATTCTGTTTGGGTAAGGACTATCTGCTTGACCGCGTAAAACCCGTTTTAGCGGCGCACGGCGGGCGGGTGAAGGTTTGCATTCACATTGAAGAGACAAAGGCAACAGCCATAGCGCCCGAAAGTTTGTGGGTGACACCGGATGAGACCCTGCTTGCAGAACTGATTGCCATATTGGGCGAGGGCAATGTGGTTTTGCGCTAGAGGTGACAAAAAGTGAATTTTTGTTGCATTTATTCTACATTTGTGGTAAAATGATGAAAACTATTAAAAAAGAAAGGTTTGAGTTTAATGGAATTGTTCGCATTTATTCTGTATTTCGTTGCGATGCTTGCCATTGGCGTGTATTTCTTTGTGCGCAGCAAGAACAGCGTTGACGGCGAAAAAGATTATTTTTTAGGTGGCCGTCAGATGGGCCCCTGGGTTACGGCTATGAGTGCACAGGCCTCTGATATGAGCGCCTGGCTTTTGATGGGCTTGCCCGGCAGCATTTTTGCTTTTGGCTTCGGTCAGGCGTGGATTGGTATCGGTCTTGCTATCGGCACGGCGCTGAACTGGATTTTAATTGCAAAGCGTTTGCGTAAGTTTTCAAAAGTTTCAGGCGATGCTATCACAATGCCGCAGTACTTATCCAACCGTTTTCTGACTGCTGACCCGGCGCTTAAAATTGTTTGTGCCGTTTTGTTTTTGGTTAGCTTCACTTTATATGTTGCTTCTGCTTTTTCAGCCGGTGCAACGGTGTTCCATCAGTTGATTCCGCAACTTTCTTATGAAATTGAAATGATTATCTTTGTGGCTATTCTGTTGGTTTA
>JAZRUU010000085.1:0-4853 GCA_045652725.1 Clostridia bacterium | reverse complement strand
CCAATATGGTGATGAACCCCGTGCAGGCACTCGCCGGCGGCAATTATGTGGGCATTTTAACATGGGCGGTTGTGTTTGGTCTGGCTCTTAAAATGGGAGCTTCACAAAAAACAAAAGAAGTGCTCGGTGATATTTCTGCCGCTGTTTCAAAAGCGGTGGCGTGGGTTATTCAACTTGCGCCGTTCGGCATTTTGGGGCTTGTGTATGGCTCTGTGAGTAAATATGGCCTTGAAATTTTCTCCGATTACAGCAAGTTGCTGGCTCTTCTTGTTGGTTGTATGCTGGCGGTGGCTTTGGTTGTTGACCCGCTCATTGTCTTTTTGGCTCTTCGCAAAAATCCGTATCCTTTGGTTTTCAAGTGTTTTAAAGAATCCGGCATAACGGCGTTTTTCACCCGCAGTTCAGCGGCAAACATCCCTGTGAATATGCGCCTTTGTGAAGAACTTGGCCTTGACCGTGATTATTACAGCGTATCAATTCCGCTGGGAGCAACCATCAATATGGATGGTGCCGCCATCACCATCACGGTTATGTCATTGGCTGCTGCCTTTTCACAGGGGATTTCTGTCAATATTTTTCTTGCCATTTTATTGAGTTTTGTGGCAACACTGGGTGCCTGCGGTGCTTCGGGCGTGGCAGGCGGCTCGCTGCTTTTAATCCCTATGGCCTGCTCGCTTTTGGGCGTGGGGCAGGATGTGGCAATGCAGGTTGTTGCCGTTGGTTTTATCATCGGCGTCGTGCAGGATTCGCTTGAAACGGCCATCAACTCCTCAGGTGATGTGCTGTTTTGTGCCACGGCAGAGTTTATGGAGTGGAAAAAAGCCGGCAAAAAATTGCCGTTTTAAAGATTTTTAAGTGGGGGTGTGCGCGGTGCAGAAGATTAACTATAAAAAACTGATGGAGCAGGAACTTTTATCCATCAGCCAGACAGAAAAGAAACCGACACTGCTTCTGCACGCCTGTTGTGCACCCTGTGCCAGCGCGGTGCTTGAGGTTTTGGTGCCTTATTTTGAAATTACCCTGTTTTTTTATAATCCCAATATTGAACCCGAAGAGGAGTTTATGTATCGCCTGCATGAACTTGAGCGCCTGCTTGTGCAAATGGAATTAACAGATGTTTCTGTCGTTGCGCCGCCTTATGATGCCGCAGAGTTTGAAAGCCTTGCCAAAGGGCAGGAGAATTTGCCCGAAGGTGGTGCACGATGTCGTGACTGTTACAGCCTGCGCCTTAACAAAACTGCGGCTTATGCCAAAGAAAAAGGGTTTGATTATGTAACGACCACATTGTCCGTCAGCCCCTATAAAAATGCGGCGTGGCTGAACGAAATCGGCAGCGCGTCAGCGCAAAAACACGGAGTCAGATACCTTGTTTCAGATTTTAAGAAAGGCGAGGGTTATAAGCGTTCCTGCCAACTTTCAACACAGTTTAACCTGTATCGGCAGAATTTTTGCGGTTGCAAATATTCACGCTCTCAGGCAGAAGTGTAGCACATGGCTTTGAAATTACTAAAATAGCAAATAAATAAATTGTTAAAATTTTGTGTTTTATCTTTACAGAAACCACAATATTTTGTATAATAAAAGATGAGAGTGAACAACTCTATAATTATTGGGAAGTGATGTTTTGTTCCGTTTGGGCAATTTAGATGTAATCAATATGGTCGTTCGTGCCGTTTCGGTGCTTCTTGCCATTTCGGTGCACGAAATGTGCCATGGCTACGGGGCTTATTTTCTGGGCGATAAAACAGCCAAATCAATGGGGCGGCTGTCACTTAATCCCCTCCGGCATTTAGATCCTGTCGGCGCCATCTGCCTGATGTTGTTTGGCTTTGGCTGGGCAAAACCTGTTGTGGTGAACCCTATGTATTTTAAAAAGCCAAAGCGTGACATGGCGCTGGTGTCTTTAGCCGGCCCTCTGTCAAATTTTGTTCTTGCTTTTTTGGCGCTGCTTATTTATAAACTGCTCACCTTAACAACTTTTTTATATGGTGGCGGCCTTTTAGCCGAAATTGTGGTGAAACTTTTGAGCAACATTGTGTGGCTCAACATTGGTCTGGGCGTGTTTAATCTTTTGCCTGTGCCCCCGCTTGACGGCTCAAAGATTTTTCTGCCTCTTTTGCCGTCGCGGCTTTATTATGACATTATGCGCTATGAACATTTAGGCTGGATTATTTTAATTGTAGCCTTAAGCCTTAATGTGCTTGATCCGATTTTGGGCGGCGCGGGGCAGCTTGTTTTCAGCGCTTTGTCGTTTTTGGTAGGCGGTGTGTGATGCAGGATTTATCGTTTAGTTTAGAGGTTTTTGAAGGTCCGCTGGAACTGTTGTTGCACCTTTTAAAGAAAAATAAAGTGAGCATTTATGATATTCCCATTGAAAAAATCACAACGCAATATATGGAATATTTAGACACAATGCAAACTTTTGATATGGAACTTTCAAGTGAGTTTTTGCTGATGGCTTCCGAACTGTTATACATAAAATCGCGAATGCTTTTGCCCCAGCGCGAAGAAGAGGAAGAAGACCCCCGCAAAAACCTGGCAGACCGTTTGGTTGAATATCAAAAAATGAAGGCGGCGGCAGGCTTTTTGCACGAGCATGAGGGAGACGGTCGGTTTTTGTTTTTCAAACAGCCCGATGCCATCCGTCAGGCCCCACCAGATTACAGCAATCAGGCCTTTGATGTGGAGCAGCTCCTTGCGGCTCTTTCAGATGTGCTGGTTAAAAATCAGCGCAAAGCGCCACCGCCGAAGACCTCTTTTGTGGGCATTGGCGGTCACGAGAGTGTTTCTTCGGCCGCTTGCACCTCGCATATTAAAAAACGGCTTGCAGGTCGTGGGCGCGTTGCCTTTCGGCAGGTGTTTGCAGGCCTTGACTCAAAGCCGAAGATTGTGGTTTCATTTTTAATTATTCTTGAAATGATTCGCCTGAACTATGTAACGGTTGAAATTCAGGGGAAGGATATATATCTGACACAGATTAAAGACGGGGAGATTACCAATGAATTTTGATCCTGTTTGTCTTTTGGAAAGTATTCTGTTCGCCGCCGGCGACAGTGTAGACATTGAGCAACTTTCTGAGATTATGGAACTGCCACCGGCAAAAATCACCGAAACGGCAGATAAACTGAATGCATTATACCAAGAGCAGGGGCGGGGCCTTCGGGTGATTTTGCTCGAAGATTCCTATCAACTCTGCACGGCTGAAATTTTCTATCCCTTTATTCAAAAACTCAAAGAGCCGAAACGGCGGCAAAATTTATCGCCTGCGGCGCTTGAAACGCTGGCGGTGGTTGCTTATCATCAGCCGGTGACGCGCTCGAGCATTGAGTTCATTCGCGGGGTTAATTCTGATGGACCCGTGAACACCTTAATTGAGCGCGGGCTGATTGAAGAAAACGGGCGTCTTGATGCCCCAGGAAGACCAATTTTATATGTTACAACACAAGAATTTCTCCGTTCATTCGGGCTTTCATCCCTCTCCGGCCTGCCTGACCCGCAGGTTGAAGCCGCCGGCGATGATGAGGGTGAAGATGTGTCAGAACGGTTTGAGGAATGAGGTGGCACAATGCTGACAGCAGCCATAGTTTTAGCCATAGTCTTACTCCTTGTTTTACTTTTGTTGTTTACTCCCACCCTTGTTGGGGTAGACTATTTGCAGAATGATAAAAAACAAAAACTGAAAATTCGGTTGCGGCTTCTGGGTATTTCTTTTTTCATCCCCATCTTGCCGGATAAAGAGAAAAAAGAAAAAAAGAAGACCGAAAATGAAAACAAACCAAAACTGACGCCAAAACGCTTTATTGCATTTTCAAAGCAACTATATGCTGCATACCGCGAAATTCAGGAAGATTTTAATGCTCTGCTTTCTGAAGTTAAAAAGCGGTTTTCGTGTCGAGAGGTTCATTTTGCCGTGGAATATGGTACGAACAATCCTGCTGCCACCGGTATTTTAAACGGCGCGGTGTGGACGGCTTCGACCTTGCTTTTAAAACTGCTTGACAGTATGCTGGGCGTTGAAAAAAAACATCTTGAGGTGCATCCTGTTTTTACAAAACCGTGTATGAGTGTGCACTTTAAATGCACCTTTTGTTTTAAGTTGATAGATGCCCTTCGCTTTGCATTAAAAATCAGGCAATTGGTCAAAATAATAAAAAGCCGCATCGGAGAGGTAACCGAAACGGCAGAAGAAAGCATTTCATAAATTTGTTAAACAATTTTTTACAATAGAAAAGAAAAGGACGGTGCAGATTATGGCAGAACATCCCATCAAAGGTTTAATGGAAACAGCAATGAGCAGCATTAAGGGTATGGTAGATGTCAATACCATCGTGGGCACACCTGTGACCACACCCGACAACACAGTGATTATCCCTATTTCAAAGGTATCTTTCGGTTTTGGCGCCGGCGGCAGCGAGTTTGGCGAGCGTTCGCAACTTGCGCCCGAGGCTAACGCGAATTTTGGCGGTGGCTCCGGCGGCGGCGCGGTGATTGAGCCGGTTGCATTTATGGTTGTGGGTCAGGGCCAGATTCGTCTGATGCCCATTGAGAAAAACACATCCCCTGTTGATGATTTGATTGAAAAAGTTCCCGGTCTGGTTGAAAAAACAATGGACTTTTTCAAAAAAAGAGAAACAAAAAAAGCAAAAAAAGAAGAAGTTATCATTGCGGAAACGGTAGAGTAATGTATAAAAAAACAGGCTGCGGCAGAGTTGCTGCAGCCTGTTTTTTTATTAACGAAAACCACGGGCTGTGTGAACTTGTCAAGTAAAAGTAGACAATAAAAACCACCACTTATACAAACCCTTGTTCAATTCTGTATTGGACAGGGGTTTTGTAATTTAATTTGTATGATA
>JAZRUU010000084.1:0-5120 GCA_045652725.1 Clostridia bacterium | reverse complement strand
ATATTCAGAAATACGCTCTGCGAACTGGCCCTGCAAAGAGACCGGTTTCGGTAAATAAAACGCTTCTTCTGCCCAGCCGATTTTAATTTGGCTCATAGTAATACTCCCTTTCTTTACACACTAAACATTTGATTAATATTTTTTAAAGTTTCACGAACCAGTTGTTCGCCACCCTGATGGCCAATTGTGCCGCTGGAAATAAACGCACTGTAGTGGCCACCCTTCTCAGCTTTTTTAGTGGGTACATACCCATCAGAACCGTTGGCAAGCTGAACCAAAAAAGTCTGCTCGGCAGCGCTTCTTGCTTTAATCTGATTGCCATAGTCCAAAAATATTTCATAGGGGTTTGTGGCAATGGCGATATTTCCCAAACGGATGATGTGCACCTCGGCTTCTGCAATATCCTGTGTTTCCTGCATCTTCATGCGGGCCAAAATGCCCAAATGAACCTGAAGATTGGCAGCATCATTATAATCAACATCACCAGGTTTGTTCGCCAGATACTCGCGAATCACTCTTTTGGCTTCTTTCTCCTCTGTCAGGGTTGCGCGGCGCAAAGGCAGTTGCATCATATGTACCTGATGAACAAAGGGAACATCTGACTGTATTTCATCCAGCCCCTCAGATAGACATCCATAATTTCTCTTGCTACCCGCTTACCTGCTTTTCTCATACCTGCAAGGTCAAACATAGAGGGATCTGCCTTACGCCTCGGTGGATTATTACGGGTCAGGTTCGGATCATTTAAGTCGCTTTCCGGCTCTACCCAACGCACCAGGTCTACCGGGCATTGATCTCCGGCAACAGAACAAAGAGGCAAAAGGAATAAATCCTCACCAAAGCGTTTACGAAGCAGCATCTTTGTTTCACCCCAAAAATCCGGTGAAACAATGCTTCTATGCTGAACACATTGGGCTGTGCAAGCAAGGTTTGCTACAACCCCGGTAAGTTTTTTCTTTTCGTTAAACACATATAAAAGTTCAATACCTGAATCGTTTCCGCCTTCCAGAGCACTGAAAACAGCGGTGTTTGTGTCGCCCCACATTTGTGCAGAATCGTCAGAATAGGTCACGCGACGACATTGTCCAACAACTGCGCGACCAAAGGTATTGACATAAGAACCCTCCGCACGGTTTTCCCATGCATCAAGCACAGCTTTGACAATTTTTGATGAGATTTCTTCCAAAAGTTCATCTTCTGTCATCAAGTCATCTCTTTTAGTATCGGCGCGTTCAATATATTTTTTGTCCGGTGGAAGTTCCGCCTCCAGCATCGTTCTGACAAAATCCATAGCGCCATAACCTTTGTATCCGGGTGCCGTATGAGTGTGAGTGGCTGCAAGAACAACTTTCATGGGGTCAAGACCTGCGTTATTGGCTTGCAAACGCTTGCGAACTTCTCCCAGCAAGGAGACGGAAACTGCTACCAGATCCACACTGCAAAGAACCATTTGCTCGCCGTTTGCTTCCACAGCCAAGGCAGTTGCAGTAATCGGTTTTTCAATATATTCAGAAATGCGCTCTGCAAACTGACCAATAACAGACACGGGCTTTGTTAAAACAAATTCTGCTTCTGCCCAGCCTATATTCAGTTGGCTCATAAATTCACCCGCTTTAGATTCTGATTGTTGACAGAATGATTCGAATATACTATAATTATATAAAACTATATTGTTTCTTTCTACACAAATATTGCTATTTTTTGAAACAATATTGCAAAAAGAGGATACCATGAAACAAGAAAATATAATCTACGATATACCAAAACTGGGTTTTTTTCTCAAAACCATCAAAGCGGGCATGAACAGCAACATGCGCGGGGTGCATTTTCACAAAGCGGTAGAACTCGTTCGCGTGCTGGAAGGCGAAATTCTTTGCCGCATTGAAGAGGATGAACTCGCTTTAGGGAAAGATGACATTATTCTCATCAACAGCAGCACGGTGCATCAACTTATGTGCAAGAGCCACGCGGTCGTTACCTATCTGCAAATCAATCTTGAAAAATACACAGAGCAAACAACTGCTTACGGCAGTTATCTTGATAAATTCATTAAGAGTAATACTGCCGAAAAATTTGCCATTATGCACGGGCAGAATGAACTATCTTCTGTTTTTGAGAAAATAAAGATAGAGTTTGAAGAAAAAAAGTTTTGCTACAACGAATATATCAAGGCTCACATTTATGCGCTTGTGGCCTTTATGCGGCGAAACTATCTGCTTTCTGATGTCAGCATCTTGTGTGACAGCGGTCGGCTTTTTGAACTTGCGCCCGTGGTGGAACACATTGACAACAACTTTCACACAAAACTCTCGCTTGATGAGTTGGCCGCCATCATTAAAAGTGACCGTTTTCGTCTTTGCCGTTTATTTAAAGCCGCAACCAACGCCACTTTGTTTGAATATATCAACTTCGTTCGCCTGCTTTCTGCCGAAGAAATGCTCTTGCAGTCACAGAAAAACATCGGCGAAATTGCCTTTGAATGCGGTTTTGCCTCCATTCAATATTTCAACCGTGTGTTCAAAGAAAGCCGTGGCTACACGCCCGGTGTATTTAAAAAAATGTTTTCAGAGTAAAATTAAAAGTTGCTCTCCCGATGCCCGGGAGAGCAACTTTTTTCATTTAGTTCAGCATATCGTCAAGTTTTGTATAGGCCGCATAGGTTTCAGAATAATCAACGCCCTGCGGTTCATAAGACTTTTTGGTTTTAACAATTTTTTCGGTCGCCGCCGTAACAGAAGGATAAACCCCCGCGCCCACACCGGCTAGAATTGCCGAGCCGAGGCAAGCGGTTTCTGACTGCGCCAATGAGGTCAGACGAATGCCGGTCATATCGGCTTTAATCTGATTCCACAGGGGGCTTTTTGAGCCGCCGCCCATAATGCGGATTTCTTCAATCGGCAGGTTCAGATAGTCTAAATTGCTCTTGAGCATACACGCCACAGCCTCTAAAATGCTGCGCACAAAGTGGCCGCGTGTATGCTGCAGGGTCAGGCCGTGGAAAGTTCCCTTTGCATCAGGATTGTATTTCGGCATGGTTGAGCCGCAAAGGTGCGGCAGGAACACAAGACCGTCACAACCTGCGGGCACTTCTTTTGCAAGTTCATCAAGTTCCATAAAATCATAGGCTTCGCAAAGTGCATTTTTGAACCATTTAAGGCTCATACCGGCGGTCGTTGTCCATAAAATGCCGGCATATTTGCCGTCATAATTATAGTGGCAGGGCACTTTACTTTCGGGGTTATAGGGCGGAATATTTTCCTCCGGCACAAACAGCACCATCGTGGTGCCCGTCATTTCACTCATAATACCGGGGCGCACAACACCTGCACCAATAGCACCGGCAACCTGGTCCATTGCACCGGTCATAACCTTAATGCCCTCATAATCGCCAATATATTTTGCGCTGTCATACAGCTCGGGGAGCATATCGGCAGAAACGCCGATAAAATCGAGCATCTCCTGCCACCACGCGCCTGTGCGGATGTCAAAATACAGGCTGGAAGACTGCAGGGTTTTTTCGGTCACAAACTTGCCGGTCATTCTGTAGAGCAAATAGTCTTCAAGCAGGAAAATCTTTTTGATTTTGCTGAAGTTTTCAGGCTCATTTTTGCGAATCCAAAGCAGTTTGCTGGCCGGCCATGTCGCCGTGATTTCGGGCTGGCCGGTTACTTCATAAACGGTTTTTACACCAAACTTTTTGTCAATTTCTTCTGCCTCTTTTTCGGCACGGTTGTCAAGCCACACAATGGCATCACGAACAGGGGTGCCGTTTTCATCGGTCACAATCAGCGTTTCACACTGAGTATCAATACTCATTGCGCCGATTGTAAGCCCTTTTGTCACCTCGCTGACAGCCTGCAAAAACAGTTTCCAATAGTGTTCGGGCTCAAATTCAACCTGATTGCCCTCTTGTTTTAAAATATAATCCACCGTGGTTTGAGAAAGCATTGTACCTGCTTCATCAAAAACCGCCGCTTTGATGGAGGTTGTACCCACATCAACACCTAATAAATTCATATCTATACCACCTTTTTAAAAGCAATTTTGCTTTAATCGACTAAAATCAGATTGGGTTTTGCCTTTTTGAATTTGCTCACCGTTTCTTTCGGGAGTTTGGCGTTTGTCACAATGTCGCTCACCGAAGAAAGCGGTGCAATGTGAGAAAAAGCCACACGGTCAAACTTGCTTGAATCTGCCACAACAATCTGCAGGGCAGAATGTTCAATCATACTGCGGCAAATTTCGGCCTCCTGCTCATAATAGGTAGAAAGGCCCGCCGATGCATCCACTCCGTCAACCGATAAAATCAGTTTATCCACACGGTATTCAGAAAGTTGACGAAGCGTATCGACGCCATAAGTAAATTGATATTTGGTGTTCACATTGCCCCCTAAAAGAACAACATGAAAATCAGGATTTCCGGCGGCTTCAAGTGCAATAGCCACCGAGTTGGTTACAATTTTTAAGTCTTTGTGCCGTGAGAGCATTCGCAACACAAACAGCGTTGTGCTGCCGGCATTCATCATAATGGTGTCACTATCGTGAACCAGGCTCGCAATGTGTGCCGCTATCACCTTTTTTTCTGCCTCGTTGGCGGCCGAGCGCTGGCTTAAATTCATATTGTAATAGGGTTTGTAGGAACTGATGGCACCACCGTGCACACGGGAGCAAAGCCCCATTTTTTCAAGTTCCTCCAGGTCCATTCGAATGGTAACTTTTGAAATTTGAAACAATTTGCTGAGCGCACTCACGGTAACGCGCCCTTCTTGATTCAAAATTTCTACTATTTTTTCGCGTCTTGTGTCAAGTTTCATAGAAAAACCTGCCTTTTAAATGAATGTTAAGCAGACCACCCCGCGGGGCAGTCTGCTTAATACTCAAAAAACTAAACTAACAGCTAATTATCTTCTCCACTGCAGGTCGTAGTGGGGATCGTAAGCCTTTTCTTCATCGGTGAACTTGTGCAGGGTGTTGATTACTTCACCGTTGTTATATTTTCTGTCATTGATTGCTTCAGCGGTACCCATAACGGTAACATTGAGCTGTCTGCGACGAGCGCGAACATGGTCCCAGTCAATGAAGTAAACATGAGCAAATTCGCCGCCGTCTAAAACGCCGTC
>JAZRUU010000083.1:0-2579 GCA_045652725.1 Clostridia bacterium | reverse complement strand
TCAGCCTTTTCTACCGCACTCATGTCGGTTGCATTAGCAAGATACTGGAGGTTGTTTTCGATTCGTTTCAGCATCAGCTGAATGGGAACCAAGTTATCGTTCTTAATAATATAAAGGAATGATGTATTCCAGTCGTTCCAGTAACGAATTGCAACGAACAGAGCGATGGTTGCAATCATTGGAATAGACAAGGGAAGCATAATTGTAAAGTAGCAACGCCACTCGCCTGCGCCGTCAATGGATGCAGATTCAATAACCGAAGGCGGAACCGAAGTTCTCATATAAGTACGCATCATAAAGATATACATCGGTGACAAGCTACCGGCCAGAATCAGAATCCAGAATGTGTCACGGAGGCCTAAGATGTTACACACAACCATGTAGGTGGGAAGCATACCGCCGCCGAACAGCATACAGAAGAATACATAGAAAGTAAACTGACCTTTCCAGGGGAAGTTATCACGGGAGATAACATAAGCAAACAGTGTCATGGCTGACAATGCCCAGAAGGTGCCACAAACGGTAACGGCAATGGTAACACCGTAAGAGCGGAAAATCTGACGGCCGTTTTCCAAAAGATATTTATACGCTTCAATACTGAACTTTTCAGGGAACAGGCTATAGCCGTTTAAAGTTAAGGTTATGTCATCCGTAAAGGATACCATAATCAGAAGTAACAAGGGGAACAGTACACAGAGGGCAAAGCCGACTACGCAGATGTAACCAATTGTGTTAACCCACCAGGGCAGTTTGCCCAGAGAGCCTTTAGCACTTTCCGCCTGCTCAATTTTTTTCATTTGTTTTTTTGTTAATGTAACAGTTTCATTTACATTTGCCATTGTTTTCAGGTCCTTCCTTTCTTTCTATTTTTAGAACATTGCATCTTCAGGAGATACCTTACGCACGATAGCGTTAGTGCCAAGCACCATCAAAAAGCCTACAACAGACTGGTAGAAACCAACCGCTGCTGTCATGCCCTGCTGACCGCCACTCATCATACCGTTATACACATAAGTATCAATGGTAGATGTAACGCCGTAAAGCGGACCTGAGTTACGGGTAACCAGATAGAACAGACCGAAGTCTGAACCGAAAATACCGCCGATCTTTAAAATACCCATAATAATCAGAATAGATTTCATCAAGGGGAAGGTTATGTAGCGAATCTGCTGGAACCAGGTAGCACCCTCAATTCTGGCAGCTTCATAATATTCACCGGAAAAGCCCTTAATGGTTGAGTAATAAATAATACTGTCATAACCCAAATGCTTCCATAGGTTACACACAACCAATATGACAGGCCACCAGGTTGGGGTTGAATACCAGTTCACTGGATCACCGCCAAAGAACTGAACAACCTGATTTAACATACCCTTGTCGGTATCCAGAAATGCAAGAACCAGATAACTACCTGCCATCCACGAAATGAACTGCGGGAATAAAACAATCGTCTGGCTCGCCTGGGTAACGGGGTTGCGGCCTAAAATATCCAAGATAATAGCAAGGCAGCAAGCCAAAAACATACCCAGAACGATAAAGATAATGTTGTAACCAACCGTGTTACGGGTGATCAGCCAGGCGGCATCGGTCTTAAACATAAACTCAAAGTTTTTAAAACCAACAAATTCGCTGCGGAACACACCCTTCGCCAGGTTAAAGTTCTGGAATGCAATAACCAAACCGAACATTGGCAGGTAGCTGAAGCAGAAATAATAAATCAGCGCCGGCAATGCCATAACCAGACGGGTCTTATTTTTACTAAAATCTTTCAGAAATTTCTTCATTTCAGTATCGTGACCTTTCTGCCCACTTTCTTGACTCTCTTACTGCTGTGGGCCGGCAGAAGAATATATGTACTTGTGTACCGTGCTTCAAAAGAAGCCATATACGAAAGTCTTTCGGCCATCCGGCCGGGTAGCAAAGTTTCTTTTTATGTTCTATGCAATAGAACATAAAATAGGGGTACCCCTATTTGCCGATATGTTATTTTACCAAAGCACCTACTTTACCAGAACAAAGGTTCAAAACCTTTTAATTTATACATCGCTTCTACAAAGTAATATTCACCATAAATCCAGGTTTCGTGAACACCCTGTGCGTGGCAGGCTGAACTGTTTTGCAGAATTGCCTGTTCTTCTTCAGACCAGTCACACTGCTTGTCAACCAGCGCTTTCATTAAATTGATAGCAGCCTGCATATACATCTTTTTCTCAAACTCAGGGACGGCTTTTGCAATCTCAATCAAGCCACAGGCTGCAATCGCACCGGCAGAAGTGTCAATATAAACCGGGTCGGCAGGCGCTCTGAAGTCTGCCAACGGAATATAATCAGTTGTGGCAGCATTGGCGATAAAGTAATGCGCCACTTTTTTGGCCGCATCTAAATACCGCTGTTCGCCGGTGTGTATGTAAGAAAGGGCATAACCGTAAATTGCCCAGGCCTGACCGCGTGACCAGGAAGATGTTTCTGCATCATAACCCTGTGTATGGGTTGCATAACCCTTGCACTCGCCGGTTTCAATATCATAATCCATAATGTGATAAACCGAACCGTCAGGACGGATATGGTCACGCAGAGAA
>JAZRUU010000082.1:0-8362 GCA_045652725.1 Clostridia bacterium | reverse complement strand
GGTAAGGAGCAGCATGGTTTCAATAAACTGCGCCTCAATAATTGGGCCGCGAACCGTCACAATGGGTTCCATGGGGAAAATGGGCGTTCCCTCAGGCACGCTCCAGATATCGCAGGAGAATTCAAAATTCTTCAGATAATTTAAAAATCCCTCGTCAAAAATGCCCTTGCTTCTGAGATAGGCAATGTCATCATCGTCAAACTTTAAATTTTTAATGTATTCAATAAACTGCTCAAGGCCGGCCATAATGGCAAAGCCACCACCATCAGGCACCTTGCGAAAGAACATATCAAAATAAGCAATTTTGTTTTCAAACCCTTCTACAAAGTAGCCGTTTGCCATGGTGAATTCATAAAAATCCACAAGCATTGTCAAATTCAGTTTCTCAAGCATGATAAACTCTCCTTGCTAAAAGCAACAATTTTTCTTAATTATATAACATCTTGCCGTTTTATTCAACAAAAAACAAGTTTTTTTATAAAATTCTTTTCATTTTCTGTAAGTTATGATACAATAACATTATATTATTGAAACAGGAGTTATATTTTGGATTATACAAACAAAATTTTTCTCGCACCCATGGCAGGCGTAACAGATTTGCCTTTTCGGTTAATTTGCAAAGAATTTGGCGCCGATTTGGTTGTGAGCGAAATGATTAGCGCCAAAGGAATTGAATATAAAGACAAAAAAACAAACCTGCTCCTTAAAACCGTCGAAGAAGAAGCACCGTTGATTGTTCAGATTTTTGGCTCCGAGCCAGATATTATGGGGCGCGCCGCTGCCTATGTGCAGGCGCAGGGTGCAAAAGCCATTGACATAAACATGGGTTGCCCCACTCCCAAAATTGTTTCAAACGGTGACGGTGCTGCCCTAGGGCGTGACCTAGAAAAGGCCACCCTGGTTATGCGCGTGGTTTGCCGCGAGGCTTCTGTGCCGGTCAGCATTAAGTTTCGCTCCGGATGGGATGACGCTTCAAAAAACTGTGTTGCTCTGGCGCAGGCCGCCGAAAGTGAAGGCATCAGCGCCGTAGCGGTTCACGGGCGAACAAAGATGCAATATTACGCCGGCCACGCCGATTGGAACGATATTGCCGCCGTAAAAGCCGCAGTAAACATTCCCGTTATTGGAAATGGTGACATTTTCACCCCTGAAGATGCCGTGGCAATGCAAAAAGAAACTGGTTGCGACAGCGTGATGATAGGCCGCGGTGCAGAGGGCAATCCCTTTTTGTTCCGACAGGTGAAGGAATATATTCAAACCGGCACATATACCCCCGTCAGCCGTGAAGAAAAGCGCGAAACAGTTTTAAAGCATTTAGATCTTTTAGTGCAGCACAAGGGTGAGCATCTGGGCATTTTAGAATCGCGCAAGCACATCGCGTGGTATATGAAGGGCATCCCCCATTCTGCCGGTGCCAAAAACAAAGCTTTTTCCGCATCAACTCTTGCAGAAATGCAGGCCATTGTATGCGAGATATTTTAAAAAGGAGAATGTATATGTTAAAAGAGTTCAAAGAGTTTGCAATGAAAGGCAATGTCATTGATATGGCCATTGGTGTCATTGTCGGCGGCGCTTTCGGTAAAATCGTAACCTCGCTGGTGAATGACATTATTATGCCGTTTTTCGGTTTTGTGACCGCGGGTATGGATTTTAAGACGCTAAAGTGGGTGCTGAGCCCCGCCGTTATGGAAGAAGGCGTTGTGAAAAAGGCAGAAGCCGCCATTTTATATGGTAACTTTCTGCAGAACATCATTGATTTTCTGATTATTTCTTTCTCAATTTTTATGGTGATTCGCCTGATTACCAAAGCCAAGAACAAAATTAAACCCGAACCCGTGGCAGAGCCCGAACCCGAAGCACCCAAGGGCCCTACGCAGGAAGAACTGCTTACAGAAATCCGTGACCTTTTAAAGAAAAACGCGGAGTAATTAAGAAATACATAAAGGCTGTAACACAAATAAAAAACCATTGTGTTACAGCCTTTTTTCTGTGTATTTTTCCACGGCCGGAGATATAAAAAAGCCGCACCCCACAGGGTGCGGCTTTTATTTAAATCTTAGCCTAATTCAGCGAAGTATTTAATGGTTCTTACCATCTGGCTGGTGTAAGAATTTTCATTATCATACCAGGAAACAACCTGAACCTGAGAGTAACCGTTATCCATGTTGGTTACCATGGTCTGAGTTGCGTCAAAGATGGAACCGAACTTGCTGCCGATGATGTCAGAAGAAACGATTTCGTCTTCATTGTAAGCGAAAGATTCGTTTGCAGCAGCCTTCATTGCAGCGTTGATGCCTTCAACAGTAGCCTGACCCTTAACAACTGCTACCAGGATGGTGGTAGAACCGGTCGGGGTCGGAACACGCTGAGCAGAACCGATCAGTTTGCCGTTTAATTCGGGAATAACCAGCCCGATTGCTTTAGCAGCACCGGTGGAGTTGGGAACGATGTTGATAGCACCTGCTCTGGATCTTCTCAGGTCACCTTTTCTCTGGGGACCGTCTAAGATCATCTGGTCGCCGGTGTAAGCGTGAATGGTGGACATGATACCGCTTTCAACGGGCATGTAATCATTCAGAGCCTTAGCCATGGGAGCCAGACAGTTGGTGGTGCAGGAAGCAGCGGAAATAACCTTGTCATCCTTGGTTAAAATGTTGTGGTTAACATTGAAAACAACGGTGGGCAGATCGTTACCTGCGGGAGCAGAAATAACAACTTTCTTTGCACCTGCTGTCAGGTGAGCAGAAGCCTTTTCCTTAGAGGTGTAGAAACCGGTACATTCTAAAACAACATCAACATCCAGTTCACCCCAGGGAATGTTCACAGCGTCTTTCTCTGCATAAATTTTGATGGTCTTGCCGTCAACTGTGATAGAATCATCACTAGCGGAAACGGTGTCAGCCAGAGCATATTTACCCTGAGCTGAGTCATACTTCAGAAGATGAGCCAGCATTTTGGGGCTGGTTAAATCGTTGATTGCAACAACCTCATAACCTTCTGCACCGAACATCTGTCTAAAAGCCAGACGGCCGATACGACCAAAACCATTGATACCTACTTTTACTGCCATAGTAATATAACCTCCTAAAAATTATTTGTTAATAAATTATCACTCTACATTTTACAATATTGTAACATAAATTGCAAGCATTATTTGCATTTTTTTCAATTTTTTTATGATTCAACGAAAAAAATTGACATTTTGCTTCTGTTTTTATCTATTTCGCCTTATTCAGCAGGGGCTACCGGCACATAATCGGCCAGAATCTCAGCATTTAAAATGACCGGCTTTTTAACAATTTCGTCATTGTTTGCGCCACGGGTCGGCAGGGCGCGGATGGCATCGGCAATCTCTATGCCCTCAACCACTCTGCCAAAGGTGGCATATTTTCCGTCTAAATATTCCATTGTCTCGGTCATAATAAAAAACTGCGCGCTTGCTGAATTGGGGTCGTTAGCGCGAGCCATAGAAATAACGCCGCGCTCGTGCTTTAAGTTGTTGGTAAAGCCGTTTTCTGTAAATTCACCCATCACCGTTTTGCCCGAACCGCCAACGCCAAAGCCATCGGCAGAGCCGCCCTGAATCAGACCGGGAATGGTGCGGTGAAACACCTTGCCCTCGTAGTAACCGGAGCGGACGCACTCTAAAAAGTGCTTCACGGTTTTAGGAGCCACTTCGGGGTAGAGTTCAATCACAATATCGCCCTGCTCCAGCGTTAGTTTTACAAAAGAATGTGCCGGCGTCTCCCGCTGTTTTGCGGCGCATCCGCTCAAAACAGCGATGCAGAAAACAAGGGCCAGAGCCAAACATAAAAATCTTTTCATCTGTCGTTCCTCCAAAATACAAAAGTGTTTTATCATTATAAAATCAACGCACATTTCAGATGCCGCAAAATCATTTTACCGGGAGTAAAAAGGCTCGCCCGCAAGGGCATTTTTGCGACGCCTACAATTATTGCAGCGCTCGAAAGAGTGAATGCGCTTAAGGATTTTATATAATAAAAATTCAATATGCAACAATTATATATCATTTTCCTTTAAAATGCAACGAAAACAAAGAAAATTCTACCTCTTTTTTCCTGCCTGTCTTGACTTAAAACAGTGCTTTTGCTATAATTTAGCCCAAAGAAAAGAACGAAAGGAAGGCATTTATATGGATAAAAAAACAGAGTTTCTTTATTTGAGTGAAGAAGACATGATTAAAGCCGGTGCGCTTGATTACGCCCACTGTATTGATGTGGAGGAAGAGATTTTCAGGCTTCTCAGCGTGGGTGACTATGTTATGGGCGGCGACAAGCAGAATTCTCACGGTATTGCCGTTAAGTTTCCGAAAGAAAGTCCTTTCCCGAATATGCCTCTTGATGCGCCTGACCGCCGTTTTATGGCGATGCCCGCTTACGTTGGCGGCAGATTCAATGTCGCCGGGCAGAAATGGTATGGCTCTAACATTATCAATCCGCAGCGCGGTCTACCCCGTTCCATTTTAATGGTTATGCTCAACGATGTTGACACCTGCGAGCCGCTTGCCTTGATGTCGGGCAACTTAATCAGTTCTGTCCGCACGGGTTGCGTTCCGGGTGTTGCAACACGCTACCTTGCCAAAAAGGATGCCGCAGTTTGCACCTGCATCGGCGCCGGCCCCGTGAGTGCGGCTTGTTTTGAAGCCATTGCTCTGGAAGCAAAAAATTTAAAAGAACTGATTGTTTATGACCTGATGAAAGAAAAGGCCGAAGCCTTTGCAAATGAGTTTGCCAAGAAATTTAATCTAACCGCCCGCGCAGCCAATTCGATGGAAGAAGCCGTTCGCGCAGCTGATATTATCAGCGTTGCCGCTTCATCTGTTAAACCTGTGAATCTTGAAAATGACTGGTTAAAACCCGGCTCTTTGGTGATGTTTACCGGTCGCTGTAACATTGATGAAGATTATTTCGCTTCTGCAAACATCATCTGGGATAACGCCAAAATGCACGATGTTTATTATGATGAACACCTGCTTTTACCTGAAGAATTGCGATTTGTCAACGGTATTGGCGTGCAGATTTACCGTATGTGTTTTGAGGGCAAACTGCCTGCGGTGAAAGATCAGACAAGTTTAGGCGACATTATCTGCGGCACAAAAGCAGGGCGCACCAACGATGAAGAGCGGTTCTGTTTTGTTACCGGCGGCATGCCCGTTTGGGATGTCGGCTGGGGCTTTGAACTGTATGAAAACGCAAAAAAACTGGGGCTCGGTCAAAACCTCACCCTGTGGGAAGACCCCTACCTTTGCTAAACATTATGTAAAACAGCCGGGCATATTGCTATGCCCGGCTTCTTTTGCGCTTTTTTATGCAAAAGATTCTGAGTGTCGCTTATGAGTTGTTTCCGTTTGAAACATTTCGTTCTGCCATTTCAATTGCTTTTGTTACCATATTACCGCAATCTCTTGAAGTTACATTCCCCCAACCGCCGTTCTGCTTGACCGATTCATAAACGCCAAGCTCCTTTGCGATTTCTGCCTTCAACTTTTCGGACATAACTGACCGTCTACTCATCATAACACTCCTTAGCCATCTGACTTCTTTTAGAAAAAACAAAAAAGATAAGTCGGCTTTTTTTGTAATCACAATTGTGACTACACTCATAGTATGAACCTGTAAACGCAAAATAAAGCAGGTAAATTCTGTATTTTTAAAAGAGCAAACTGCCGTTTTCTATTTCCGGCAGGAGCTGAATTTTCTCCTCTGCACCCGTTTCGGCGTTAATGTAAATTAAAAATTGTTGATTGTTATACCTGCCGCAAAACGCGTAACAAAACACCTCACCATCAGCAGACGGAATGAATGAAAGCACCGCCGAACTAACCGAAAAGCGCGGATTTAAAAAGGTTTGCGCTTCTTTGACCGAAAGAAAGGATTCAGGGATTTGCCTCATATGGTGGTGCATAATATAGGCTTTTGCATCATAACCGACTACCTCGCCGTTATCTAGCGCAATTTCTACCTTAATAATGTCATTTTGCAAAACGGTTTCCTGTTGCAAGGCTGCGGCAGTAACGGTTGCAACATTTTCATGCACCTCATAATAGCAGGGGCGCATATGATACAGCCCCTGCCGTGCCAAAAAGCGTTTTGCTGCAAGCACAGCCGTTTGGGTGTCAAGGTTCTGCGTTGTTACCTGCCGGTCGTCATGCATCGAAAGCACATAACCGCCATGACGCGTCACACTCACAGTGGCTGTTCGGTTATTTGCAGGCTGTGCCACAAAATCATAGGTTGATATCTCGCCGTCGCTTTCACCATTTGGGGCAAGAGCGCGACCGCGTTCATTTTCTAAAAAAACTTCAGCAACCTGCCTTGCTTCATCACGGGTAAAGAGAGGTTTATCTTCAAGCAACAGAGGCTGCGCCGCATCTGTGGTTTTTGCTTTTAAAACGGTTTCTTCTGCCGGAGAAAGCGACGTTGCTTCTGTGTTAAAAAAAGTTTCGCGGAGCGCATTTAATGTTTCATTAAACTGAAAAAGTTGCTCGGTTTGTTCGTCAATCGCCTTTTGAAAGACCATTTCTTCGCATAAACCTGAGGCAAATGCTCTCACACGCGACA
This sequence comes from Clostridia bacterium, assembly GCA_045652725.1. Taxonomy (GTDB): domain Bacteria; phylum Bacillota; class Clostridia; order UBA1381; family UBA9506; genus UMGS755. The sequence goes on along the minus strand of JAZRUU010000082.1, from coordinate 1,781 downwards.
CAAAGTCTTTAGCCTTTAAAAGCGTCTCGTTCTCAATCGGTAAAAAAGACAGATGCACCTCGGCCACCCGGGCTTGCATATAAAGGTTTAAAAATAGTTCTGATTGCACCTCTCTGCTTTGCGAAACCTCTGCTTTTTTTAATAAAGTGTCTATCTCATTGAAAGAAACGGAGAAACCGGTAAACGCCTCGGCATATTGACTCTTGACCGTGCGAGATAAATCATTGGCCCGTATCATTTGCCAAAAAACAACCACCAAAAAAATGGCTGCAAGCACAAAACCTGCATACATTAAAAGCCCGCGGGAACCCCCTCTTTTTTCCATTATCCGTCTCCCTTCTTTTTCAAACAAGGCGCACCCTCAGGCGGATTTTGCCAGAAGAAATACCTGTTTTTTCTCCTGTTCCACTCTTTTGGCACATTTTTTGCTTTTCATCTTAATTTTCCCAAAAAACTGATTAATATGCATAGACTTCTGTAATATACCTCGCCTTTTTATTGTTAGTTTTACACAAAAAAGTTTTTCCAATATTAGTAATTCTATGGAAATTTTTGTTTTTTGTGTATTGTTGTTGCTTTTTGTCGAAAGATTATGGTAAACTAAAAATCAGGAAAATGAAAAGGTGGTAAAAAAATGGATTCACTTAAGGTTTCGTCAAAATCTAACCCGAATTCCGTAGCAGGCGCTTTAGCCGGCGTTATCCGCGAGAGCGGCTCTGCTGAAATTCAGGCAATCGGTGCAGGTGCGCTGAATCAATCCATTAAGGCTATCGCTATCGCCCGCGGTTTCCTCGCTCCTTCAGGAATCGAACTTGTTTGCATTCCCTCTTTTGCTGATGTTGAAATTAACGGCGAAGAGCGTACCGCAATTAAATTGCTGATTGAACCCAGATAATGCATGCCTTATGATAAAAAGCGTCGGATGTTTCGGCATCCGGCGCTTTTTTCGTGTTCCGAATTGGTTGACAATCATCCCGATTTTATGGTACACTTAAAAGGTATTTTTTTATGAATATAACAAAAGCAAAGGTAAAGGTGCCCTTATGAAAGCAATCGTAATCGGTGGCGGTCTGGCTGGCTGTGAAGCCGCCTGGCAACTGGCCAAACGAGGAATAGAAGTAGATTTATATGAAATGAAACCGAAAAAGCACACCCCTGCCCACTCGCTTAACACGCTGGGCGAGCTGGTTTGCTCCAATTCGCTCAGGGCTGAAGGCCCCTATAACGGTGCCGGTCTGTTAAAAGAAGAAATGCGCCTGCTTGACTCTGTCATTATGCGCGCCGCCGACCTTTGCCGTGTGCCGGCAGGCGGTGCTTTAGCGGTTGACAGAACCGCCTTTTCAGAAACCGTAACAGCGCAGATTACGGCCTGTGAAAACATTCACCTCATCAATGAGGAGGTTACCGAAATCCCCGAGAGCGAATGCGTGGTAATTGCCACAGGGCCCCTGACTTCTGATGCTCTTTCAGCACAAATTGGCAAACTCTGCGGCGATCGTCTCTTTTTCTTTGATGCCGCCGCGCCGATTATCACTGCAGAATCAATTGATATGACCAAAGTTTTTCGCAAAGCGCGCTATGATAAAGGCACGGCTGATTACCTGAACTGCCCTATGACAAAAGAAGAATATGAAGCCTTTTACGAAGCGCTGATTTCTGCCGAAACGGCACAACTGAAAGACTTTGAAAACGACCGCGTTTTTGAAGGGTGTATGCCGGTTGAGGTTATGGCAAAACGCGGCAAAGATGTGCTCACCTTTGAAGTCGGAGGCCAAGCGGTC
>JAZRUU010000081.1:0-19743 GCA_045652725.1 Clostridia bacterium | reverse complement strand
AAAGTCAAAGCCGCCGCCAAAACCGCCAAAGCCGCCGCCACCTGCACCAAAATTCGGGTCAACACCGGCGTGACCAAACTGGTCATAGCGCTGTTTTTTTTCGGGGTCTGAAAGCACCTCATAGGCTTCGCCCGCTTCTTTAAACTTTGCCTCTGCTTCTTTATCATCGGGATTCAAATCAGGATGATATTGTTTTGCAAGTTTGCGGTAGGCTTTTTTTATTTCATCTGCGCCGGCATTTTTGCTAACACCCAGCACCTCGTAATAATCTCTTTTTTCTGCCATAGAAAATCTCCCTCACAAAGGATAGAACCAAATGCATCTGTTTTCGGTTCTGTCAAGCACAAGAAAGTCGAACCCCAAAGCGTTCGACTCTCTTATGATACATTTTGTTTTACTTAAATCAGTCAACAACCTCAAAATCGGTGTCAACCACATCACCGTCACCGGTGGGCGGGGTCTGACCGCCGGGTGCGCCTGCACCGGGAGCGCCGCCTTCAGGATTTGCTGCCTGATAAATTTTAGCACTCACTTCATAAAATTTAGCCGAAAGTGCTTCTGAAGCCTTTTTAATTGCCTCGGTATCGGTGCCTTTTAAGGCTTCTTTCACCTTTTCAATTTCAGCTTCAATGGCTGCTTTATCAGCTGCATCAATTTTATCGCCTAAATCCTTAATGGATTTTTCGCTCTGATATACCAAAGAGTCTGCATTGTTGCGGGTGTCAATTTCGTCTTTCTTCTTCTTATCTTCAGCCGCAAACTGTTCAGCCTCTTTAACTGCCTTATCAATCTCATCATCAGAGAGATTGGTGCTTGCAGTAATGGTAATTTCCTGCTCGTTGCCGGTGCCTAAATCCTTTGCAGAAACATGAACAATGCCGTTTGCATCAATGTCAAAGGTTACTTCAATCTGCGGCACACCGCGGGGAGCAGAAGGAATGTTATCAAGGTGGAATTTACCCAATGTTTTGTTATAAGCCGCCATCTCGCGCTCACCCTGCAGAACATGAATTTCAACGCTGGTCTGACCGTCTGCCGCGGTGGAGAAAATCTGCGATTTTTTGGTGGGGATGGTGGTGTTTCTCTCAATCAGTTTTGTGAACACGCCACCCAAGGTTTCAAGACCTAATGAAAGGGGCGTTACATCTAACAGAACAATGCCGCTTACATCACCGGATAAAACAGCACCCTGAATAGAAGCACCAACGGCTACACATTCATCGGGGTTGATGCCCTTGTGGGGCTCTTTGCCAGTAATTTTCTTAACAGCCTCCTGAACGGCGGGGATTCTGGAAGAACCACCAACCAAGAGAACCTTGTCAATTTCGCCTGCAGAAAGGCCTGCATCACGCAGAGCGTTTCTGGTGGGCTCCATAGTTGCTTCAACCAGGTCATGTGTCAGCTCGTCAAATTTTGCACGGGTCAGGGTAATATCCAAATGCTTCGGACCGGTTGCATCTGCCGTGATAAAGGGCAGGTTAATGTTGGTTGTGGTCACGCCCGAAAGTTCAATTTTTGCTTTTTCAGCCGCTTCTTTTAAGCGCTGCAGAGCCATTTTGTCTGCTTTTAAGTCAATGCCGTTTTCCTTTTTAAATTCATCGGCTAAATAGTCAATCACTCTCTGGTCAAAGTCGTCACCGCCCAAACGGTTGTTACCGCTGGTTGCCAGAACTTCAAAAATACCGTCACCCAGTTCAAGAATAGAAACATCAAAAGTACCGCCGCCCAAGTCATAAACCATAATTTTCTGGTCGTTTTCTTTATCCATACCGTAAGCTAAAGCTGCAGCGGTGGGCTCGTTGATAATTCTCTGCACCTCAAGGCCTGCAATTTTGCCGGCATCTTTGGTGGCCTGTCTCTGAGAGTCATTAAAATAAGCCGGAACGGTGATAACCGCGTGAGAAACCGGCTCGCCTAAATAGGCTTCGGCATCTGCCTTGAGTTTCTGCAAAATCATTGCAGAAATCTCCTGCGGGGAATAAGACTTGCCGTCAATATCAACCTTTCTGTCAGTACCCATATCACGCTTGATGGAACTGATGGTACGGTCGGGGTTTGTAATAGCCTGACGCTTTGCTACCTGACCAACCAGGCGTTCGCCATCTTTAGAGAAAGCAACAACAGACGGGGTTGTTCTGCCGCCTTCGGCGTTGGGGATAACGGTCGGCTCGCCGCCTTCAATAACCGAAACGCAGGAATTTGTTGTTCCTAAGTCAATACCAATAATTTTTGCCATAATGATTACCTCCTGATATTAAAACAATGAAAATTTAAACATTTTTATTATATGCAAAAGAGTTTCCTCTAATTTGCCACTTTTACCATAGAATAGCGAATGACTTTGTCTTTTAATTTGTAGCCTTTCTGGAACTGTTCAACAATCACATTGGCCTCTTGCGACTCATCTTCAATATGCATAACCGCACTGTGAAGATTGGGGTCAAAGGGGCAGCCAACGGCTTCAATTTCAGAAACGCCCATTTTGCCGAGAATTTCAAGAAGTTGTTTTACAATCATCTCAATACCGTCTTTAAAAGGCGAAGCCTCCTCAGTCAACAGGGCGCGCTCTAAATTATCTAAAACGGGGAGCAGTTTTTCCACCGTATCAGCCTGCGCATTTGCATAAATTTCATCTTTTTCTTTCTGGGTGCGCCGCTTGTAATTTTCATATTCGGCAAGCGTTCTTAAATGTTTGTCATACAGTTCGTCATATTGTTTTTTATAGCCGTCATTTTCTTCTGCTTCGGCAGTTTCGGTCACCTCTGCCTCTGTCGGCTCTAAAATTTCATCTTTCACTTCCTGCTCGTTACTCACAGTTATATCCATTCCTTTCTCTGTCAATCCTCATCAATATAAAACTCATATAAAATGCGGTTTAAAAGGGCAGATACCCTTTGCAGTTTTGCAATGGTGCGCGGATAGTCCATTCGGGTGGGGCCGATAATGCCAACTTTGCCCATCACCTTATCGCCCACATAGTAGTTGGCGGTAATGATGCTCGATTTTCGCATAACATCAAGCCCGTTTTCACTGCCAATGCGAACCGTGATGCCGCCGGAATCGTTGCCCGTTTCCTCCTGCAGCATTTTAACCACAGAATTTTTATCGGCAATAAAGTCTAAAAATTCTTTTGCCTGCCGAACATCACTGTATTCGGGGTATGCCAACATATTGGTAGCACCGCTTGTATAAATTTCGGTTTCAGCGCGCACATCGTCAATAATATCGGCAATAAAGTCTAAAACGGGGAACAAAAGTTCAAAGTGTGCCTGCATAGCGCGGCGAATTTCACTGATTTTTGCGGCGGTGATTTCATCAAGCGTAAGGCCCGAAAGTTTTTCACGCAAAAGGCCCGAGAAATTGTGGAGAAATTCGTTATCGGCACCGGGTGGCAAAATCACACGCTTGTGCTTCATAACGCCTTCGCCCGTCACAAGAATGATTAAGGCGGTTGATGCGTCAATCGGAACAAGCTCAACGGTTTTAATGGCGCCCCGCTTCATTTCGGGGGTGGTCAGAACAGCGGTGTAATTGGTCAGTTCCGATAAAACTTCAGCGGCACGCTTAATAATTTTATCAATCTGCCCCATTTGCAGTTCCAGCACATTGCCAAGGCCGGCAAGGTCGCTCACCGTCAGTTCGTGTTGATTCATCAGCGAGTCAACATACAGGCGGTAGCCCTTATCAGAAGGGATTCTGCCTGCTGAGGTGTGTGGCTGCTCTAAATATCCCATTTCCTCCAAATCTGCCATTTCGTTACGAATGGTGGCACTTGAAAGACCAATATCCAGATTTTTTGCCACATGCCGCGAGCCGATGGGCTCAGCGCTTTTGATGTATTCATTTATTATCGAATGAAGAATTTTCTTTTTTCTTTCATTCAAATCCATAACATCCACTCCGTTATTAGCACTCTGTCTTGTTGAGTGCTAATAATAAGATAGCACTTTTCCTATAAAATGTCAAGTGTTAATTTATGAATTTTTTGTAACCGATTTTTATCTTTTGCCGGCTGATGCAATTTCTGCCACAAGCAGAGCCATCACATTGCCGTTATCCATTGAATACCCTTTAATGTGGCCATCTGCCTCGGCCAGTCGTTTTACAAGTTTTCCTAGTGATTCTGCAGAATATTTTGCACAGTCGCGCATAAATTTACTCGCCATAAAGGGAGAAGTTTTCAATTTAGACATAATTTGGCTCTTATCGGCGCCGCCCTCTACCAGCGCTTTGGTTTGCATCAGTTTATCTACATTATAAATAATGGCGCCCATAATCTGGTGCACTTCCACTTTGAGAGCCTGCAGGTCAGAAAGCAGTTTTAAGGCTTCATCTGTTTTATGATTCAGCATCGCCGCCACCATATCAAACACCTTATCTTCCATCGGCGGGGTTACGAGCAGGTCAATATCGGCGCGCGTAACCTGCCGCCGCTCGCCGACATAGGCCGTAATTTTTTCAACCTCGCGGCGAACCGCCATCATACCGGCGGCGGTGATTTCATTTAAATAACGGGCATCTGCCGGTGAAATTTCTTTTTCAAAGTGAGCAAATAAGCGCACCGTCCACCGCACCATTTCTTCTTCAGACACATAGTTAAATTCAACACAGCCGCCAAACTTATCTGCCAGTTTTAACACTTTGCTACCCTTGTGCACATCGGGTTCATCAAAAATAATCGTCACATACTCAGGGATGTCTTCCAACCGTTTTTCCCAATATTCTCTGTATTCTGCCTTGGCGCCGGTTCTTGCATCGGGCTTAAAAATGAGTGAATCGGTAAAAACCAAAAGTTTTCGGTCTGCCATCAGGGGCAGCGCCTCAATGGCCTCGTCAACGGCAGAGAGAGAATAGTTCTTGCCCTCGAACATAAAAACATTCATATCTTCCATCATATCGGGAGATGAAAGGGCAATCAGTTCTTTTTTATAATGCGCTTTCAGATGCGCCTCCTCTCCCCATAGAACAAACACGCGCGGCATAGGCTTTTGCCCTTTTAATATTTGTTTTAACTCATCAATTTTAAGCACGGTTTTTACCTCCCCTTGACAATTGACTGTATTTTCTTCTTATTAAATATAAAGGTAACATTCCCATCTTCATCAGCACGGTAAGTTGTTATGCTGTCTTGCGCGAGTCGCTCAAGTGTTTCATCAGACGGATGCCCAAAGTTATTTTTACCGCAGGGAATGTAAGCATAAAGTGGCTCTGCCCAATCAAGAAGTGCCTCGCCCGTTGCACCCGCTGAGCCGTGATGGGCAGTTTTTAAAACAGTTGTTTTTTGCGGCGGATAATTTTCTTTTAAATAAAGTTCGCCGCTATTTTCTAAATCGCCCATAAATAAAACCGAATTTTCACCATAACAAAAACGGAACACGAGCGAGGTATCATTTTCGTTTTCTAAAAGCGAAAGCCAGGTTTCATCGGGCATTAAAATGTTAAAGGCACCGTCATCACAAAGCAAAACCGAATCACCGGCAGAAAGGGTGCGGATGTTTGTTCCGTTCTCCTCTGCTTTTTGCAAAAACTCGCGCCCGGCTTCGCTGGCATCAAACCCCAAAGGAACAAGCAGCGTTTCTACGGGCATCTCCTCCATCACCGCGATAAGACCGCCAATGTGGTCTCCGTGCGGATGGCTCGCCACCATATAGGTAAGCTGCCGGATGCCCTCTTTTTTAAGATGCGGCAGAACAACTTCGCGCCCCGCATCATAATCGGCTTCATAGGTCGCGCCGCCACCGTCAATTAAAGCTGTAACGCCGCCGGGCAATTGAAGCAAAGCACAATCACCCTGCCCCACATCCACAAAAGTGACTGTTGCTTTGGGCGAAAGGAGTTGCACACACAAAAACAACCCGAGCAAAAGCGGCACGCCTGCCGCAAGAGCCAATGACTGCAGATAATGCTTATGCAGCAACCTGTGAACAGCCAAAAGTAAGATAGCGTAAACATACACGCTGAATATGCCGAATGCACCCACCGTGAGCACTGCAAACTCTGCCCGGCCAAAAAGGTGAACAATGGCTAAAAATATTTTCACAAAAGGATACACAAAGCCGGCCACAGTCACAGCAACATAAGGATGAATCAACCCTAAAAAGCCAACGGCAAGGCCGCCGATAAGCAACACCGAAAGGAACGGTGCCACCAAAATGTTGGTCAAAAAGCACCAGAGCGAAACCTCGCCGAACAAAATAGAAAGAAGCGGCAAAAGAAACACCTGCACGCTTAAGGTAACACATAAAACAGATAAAATACCTTTTAAAAGTTCTGCTAAAAATCCCTGCCTCTCTTCCAGATGAAGCAGGGAGAACACGCATTTCTGCAAGGGTGCGGCAAAGAGCACAATGCCCAGCGTTGCACCAAAAGAAAGAATAAACCCCACATCAAAGGCCGCAAGGGGATTGAAAACAACAATGATGCCTGCCGCCAAACCAAGTGAGGTGAGAGAATCTTCTTTTCTGAAACAGAGAAACGCCAAAAGTGAAAGCACCGACATAATAGCCGCCCGAACCACCGAGGGCGACGAACCGGTGAACAACATAAACAGCAACACCACACCGCAAAGAGGCAAAAAGAATTGGTATCTGTTTCGTTTTAAAAGCGTCAGCGCGGTGAAGATGACCGACAATAAGACGGTGACATGCATCCCCGAAACTGCAACCACATGCGAAAGGCCGCAAATAGAAAGTTCTTCATAGAGTTCATCGGTCAGTTCTGTTTTGTCACCAAAAGATACAGCGCGCAAAACCGCCGCCGCATCACCGGGGAAAAGGGCGCTGATTCTTGCACCGCATCGGCGGTTTACGGCATAGAGCCTTTCTGAAAAATTAAGTGTAAATGTGCCGGTTTTTGTAAGCGTATCAGGCTCTACCCTGCCCACATAAAATATGTTTTTAGATTTTAAATAAAGGGCATAATCAAACGCGCCGCTGCTTGTTTTCTTTTGCGGAACGCTAAACAGGCAGATTGCCGAAAAACTGTCACCAAACGAAAGCGGCACTTCGCCGGCCGGCACCGTAAGCCGCACCCGCTCGCTGACCGCTATGGTTTCATGTAAAAATGAAAGACGAGATAGGCGCGCGGTGAAGGTTTGTGTGCCGTCATCATCTGTCTCAGGTTCTTCTGTTACATCGCCAAAAACCGTTACATATTCATTCACAAATGCCTGCATAGGTCTGTTTTCTGTTTTTGAGGTGGCAGACAGATACAAAACGCCGGAAAGAAAACAAAGCACAGCGCAAAGCAAACCAAAGACCGGCTTTTTAAAAAGACACAACACAAGCAGAACAAACGCCAAAAGAATCAGCGTAAAAAACGGAACAGAGTCAGGGACAAAATACGCCACATACACCCCGGCAAGCAAAGCTGCCAAGCATACAAATAAAGGCCGTTTCACTCCCTGACTCCTTTCTGCTTTTAATCAAACAAACTGGTTTGGTTTGTTTCGCTGATGTTTTTCAGCACATCATATTCCTTCAGTTTTTCTACAACCGAATTACCAATTTTTGCACGGGTTTTAAGGTCTTCAATCGAGATAAACGGGCCGTTTTCTCTTGCCTGACAAATGGATTCCGCCATTGCATCAGAAACGCCGCTGATGGCGTTTAACGGCGGGCGGATGGCCCCGTTTTCTTCCACAAATTTCGTTTGGTGTGAAATGTATAAATCAATTGGCAAAAACTCAATGCCACGGGCATACATTTCGTTGCAGACTTCTAAAATGGTCAACACATTTTTCTCTTTTTGTGTGGCATCTTTGTTCTGCTCAATTTCGCGCATAGCCGCCATAACCCGCTCTTTGCCGTAGAGCATTCGTTCTGCCTCAAACTCGGTTGCACGAACGGTGTAATAGGCAATGTAGAATGCAATGGGATAATGCACTTTAAAATAAGCAATGCGAAAGCCCATGGTAACATAGGCTGCGGCGTGCGCCTTGGGGAACATATATTTAATCTTCTTGCAAGACATAATGTACCACTCCGGCACACCTTTCTCCCGCATCAGTTCTTCATCTTCCGGTGCCAGCCCCTTGCCCTTTCGCACCTTTTCCATAATTTTAAAAGAGGTCAGCGGCGGCAGGTCATGCTGCAGGAGATAGAGCATAATATCGTCACGGGTACAAATAACCTCCGGCAGCGTTGCCGTGCCGGCACGAACAAGGTCCTGAGCATTGTTTGTCCACACATCCGTACCGTGAGAAAGGCCCGAAATGCGCATCAGTTCACTAAAGGTTGTTGGTTTGGTATCAAGCAGCATCTGGCGAACAAAGCGCGTGCCGAACTCCGGCACGGCAAAGGTGCCCACCTCACTGCCAATATCTTCAGGCGTAACGCCCAGCGCCTCGGTGCCCGTGAACAGGCTCATGGTGGCCTTGTCATCAAGCGGAATGGTGCGGGCATTTAAACCTGTTAAATCTTCAAGCATACGAATCATCGTCGGGTCATCGTGCCCCAGAATGTCAAGTTTTAAAAGACGGCCGCTGATAGAATGATAATCAAAGTGCGTTGTAATAACGCCGCTTTCATCCTTATCGGCCGGATGCTGAATGGGGGTGAATTCATACACCTCGTTGGCACGCGGCACAATCATAACACCGCCGGGATGCTGACCCGTTGTGCGCTTAACACCCTCTAAGCCTAACGAGATGCGCTTCATTTGTGCCTTGGTAAATTCCTGCCCCGTCTCCTCGGCATATTTTTTAATGTAACCCATTGCCGTATTCTCGGCAAAAGTGCCAATTGTACCGGCGCGGAACACATTCCCCTCACCAAAGAGCACCTCGGTATATTTATGGGCGTTGCTCTGGTATTCGCCCGAGAAGTTTAAGTCAATATCCGGCTCTTTGTCACCGTCAAAACCCAAAAAGGTTTCAAAGGGAATGTCGTAGCCGTCTTTTTTATAGGTTGCACCGCAAACAGGGCAAACAGCATCGGGCATATCAGAGCCCATGCTGTAACTGCCATCGGTAATAAACTCAACATGCTTACAGTCCGGGCAACGATAGTGCGGCGGCAGAGAGTTAATCTCCGTAATGCCCGATAAAAAGGCGATAAACGACGAACCCACCGAACCACGCGAACCTACCAGATACCCGTCAGACAGCGACTTGGTTACAAGTTTCTGTGCAATCATATACATAACCGAAAAGCCGTATTTTGTGATGGGCACCAACTCTTTTTCCATTCGTTTTTCTACCAATTCAGGCAGTTTTTCACCATAGAGTTCGTGCGCCGTTGCATAAGAGAGTGCCGTGAGTTCTTCGGTGGCGCCGGGCATCTCCGGCGGGAAGGTTCCTTTGGGAATGGGCAACACTTCTTCAATCATATCGGCAATCATATTGGGGTTTTTCACAACAAGTTCATAGGCCACATCGGCAGAAAGATATGAGAACTCTTTCAGCATCTGGTCGGTAGAGCGAAAATATAAAGGCGGTTGAAATTCAACCTCATCATAACCCTGCCCAGCCTGCAGAACCCGACGATAAATTTCATCCTCCGGGTCAAGAAAATGCACATCACAAGCCGCCACAACCGGCTTTTCTAAAGTTTTGCCGAGAGCCACAATGGTGCGGTTCATTTCTTTCAAATCTTCATAGCCCGAAACGGTGTGATTCCGAATCATAAAGTCATTGTTTTTAAGGGGCTGAATTTCTAAATAATCATAAAAAGAGGCAATGCGAAGTTGTTCTTCTTCCGGTGCACCGCTCACAATTTTTGAATACAGTTCACCCGCTTCACAGGCGCTGCCCACCAAAAGCCCCTCGCGCTTTGCCTCAAGCATCGCGCGGGAGATGCGGGGATGTTTATAAAAATTATCAATATGCGCCTCAGAAACAAGTTTATAAAGGTTTTTAAGGCCAACCATATTTTTAACCAGCAAAATGGTGTGATAGGTGTTTGTGTAGCGTTGTAAATCCTCGCCCGCCAAACGGTCATTGATTTCGGCCACATCCGTAATTTCCATACCGCCTAAAAGTTCAATAAAGTGCAGAAAAATACGCGCAGTCACCTCAGCATCGTTAATGGCGCGGTGATGCCCCGAAAACGCAAAACCCAAATGCTTTGCCACCTGATTCAGACGGTGTTTTTTAAGGGCCGTGAGAAGGCGGCGCGAAAGCATCAGCGTATCAATGTAACAAAAATCAAAATCAAGAGAGAGTTCTTCTGCTTTTTTGCGCACATAGCCCACATCAAAGGGCGCATTGTGTGCAACCAGAACACAGCCACGGCAAAATTCCAAAAATGCAGGTAACACCGTTTCAACAGATGCCGCATCTGCCACCATATCGTTAGAAATGTTCGTTAGTTCTGTGATGTGGTAGGGAATGGAAACGGTTGGCTTTACAAATTCTGAAAAAGTATCAACCACCTTGCCGTCAGAAATTTTCACGCCGGCAATTTCAATAATTTCACCAAAGCGGGCCGAAAGTGAGGTGGTTTCAATATCAAACACCACAAAATCACCGGAAAGCGGCATGGTTTTTACTTCATAAACATAAGCTGGCGGCTCATCTTCTAAATAAGCCTCCATACCGTAAATAATTTTAATGCCGTGCTTCTCCCCTGCCTCGTAGGCTTCAGGATAAGCCTGCACAACGCCGTGGTCGGTAATGGCAATGGCCTTGTGCCCCCAGGCTGCGGCACGGGCAATGAGCTGTGAGGGTTTTACAATGGCATCCATAGCCGACATTGCGGTGTGCGCGTGCAGTTCCACGCGTTTTTCTTCTGCCGTATCCTGCGGCGCAGGCAGAGAAATTTTCATCATATTTTTAAAGGAAATAACAACCTCCCGCACATAGGTGTCATACTGTGCCTGACCGGAAAGGCGCACGCCTCCCAGTTTTTTCAGTTGCCCCTTTAAAGGCTCAAATTCTTCTTTTGTCATAAACGCCTTGCAGATAATGGCGCTTTTTTTATCGGCAACATACAGTTCAACCAGAACTTTTTCGTTTCTGAGTTCACGAACTTCGTTATAAATAACCTCGCCCTCAATAACAACCTTTCCGCTGTATTGATCAACCTCTGAAATCGGCGTTACAACACCGCCAAAGGCTTTGCCGAACAAAACATCATCGGCCGTTTCGGGCTTTTCTCTTTTCACTTTCGGAGCAGGCTTTTTGGCGGCGGCCGTTTCTGCGGCAAGAGCCGCTTCTCCTGCATCTTTTATGAGTTGTGAGCGTTGGTTTTCAATCATCTCCAGAACCTTATCGGGCGAGGCCTCTCCGGCGCAAAAAGTAACCGCCGCCTCGCTTTTATAGGTTTCTTTCAAAATGTTTTCAATTTGCTTCAAAACACCTTTATCTTCCAGCGTTTGAGCACCGCCAAACTGCAAACAAACCGCAAACGCGCCATTTTCAAAGGTGGCAGAACTGTTTAAGAGAATGCCCCGGGCGGCCGGCAATTTCTTCAGAATTTCAGCCTGAATGCCCTCATAAACTGCACCGGCCGTTTCTTCAGTTAAAACCGGCTGTGTATATGTAAAGTCAAGTTTTACATCCGTCAAACCAAAATGCTCACGAACGCCGGCGCAAAACTCATCCAAAAGAGAGGGATGCACAAAAGCGTCGCTTTCCATTGTAATGTGAACGGTTCTTTCTTTTTTAAATATCTGAAATTGAGTGATGCTGACACCTGCCATTTTTTCGGCAAGGCTCTCACCCGCAAGTGTAACAAGTAAGTCTGACATAATATCCTTCCTATTTATCTTTATAAATTAAAGTGCGCCCATAGCGCCGAGTTCTTCAAATAAAGCATCTACAATTTCTGCTTCGGCCACACGACGAATCACTTCGCCATGTTTAAACAAAAGGCCTTCACCTTTCGCGCCGGTGATGCCAATATCAGCGTCACGCGCTTCACCGGGGCCGTTCACAACACAGCCCATAACGGCAATTTTTACCGGTTTTTTCACTTCTGAAAGCCGCTCGGTTACGCGGTTTGCAATGTCAATCAAGTTCACGCTGCAACGCGCACAGGTGGGGCACGAAACCAACCTGGCCGCGTCTTTTCTGATTTCCAGCGCCGCCAAAATCTCTTTTGCCGCGCGGATTTCTTCCACCGGGTCTGCCGTTAACGACACACGAATGGTGTCACCAATCCCGGCAGAAAGCAGAGCGCCAATCCCCACAGCCGATTTCACCGTTCCGCCATAAACCGTTCCGGCTTCCGTCACGCCCAAATGCAGAGGATAGTCTGTTTTTTCTGCCATCAGACGGTAGGTTTCAAGCATCATCGGCACAGAAGAGGCTTTGAGCGAAACAGCAATGTCATAAAAATTGCACGCCTCTAAAATGCGGATGTGCTCCATTGCATCTTCTGCCAGCGCCTCAGGGCAGGCGCCACCATAGGTTTTTAACACTTTTTGCGAAATAGAGCCGGCATTCACGCCCACGCGAATGGGAATGCCGTGTGCCTTTGCCTTTTCAACCACCTGCCGCACGCGTTCTTCGCTGCCAATGTTGCCGGGGTTTAAGCGGATTTTGTCTATACCCGCATCAATAGCCCCCAAAGCAAGGCGATAATCAAACTGAATGTCGGCCACAAGCGGCACAGACACCGTTTTTTTCAATTTTTCAACCACGCTTAAGCTGTCATCATCAATCACCGCAAGGCGAACAATGTCGCAACCGGCATCTGCCAACGCTTTTGTTTGCACAAGCGCCGCCTCAAAATCACCGTTAGGTGAACACAGCATTGACTGAATTGAAATGGGATGTTCGCTGCCAATGCCCACATTGCCAACCATAATCTGTCTGGTTTTTCTCCGTTCCATTTTCCACACCCTTTTCTGATTCTATCGTGGTTTCATTATAACACAACAACTGTCCTGCATATCGGACACCAAATAATGATACAATACAATTACAGAAGCAAAACACGCTGACAAAAAGGCGCTTCTGCCCCAACAATCGGCATATAGGTTTTTAAAAACGCACAACTGTGGCATTCTTTTTCCTTATTTATTAAAAGGCCTATATGTTCATTATACCATAAATTTTCCTTTTAAAATTATTAAGGTAATTTATGGTGCAATAAACGCTACCGATTAAAATTGAATAATGTATGCGTTTATTATACCATACTGACGGTGAATGGGCAAATAAAAAAACGGGGCAAAGTTATTTACAACTTTTTGGTTGTTTTTTAACTTTTTTAAATTTCCCTATTGACACCGTACATTTGTTCTGCTAAAATGAATTTACGAACATAAGTTCTGTGAACATTTGTTCTAAAAGGAGTGTTTACCATGTTAACAAGAAAAAACAGAAGAATCTCATATACAAAGCGTGCCAAACAACAAAGAATGAATTTATACATCATTGTAGCCGCCATTCTGATTCTGTTCACCTGCACCATTGCCCCTTTAGCTGACAGCGGCGTGCACGAAATCACCCTCACCGCCGATGCAGGCGATACCCTTTGGGAACTTTGCGAGCCCTACTGCCCCCCAAACATGAACCTGCGCACCTTTGTCGATAAGGTCAAATACGAAAACGGCCTGAAAAACTCTGCACTCTCCATCGGGCAGGAGATTGTTGTGCCCTTAGATTAGTTTCACATATTTCTCCCCATACCTGCATATATTAAAACTGAATCTGCCATAAACCTATAGCCTTGCGGCAAGGAAAGGATGTTTGTATGGGAAGCACATTTAAGGTAATTAACGCCAGACATATTTTAAAACTGGCCGTTTGCATTGCCATTCCCCTTGCACTAGGCGGTTTGGCCGGATTTTTAACGCAAAACAGCCGTGAATTTTATGCAGCTCTGCAAAAACCGTTTTTAGCACCGCCGGGGTTCCTGTTCCCGATTATATGGACGGTTCATTACAGTTTAATCGGCATTGCAAGTTACTTAATCTGCCGCCGCGGCACAGAAAAAGACTATGTGCGTGATGCGCTGAAATATTATGCCATTTCGCTGCTTCTGAGTTTTATCTGGCCGCTCGTGTTCTTTCGCCTGCAAATGCTTTTAACCGCCTTTTGGGTGCTGCTTCTTCTCTGGCTTTTCACAGGTATTGCGGTCGCAAAATTTTATCGCATTTCTCACGCCGCCGGCCTTTTAATGCTCCCTTATTGGCTGTGGATTACCTTTGCCGGCTATCTGAATCTTGCCACCTGGCTTTTAAACCGATAATTCTCCCCTATAAGGTTTTTAGGAAGCCGTCTCGCCTACAAAAGCGAACGGCTTCCTTTTTTCTGTCACTTGCATTGTAATTTTACGGAAAATGGTGTGAAATTTATGATAAAACAGTTTACAAACGCCGTTTTTCGATTTATAATAGAAGGTGGAGCGTGATATTATGAATCTTGCTGAAAATGCAAAACATTTACATAACAAAAAATTTATCATCCTTTGGGTAATTCTTGGTATTTTAGCGCTGTTTATTGTGGTAACCTCTGCTGCGCTGGCCGCCGTTTTAACTACTGATGTGATTGCAGACGGTGTCTGGGTGCAGGATGTGAACCTTAGCGGGTTAACGGCTGATGAAGCAGGTGAAGAAATCGCCGCGCGTTATGCCACGCCCATTGATAATATTGTAACGCTCAAGTGCGGCACAGCTGAAAAAGAAATCCGCCTGCAAGACCTCGCCTGCGAGGTTGATGTTGAGGCTACTGTGAATCGCGCCCATGCACTGGGCAAAAACGGCAACATCATTGACCGCATAAAAGAAATTTTTGCTATTAAAAAAGACGGCATCATTCTCGCGCCGACACTTATTTGTGACGAAGTTCTGCTGGAGACCTATTTTGGTGAACTGGCCGCCTTGATTGACAACCCCGGTCAGGAGATGCATTTTTCACTCACAGGTGAAGAATTAACCATCACACGCGGCATCCCCGGCAATTTTATTGACATTCCCGAAGCGATGGAAACATTTAAAACCACCGCGCTTTTATCGGCAGATAAACCCTTCGTGCTGACGGTTAAAGAAATGAAACCCAAAGAACCAAGCGCGCAGGAAATCTATAACGAAATCAGCGATGAACCTGTTGATGCTGAATATAAAATTGAAAATCAAAAACTGACCATTATTGATGAAAAACCCGGCGTTTCTTTTGATGTTGCCGCTGCACAGGCCATCATTGACCAGAACCCCGGTGATGTGATTACCGTTCCCGTAACCGTGATTCAGCCGCAGGTTACCGCAGAACAAATTAAAAACAATTTGTTTTCAGACCTGCTTGGAACCTACACTTCAAAATATAACGCCGGCGATGTGGCGCGTTCACACAATGTGAGCCTTGCCGCCAAGAAAATTGACGGCGTTGTGCTCGCCCCCGGTGATGTTTTTTCTTATAATGACACCGTTGGCCCCCGCACGGCCGCACGCGGTTTCAGAACCGCCACCGTGTATGTGGGCAACCGTTCAGAGCCGGGTATTGGCGGCGGCATCTGCCAGGTTTCATCCACGCTGTTTAATGCGGTGGTGCTGGCTGACCTTAACATTGTTTACCGAACCAACCACTCACTGCCGGTTTCTTATGTGCCGCTCGGGCGTGATGCCACGGTTTCTTACGGCAGTATTGACTTTAAATTCTCAAACAACACAAACCACCCGGTTAAAATTGTTGCAAGCGCCGCGGGCGGCTACAACAAAATTTCTGTTTACGGCATAAAAGAAAACAAAAACAAAACCATTGAAATCACCACCGAGCAAATCGCTTCAAAAAACTATAACACCGTGCAAACCGAGGACCCCACTCTGCCCGTTGGCACCGTTAAGGTTGAAGAAAAAGGTTCTTACGGCAGCACACACAACACCTATAAAATTACAAAAGAAAACGGCAAGGTGGTTAAAACAGAATTTTTAACCAAGAGCACCTATCTGCCTGCTGACCGTATTGAAATAGTTGGCACAATGCCTGTACCCTCAGAAGCACCTGCCCCCGAGGGGGACACGCCCCAAACAGAGGGCAACAACCCCGAAGCAGGTGAAAATACAGGTGATGCAACCGAAAAAACGCCTGCTCCGAGCAGCGCACCCATTCCCATTATGCCGCCGAATGTTGAGCAAACCCCGGCAGATGAGCCTGCTTCCTCCGCGGCTGAATCTTCAACCGCACCGGAGGTTCCTGCAGAAACACCTGCCAATTAACATAACGAAAGGATAGCCGCCGTGAAAGTAAAAACAAAATATGTTTGCACCGCCTGCGGCTATGAATCCGCCAAATGGATGGGGCGTTGCCCCGGTTGCGACGGTTGGAACACATTGGAAGAAGAAATTGTAAAAACCGATAAGCAGCCGGCACGCGTTGCCACCATGCTAAAAGCAAAGCCCACCAACTTATCGCAGGTGGATGTAACAGACTACAGCCGCCTTTTTTGCGGCATTGGTGAACTTGACCGTGTTCTGGGCGGCGGTGTCGTTCGCGGTTCTTTGGTGCTCGTTGGCGGTGACCCGGGCATCGGCAAATCAACCCTGCTCCTCCAACTCGCCACACGGCTTGACAAGCAGGTAACGCTGTTTTATGTTTCGGGCGAAGAATCAGAAAAGCAACTGAAAATGCGGTCTGACCGCTTAAGTGACGATGCACCTTCATTTATGGTGTTATCTGAAACTGATATTACTGCCATAAACGCGGCGCTTGATGAAATTAAGCCCGATGTTTTAATTGTTGACTCTATTCAAACCATGTATCACCCTGACATTGCCTCTGCCCCCGGCAGCGTCAGTCAGGTGCGCGAGGCAACCCTTGCGCTGATGCGCTACGCCAAGGAAAATGCCACAGCGGTCTTCATTGTGGGTCATGTCACAAAAGACGGGGCCATTGCCGGACCCAAGGTTTTAGAGCATATGGTTGACTGCGTGCTTTATTTTGAGGGCGAGCGCAACCACAGTTACCGCATTTTGCGTGCTGTGAAAAACCGTTTTGGACCAACAAATGAAATTGGCGTGTTTGAAATGACCGATTCGGGCCTCACAGAAGTTGAAAACCCCTCAATGATGTTGCTTGAGGGTCGCCCCGAGCAGGCGCCCGGCTCTGCCGTTGTTTGCACGCTGGAGGGCACCCGCCCCATGCTTGCCGAAATTCAGGCACTTGTTTCGCCCACCGCCTTTGGTGTGCCACGCCGAATGGCAACCGGGGTTGACTATAACCGTGTGAATCTGATGATTGCCGTTTTAGAAAAGCGTGTGGGCCTTAATCTGCAGAATCAGGATGCCTATGTCAACATCATTGGCGGCATACGGTTAGATGAGCCTGCTGTTGACCTTGCGCTGGCACTCGCCATTGCCTCGGCCTTTCGCAACCGCCCGATTGATAACGCCATCGTGGCCATCGGCGAAGTGGGGCTCACCGGCGAACTGCGTGCCGTGAACCAGATTGAACGCCGCATTGCCGAAGCCAAAAAACTTGGCTTTAAAGCCTGCCTGATTCCGCAGGCAAACACAAAAAATTTAAAAGTTCCGCAGGGTATGAAAATTCTCCCCGCGAAAAATTTGACAGAAGCCTTGGGCTATATTTTGTAAAATACAAAAGACAGGAGCGTTACCATGACCAGAAAAGAAGCCAGAGAAGCCGCATTTATCATTATTTTTGAGCACGAGTTTCAAAAACTTGATGCTGATTCTCTGTTAGAACTCTACTATGACTACCGTCCGGAGGTTGACGGGCAGAAAGACTATCTTGAAAATCTTGTTCGCACTGCTCTTTCGCATCTGGCTGAAATTGATGAGCAGATAGAAAAGAACATCCGCGGCTGGGCGCTTTCACGACTTTCCAAGGTGAGCCTTGCCAGCCTGCGCATCGGCATTTGCGAGCTTTTGTTCAGTCCTGACATTCCCGCCGGCATTGTCATCAACGAGGCGGTGCAACTTGCCAAAGATTATGAGGGTGAAAAGGCATCTTCCTTTGTCAATGGTGTCTTATCCTCCGTCAACAAAGCGAGAGACAGTGAATAAAGCACCCCACCCCACGGGGGCTTTTTTCTTTTAAAGGAGATTGCTATGGAGCAAGAAGTTATGACCGTCAGCGTCTCGCAGGTGAACCATTACATTCGCCGCGTGATTGAGCACAACGGATATTTAAAAGATATTTGCATAAAAGGTGAAATTTCAAACTGCAAACGCCACCCCTCAGGCCACATCTACCTGACATTAAAGGATGAAGGCTCGGTGCTTCGCGCGGTGATGTTTCGCTCTGCCGCCACCACGCTGCGCTTTGAGCCGGAGGATGGAATGAAAGTTTCTGCCCGCGGCAGAATCTCTGTCTATGAGCCGGGTGGCGCTTATCAACTCTATATTGAAACGCTTGAGCCGGATGGCGAGGGGGCACTCTACGCCGCCTTTGAAAAATTAAAACAAAAACTTGAGGCAGAGGGTTTATTTGACCCTGCCCACAAAAAGCCGCTGCCGGCTTACCCCGAAACGGTCTGTGTGGTTACAGCCGCATCAGGCGCGGCCGTGCGCGATATTTTAAATGTGCTCGGCCGGCGCTATCCGCTTGCCGCTGTCCGCGTTCTGCCCGTTTTGGTGCAGGGCGAGGGCGCTGCATTGCAAATTGCAGAGGCAATTACCTTAATCAATAAACAAAACCTGGGTGATGTGATTATTACAGGCCGCGGCGGTGGCTCTATTGAAGATTTGTGGGCCTTTAACGAAGAATGTGTGGCAAGGGCCATTTTTGCCTCACGCATCCCCGTCATCTCCGCTGTCGGGCACGAAACCGACTTCACCATTGCTGACTTTGTTGCCGATCTGCGCGCCCCAACCCCATCAGCCGCGGCAGAACTTGCCGTGCCGTCTGCAGCCGAACTGCATCAGCAACTTTCGGCAATTAAAAACGGTCTGTTTGCAGAAATAGAGCACAGCCTGCTTTCACGCCAAAAAACGCTGGATGCATTCAAAAAAAGTCCCGCGCTTGCCGGAATGCGAGACAAAATTGCAGAAAAACGCGTCACGCTCGACTATTTGCAGAAAAACAGCACCCACGCCTATGCAAAACTGTTTGACAGTTTAACCTATCGGCTTGCGGCCTGTGCCGGCAAACTTGATGCACTCAGCCCGCTTTCTGCCTTGTCCCGCGGGTATGCTTACGCGAGCCTTGCAGACGGAACGCCGCTGAAAAGTGTTTATCAATGTCCGCCGGGCACAAAATTCCGCCTGCGCCTCTCTGATGGCGAAACCCAATGCACAACTGAAGAAAATTGTGAATAAACTTTAAAATGTTTTTACTCTTGTGCGACTTCATTGAAAAAAACTTGATTATATGTTAGAATAGATTTAGCTTTGTTAAATCTATTCAGCTAAATTCGCGTTCTGCGAGCTAAATTGAGTAAACACAGCTAAATTGCCTGCGGCAGCTAAATGTGCTTCGCACACTAAAAACGAATTTAATTTAGCTATATTTTGGTCTTAACTTGATATGATTCTAAAAAGATTGTCAAAAAAAGGCAAAATCAAAAAATACCTCCCCTGTGTAAGTGGAGGTGGGTTTGTGAAGCAAACGCGGAGGGGTTGTAAATAAATCAAGTAAAACAATCCCTCAGTCAGCTACGCTGACAGCTCCCTTTGCACAAGGGAGCCTTTGATGCGTGGCATCTAAATCATTCACTGATTTTACAATAACAGTTACAGACCGTGAAACGGAGGGATTTTATGCAGCATCTTCTCAGCCATATGCGCCGCGCAATTGAAGATTATGATATGATACAAGAAGGCGACCGCATTGCCGTCGGTCTTTCGGGCGGCAAAGACTCGCTGGCTGTTTTAGTTGCCGCGCATGCACTCAAGCGGTTT
>JAZRUU010000080.1:0-22939 GCA_045652725.1 Clostridia bacterium | reverse complement strand
CCTCTGCCCCAGCGCGTGGCAGGTTTTGACCTGGCATCAAAACTGATTGAAACCGCGTCCTGCGGCAAATATAGTCTTTACTTTTTCGGCGGCAAACCCGGCGTGGCAGAACTTGCCATTAAAAACCTGAAAGAAACCTATCCTGGCCTTGCGGTTTGCGGCTTTTCTGACGGTTATTTTGATGCAGAAAAAGAAAAAGCAATTATTGAAGATATTAAAGCCAAAAAGCCGGATATTCTCTTTGTCTGCCTCGGCGCACCCAAGCAGGAAAAGTGGATTGCTGCACACAAAGATGAACTCGGCGCAAAACTTCTTTTAGGCGTTGGCGGCAGTCTGGATGTTTGGGCAGGCACCGTAGAGCGTGCACCGGAAAAATATCAAAAGGCAGGCCTTGAATGGTTCTACCGCCTGATGAAGCAACCCTCTCGCTTTTTCAGAATGATGGCGCTCCCGAAATTCGGGCTTACCGTTCTGTTTAAAGGCAAGCGCGTTAAGAAAGGAAACTGAGTATGAGCGAATTTAAATCAGGCTTTGTGGCCATTTGCGGCAGACCGAATGTGGGTAAATCGACCTTGCTCAACCAAATCATCGGGCAGAAAATTGCCATTATTTCTGACAAGCCCCAAACCACAAGAAACAACATTTTAGGGGTGTATCACGGTGAGAATCTGCAAATGGTGTTTGTTGATACACCGGGCATTCACCGCCCCTTTACCAAACTGGGCGAAACGATGATGAAATCGGCCGGCAGCGCCATGCGCGATGCCGATGTGGTGCTCTTTTTGGTAGAACCCACCGCCCAGCCGGGCAAAATTGAACTGAAAATAATGGAAGATTTAAAGAAAACCAACCTCCCCGTTATTTTAGTCATCAACAAAATTGATAAAATTAAAAAAGACCTGCTTCTCCCCGTCATCGCAGCCTATCAGGCCGCGTTTGACTTTGCCTCGGTTTATATGATTTCGGCACGGCAAAATGATGGCGTCAAGGCGCTTCTTGACGAAATTTCGGGCTTTATTCCCGAAGGGCCAATGTTCTTCCCCGAAGATACCGTGACCGACCAGCCCGAACGCCAACTCGTGGCTGAACTTGTTCGCGAAAAACTGCTATATCTTTTAGAGCAAGAGATTCCGCACGGCATTGCCATTGAAGTTTTTTCTATGAAAGAAAAAGACAAACTCTATGACATTGAAGTGAACATTTACTGCGAAAAACAAAGTCACAAAGGCATCATCATCGGCAAGGGCGGCTCTGTTTTAAAAGAAGCCGGTTCGCTCGCCCGCGCCGACATAGAAAAAATGCTGGATAAAAAAGTTCTGTTAAAACTCTGGGTAAAAGTGAAAGATGACTGGCGCAACCGCGAAGCCGCCCTGAAAAACTTTGGCTACACCGGTGAATAACGCTCGTTTGGAAAATTTATTCAGAATTTTTGTGGTATATTCCCCCGCTGTGTCGTCAAAATAGTAGTAAAAACATTTGGCAGGGGGCAAGAAAATGCTGGAGAATTTTGCGTGGGATTTTTTCACAAAAACAGGCAGCATTGAAAGTTATTTACTCTATAAACAATCAGCAAATTCAAAAGAAAACTGTGGTGATTATGAAACTTTTAAACACGACGGGAGTGGTCATCAGGCAGACCAAGGTAAAAGATAACGACCTGATGCTGACCCTCTTTACTAAAGATTTCGGCGTAATCCGGGCCTCGGCCCGGGGTGCCCGCGGCTTTAAAAATCAGCGCGCGGCCGGCACGGCTCTGTTTGCATACAGCGAATTTGTGCTCTCCCCCGGCAGCGAGGTGTATCGGGTGCAGAGTTGCGAGCTGTTAGAGAGTTTTTACAGTTTAACTTCAAACATTGAACGCCTCGCCTTTGCAACCTACATTGCCGACCTGACCGGCTACACGGTGCAGGAGGAGGCCGGCGCCGAGCGTCTTTTATCGCTGTTTTTAAACACCTTTTATTTGTTTGCCCGCTGGGGCGGCGAACTCAGAACCGTTAAGTGTGTGTATGAACTCAAGTTGCTTGAATATCTTGGCTTTATGCCTTATTTAGACGGTTGCACCCTTTGCGGCAGTCATGAAACAGCCTATTTTTCACCCAAAGAGGGCGGCACACTCTGCCCTGATTGCCGCAAGGCCGGCACGCGTGAAATTTCACCCGCCTGCCGCAATGCAATGATATATATTTTAGAATCAGATGACAAAAAGGCCTTTGCCTTTCGCCTGTCAAATGAGGTGCTTTTGGAACTCGAAGAGCATGTGGGCAGTCTGCTCACCGAATGCATTGACCATAAATTTTATTCTTTAGAATATTTAAAAACTGTTTTAGGAAACTAGACCCTGAAAGGACTAATACAATGGAATTGAGCAAAATTTTAAAAGAAGTGCAAAAGCCGGCGCGCTATGTTGGTACAGAATATAACAGCGTACATAAAGACCTTGCAGAGATTTTCATCCGTTTTGCCTTTTGCTTTCCTGATGTGTATGAAGTTGGCATGTCGCATCTCGGCATTAAAATTCTCTATCACCTGTTAAATAACCAAAAGGATGTTTACTGCGAGCGCGTGTTTGCACCCTGGACGGATATGGAAGAAAAAATGCGCGAGCATAACATTGCTCTGTTTTCTTTAGAAACAAGAACAGAGGTAAAAGACTTTGACATTGTCGGCTTTACGCTGCAGTATGAAATGAGTTATTCAAACATCATCAACATGCTTGATTTAGCCGGCATTCCTGCTCTTTCTGCCGACCGTGGTGAAGATATGCCCTTTGTTTATGCCGGCGGCCCCTGTGCCTACAACCCCGAGCCGCTCGCCGATGTGATGGACTTTTTTATGATTGGCGAAAGCGAAGAGCAAATCATTGAAGTGATGGATGCTTACCGCAAGTGGAAACAATCGGGCGAGCCGAAAATTAAGTTTTTAGAATCGCTTCTTTCCATCCGCGGCATTTATGTGCCCCGGTTTTATGATGTTACTTACAACGAAGACGGCACAATTAAAGAGATGGTGCCTAACCATACCGCTGCGCCCCGACGCGTGAAAAAACAAATCGTGCGCGATATGGATGCCTGTTTCTACCCCGAAACGATGATTGTGCCTTATATGGAAATTATCCACGACCGCATTACCCTTGAACTGTTCCGCGGTTGCATTCGCGGTTGCCGTTTTTGTCAGGCAGGAATGATTTACCGCCCGGTGAGACGCCGCAGCCCCGAGCGACTGCTTGCACTTGCCGAAAAACTCATTGACAGTACAGGTTATGAAGAAATTTCAATGTCAAGCCTTTCAACCAGCGACTATCCTGAATTAAAGGAACTCACTGAGGGCCTGCTTGACCTCACCGTGCAGAAAAAAATCAACTTAAGCCTGCCCTCTTTACGCATTGATAACTTTTCACTTGATTTAATGCAAAAGGTGCAAAAAGTTCGCAAAAGCGGTCTTACTTTTGCGCCCGAGGCCGGTTCACAGCGCCTGCGCGATGTAATTAACAAAGGCGTGAATGAAGAAGACTTAATCCGCTCGGTTTCTCTGGCGTTTGCCGGGGGCTACAGCGGTGTTAAACTATATTTCATGATTGGCCTGCCCACAGAAACAGACGAGGATGTAAAGCAAATTGCTCACTTAGCGCACAAGGTTGTGCAGGCGTATCGGGATACCCCGAAAGAAAAACGAAACAAAGGCCTGCGCGTAACGGTTTCTGCTTCATCATTTGTTCCCAAGCCGTTCACACCCTTTCAATGGGCCCCGCAGGATGATATTGAAACCCTGCGAGACAAACAGCATCTCATCAAAGACGAAATTCGCGACAAGGCCATCAGTTATAACTACCACGAAGCAAAACTCAGCGTGTTAGAGGGTGTGTTTGCCCGCGGTGACCGCCGCCTGACAAAGGTGCTTTTGCGAGCACAAAAACTGGGCGTTCGGTTTGACGCGTGGCAGGAATGTTTCCAATATGACTTGTGGATGGAGGCCTTTCATCAGGAAGGGGTTGACCCCGACTTTTATAACCGCAGAGAGCGCAGTTATGAAGAAGTGCTCCCGTGGGAGATTATTGACCCCGGCGTAACGCGCGAATTTTTAATGCGCGAAAACGAAAAAGCAAAACGCGGCGAGGTGACAAAAAACTGCCGCGAGTCTTGCTCCGGCTGTGGAATCAAGGAATTTGAGGAGGGTGATTTCTGTGATTAAATACCGTTTTTGCTATGCCAAATACGGCGAAGCAAAATATGTTTCTCATTTAGATTTAATCCGCCTGTTTTCACGCTCTTTTAAACGGGCGCACATCCCCCTGACCTATTCTGAAGGCTTTAATCCGCACCCCAAACTCGCCATTGGCCTGCCACTTTCTGTCGGCGTGACAAGCGAATGTGAACTAATGGATGCAGAAACCGACCGTCCTCTTACAAAAGATGACATTGAGGCGCTCAATCGCGCGCTACCGATGGGGTTACATATTAACGGCCTTGCCGAAATCATTCCCGGCACTAAAAAACTTTCAGATATCCGCTGGGCCGAATACCGTGTGACGGTTGCCTGCCCGCTCATCAGCAAAGAAAAAATTGAAGCCTTCACTAATCGCCCCTCTGTGATTGTGGAAAAGAAAACCAAGAGAAAAACTGAAGAGACCGACATTCTGCCGGATATTTACGCACTCTCTGTTTCCGGGGCAGATGAAGACGGCATCATGCTCACAATGACGCTTTCAGCCGGCCCCGCCGCCAACTTAAAGCCGGAACTTGTGCTTTTTGCCATGCAGCAATACATTGAAGGATTTTTACCCACCGATTGCGACATTCACCGCTCAAAAATTTTATCAACAAGTGGCACGCCACTTTTATAGAATCCTTATAAAAAATCAGGCTGCAGCAAAACATTCGCCGCAGCCTGATTTTTACTTTTTATTTTTCTGATACTTGGAGCAAACATAATTATAATATTCAATCATACAAATTTTATATTCCGGCGGCAGGTGAGAAATATCCAGCGTGTTTCCTCTGCTTTGAATCATCGTCTTTAACCCGGAACTCTTTTTTTTATCACTCTCACAAAACTCACATTCCGCGTATGAGGTTTCTTCTGCCAGAAGCGAAACTGCCACACCGCAACGATTTGCAATGGCTTCAATGGTTTTCATATCCGGCTGACGGTTGCCCGTTTCATAATTGGCAAGGCAACTTCGTGAAAGGCCAACCCGCAGAGCAAATTTCTCCTGCGAAAGCCCCATTTCAAGACGGAGCATTTTGAGTTTTATTGGAAAGCGGTTGTCATATTCATAACCCATGATTTGAACCCCCAGATTGTATTTTATGCATCAATTGTACAACAAAATTCCAAATATGTCAAGGTTAAAATCATAAAAATCCAATTATATTGTAATATTTTCACAAATAATAAAAGATATTGGCAAAACAAATTGGTTTTTCGAAAACTTTTTTCTCTCATTTTTGAAAATTCATTTCTGACAAATAAAGTGTCGCACCGTTTTGTAGTAGCCTCTTTGCATAAATGCTTCCATTATGCAAAGAACAAAATCGCCTCTTTCTCTTATTTTATGCTGTTTTTCAGAAAAAATTTCAAAAAAACTATTGCATATTTATTCATTTTAGTGTATAATTATAAAGAAACGAATGAAATTGTTATAACTTTATATAAAAGGAAGGATTGTTATGAACCTGCAAGCCATTATGGCTTTAGACGAACAGTATTATATGAATACCTTTGGCAAGCGCACCCCCGTTTGCTTTACACACGGCAAAGGGATGCACCTGTATGACACCGAAGGTGCAGAATATACCGACTTTTTAGCCGGCATTGCCGTCAGCGCGCTGGGTCATTGCCACCCCACGCTCACAAACGCTCTGCACGAGCAGGTCGATAAACTGCTCCACACCTCCAGCCTGTATTACATTGAAAATCAGGCAAAACTTGCAGAGCAGATTGTTACTCACTCGGTTGCAGACAAGGTGTTTTTTGCAAACTCAGGCGCTGAAGCAAATGAGGGCGCTATCAAGCTTGCAAAAATGTATTTTTACAAAAAAAATCAACCCGAAAAAAAGGAAATCATCACCCTGACCAACTCCTTTCACGGCAGAACGCTTGCCTGTGTTGCGGCAACCGGTCAGGAGAAATATCAAAAGCCTTACAAACCCTTAACCCCCGGCTTTACCCATGTTCCCATCAACGATTTTGAGGCTCTCAAAAACGCGGTGACCGATAACACCGCTGCCATTATGATGGAACTCTGTCAGGGTGAATCGGGCGTGCGACCGATGGAACAAAGTTATGTAGATAGCATCGTTGCACTCTGCAAGGAAAAAGACATTTTGCTCATTGTTGATGAAGTGCAGACCGGTATGGGGCGCACGGGCACGCTCTTCTGCTATGAACAATATGGCATTGAGCCGGATATTTTCACGCTGGCAAAAGCGCTGGGCGGCGGCGTTCCCATCGGCGCAGTTTGTGCCAAGGATTCTGCCTGCGCTTTCACCCCTGGTGACCACGGCACAACCTTTGGCGGTAACCCGCTGGCAACTGCCGCAGGTCTTGCCGTTTTTAAGGCGATGGAAGAAGAAAAACTGGTTGAAAACGCCAAAACCGTTGGTGATTATTTAAAAAATGAACTGAAAAAATTGCAAAAAACTTTCCCCGTCATTAAAGAAGTCAGAGGGCTTGGCCTTTTAATCGGTGTTGAGTTTAAAGAGCCGATTGCCAAAAACATTCAGGGCGCTTTGTTTGAAAAGCGCTACATCACCGGCGCAGTGGGTGACAGCATTCTCCGCCTGGCACCGCCTCTCATCATCTCGCAAAAAGATGCTGACGACTTTGTAGCCGTTTTAACCGAAAGTATTAAAGGAGCAGAATAAAATGAAACATTTATTATCATTACACGATTGGTCTCCCGAAGACATTAAGACCGCTCTTACATTAGCAGAGAAACTGAAGAAAGAACAAAAAGAAGGCATCACACACCACCTGTTAAAAGGCAAAACGCTGGGTATGATTTTCACCAAATCTTCTACCCGCACCCGCGTTTCCTTTGAAGTGGGGATGTATCAGTTAGGCGGCAACGCGCTGTTTTTAAGTTCAAATGATATTCAGCTCGGCCGCGGCGAAACCATTCACGATACAGCCAAGGTTCTCTCCCGCTTTTTAGACGGTATTATGATTCGAACCTTTAAACAGGAAGATGTGGAAGATTTAGCCAAATACGGCTCTATTCCCATCATTAACGGTCTGACAGATTTATTGCACCCCTGCCAGATTTTAGCTGACCTTTTAACAATTAAAGAACATTGCGGCAAGCTTGCCGGTAAAAAGATTGCCTATGTGGGCGACGGCAACAACATTGCCCACTCTCTGCTCTATGGTTGCGCTAAAACCGGCATGGAAATTGCCATTGCAACACCGGCTAATTACCCCTGCGATGAAACGGTTGTGTCACAGGCGATAGAACGCGCCAAACTGACCGGCGCCAAAATCACCATCACCACCGATGCAAAAGAGGCTGTTAAAAATGCCGATGCGGTTTATACCGACACTTGGGTGAGCATGGGCCAGGAAGATCAGAAGGCAGAAAAAATTAAGTCGTTCTCTCCCTATCAGGTGAATGACGAACTGTTTGCTCTTGCTAAAAAAGATGCCATCTTCCTCCATTGTCTGCCCGCTTACAGGGGTATGGAAGTGACCGACAGCGTAATTGACGGACCAAATTCTGCAGTGTTTGATGAGGCTGAAAACCGTCTCCACGCGCAGAAAGCCGTTATGGTTATGCTGATGGGTGACAAAAAATAATCGCAGGAGGTAAAGACTATGTTTTCTGTTCGCAAAGCAACGCTTGATGATACCGAAAGTATTATTAAAATTACACAGCAGGCGTTTAAAAAATATATTGAAGTGGCCGGCATCACCGATACCGCCGCCCTACACGAAACCAAAGAGCAGGTAGAATATGACATTTTGCATAAAGATGTGTATGTTGCCTACATCGACGAGGTGGTTGTGGGCAGCGTGCGCGTGGAGCAGATTAACGAGCACACCGCCTATCTTTCGCGTTTTGGTGTGAGTGATGACTATCAGAATTTGGGCATCGGTAAATCTATCATGGCTGTGTTTGATGCCGAAATGCGCCGCAGAGGTGTAAAGCGCGTGGTACTCCACACAGCGGCAAAGGCCTTTCCGCTTGTGCGGTTTTATTACGGCAGAGGTTTTTATGTTTACTCTACCACCACCTGCAAAGGCTATATTCGCGCGCTTATGTGCAAAGTTTACGAATAAGTATAATAAAAACACGCCCGCAGCAAGTTTTGCTTACTGCGGGCCTTTTTTTGTTGTTATTCTTCAAAATATCCTAAAATCAGTTCAGTAACAATTTTAAGACCAATGGGAATGCTGCTGATTTTCAGTTTCTCCTCACGGGTATGCACGCCGGCACCCACATAACTGCCCAAACAGATTGCCGGAACACCCAAAGACAGGGGAATATTCGCATCGGTAGAGCCTGATTCTGCCACACAGGGCATGCCGGAGTGTTTCATCTGAATAGACATACATCTTTCGGCCATTTCGCCCAGTATTTTCTCATCCACATTGCCGGAACAGGGGCGCTCACCCAACAGTTCAACGGTAACTTCCACGCCTTTTGCGCGCGTTTTTTCAATCTCATCTTCAAATGATTTTTGCATAATAGCAAGGCTTTCTTTATCATCTGAACGATATTCATACATAGCCGAAACCTGCTGTGCAATGGTGTTAACCGAGGTTCCGCCCTCAATGATGCCCACATTATAGGTTGTTTTGGTGCCCTCTTTTTCGGGTACGGTCTGCTCATAGAGACGGCAGATGAGTTCAGATATATAATGAATGGCGTTTTTCTTGCCGAAAGCGCCATAAGAATGACCACCCTCGGTTTCAACCGTCACGCGGTAGCGGTGTGAGCCAACACAACGGTTCACAATGTGACGGTAGCCACCGTCTACGGTATAAACACCGGCGATTCTGCCTTCATAATCCTTCATAATCTGGCGAATACCCTTGAGGTTACCCAGACCCTCTTCACAGGCATTGGCCACAAACAAAATGCCACAGCCCGGTTTTAAATCATTTTCCAAAACATATTTCATCGCCATCATAATCTGCACAAGGCACACGGTGTCATCACAAACACCGGGGCAATAAATATATTCTCCGTCGCTGCTATACGGCAGGGGCTCCATATCGGGGAACACCGTATCGGTATGTGCCATAAAGACGATGATATCATCCCGTCCTTCGCAGTTTAAGGGATAAACCACATTCAGCGCATCGTCAATATAAGACCCTTTGGCGCCGTGCTCCAAAAACCACTTGAGACAAAACTCAGCTCTTTTTTCTTCATGGTGTGAGGGTGCAGGGATTTTACACAGAGTCTCCAACAACTCCAATGTTTCGCCCTCTACGGATTCAAGATAGTGCAAAACCTTTTCAGAAAGTTCTTTCATCTTAAAACAACCTTTCTATATATTTTTTTATTTTTTTCTGTTTAAAATACCGCTTTCAGAAATAATCATACCGCCAACAATCAACACACAACCCAGAACATTTGACCAGGTCAGTGCCTCTGTCACGCCGCCCGGGCCGGGTATTACGAGTGCATATAAATAAGCAAACACCGGCTCAAGCGTAAAGATAACCGCCACGCGGGCAGGCGACAAATGCTTTTGCACAACAATCTGCGCGGTAAAGGCAAATGAGGTGCAGAACACCGCCGTCAGCACAACGGCCAAAATCAGCGCGCCGGTATATTCCACCGTGGCAAAACTTTGCGGTGTTTGAACCGTCCACGCAATCATTGACAAAATAAACGCGGCCAGAATCTGACCAATACCCAAAAGCATCGGGTCGCTTTCTTTTAAATATGTATCGGCCACAATGATGTGCGCCGCCACACAAAGGGCACATAAAAAAGTTAAAAAGTCACCGATTGATAAAGCATCGACGCCCTGATAAATGCCCGTGACGAAAACCAAACCGAAAATGGCAAGAATCACACCCGTCCAGTTGCTGCAGGTGGGTGATTTTTTAAGTAACATTGCCGATAAAAACGGCACCATCAAAACGCTCAGGCTTGTGATGAACGCCGAGTTTGAGGCCGAGGTTGACCGAAGCCCCACTACCTGAAAAATCATATATCCCGCCAATAGCAAACCCAAAGCAAACGATTGCAAAACCGTTTTTTTGGTGAAGTTTTTCAACTGTTTCCAAAATACAATGGCAAGAATCAAGCCCGACATACCGAAACGCAAGGTTAAAAAGCCCAGCGCAGGCACATCGGCCGCCACATTTTTCATTAAAATAAACGATGACCCCCAAGCCGCCGTAATGAGCACGGCCAAAAGGCTTGCCGTTTTTTTACTCATCTCTTTCTCCCCCTGCCTGCTCTAAAATTGCTTCAGCCACACGAATGCCGTCCACCGCGGCACTCATAATGCCGCCGGCATAGCCTGCGCCCTCGCCTGCCGGATATAGCCCACGGATGCTGACGCTTTCAAAATGTTCGTCGCGCAGCAGTCTCACAGGCGCGCTCGTGCGGGTTTCCGGTCCGGTTAACAGAGCATCTGCCGCGGCAAAACCGCTTATTTTTCTGTCAAAGGCCGCAAGGCCGCTTTTTAATTTGTCAACAATCGGCTCGGGGAACAGTTTCGTCATATCTGCAAGCACCGTCTGCCCCGTGTAAGTGGGCAAAACACGGCCAAAATCACGCATTTTTCCCATTAAAAGGCTCCCCACCGTCATAACCGGTGCGCCGATGCCCTCAGTCATTACAAATGCTTTTTTCTCAAGTTTTCGCTGAAATTCAACACCTGCCAGCGGATGGCGACTGTCAAAATAACGCTCATCCACATTCACACACAGCGCCGAATTGGCATTTTTGCCATCACGGCTATGGTAACTCATGCCGTTTGTCACAATCGTATCTATCTCGCTGGCCGCTGCCACAACCACACCGCCCGGACACATACAAAAACTGTAGCAGGCATCGCCCCCCTCACGGTAAGAGAGTTGATATTCTGCCGGGCCAAGACGGGGGTGACCGGCATAGTCACCATACATTGCACGGTCAATTTCACTTTGCAGATGTTCAATACGAACACCCACAGAAAAGGGTTTTTGCATCATAGAAACGCCTTTTTCAAACAACATTTCATAGGTGTCACGCGCGCTGTGACCAATGGCAAGTATCAAACGGTCACAGGAGATATATTCCCCCTGCGAAGTTGTAATGCCCTGCAGAGCGCCGCCACGAACGGTCACATCGGTCAAGGCAGTTTCAAATCGAAACTCACAGCCAAGGCCGATTAAATGCTCACGCATTTTCTGAATTACACATCGAAGCACATCTGTACCGATGTGGGGTTTTGCTTTATATAAAATTTCTGCATCGGCACCAAAGCGGTGAAAATCTTCAAGCACCCGGGCGGCTCTTGCATCGCCGATGCGGGTGGTGAGTTTACCGTCAGAAAAAGTGCCGGCTCCACCCTCACCAAACTGCACATTGGTGTTGGGCAAAAGCGCGCCGCCCTGCCAATAGGCGTTTACCGCTTTGGCTCTTTCTTCAACCTTTGCGCCGCGCTCTAAAATGAGCGGCGCCGCACCCGCACGGGCAAGCGTTAACGCGCAAAACAGACCACAGGGGCCCGTTCCCACAACCACGGGGCGGGTTTTAAGGTGGCTTACGAGCGGCTTTTCGGGCGTTTCTTCACCGAGCGGCACAATATCATCACCAAAACGAATCCCTGATTCATCCGTTAGGCTCAGCGCCACAGAATACACAAGGCGCACCTGCTTTTTTCGGGCATCCACCGATTGACGGTGAATGTGAAAAGAAACGAGGTCTTTTTCCTTTTTTCCCAGAAGGGCCAGGGCCTTATCACGCAGTGTTTTTTCATCTTCATCCGGCGATAAAACGATATTTCGAATTAAAACAGACATTTGGCCCCTCCTTCTTTACAATCACAACACTCTATATTGTAATAAAATTCAGGAACAAAGTCAAGAAAAGAGCCGCTTTTTCAGTAAAATTATTTTCACCCGTCGCCCCTTTACCATAATTTACACAGTATATTTTTGCGCCCCGGCGGAACTTTCCGGGTCACTTTGGCGTATAACCTTATGTCAGATGCATTGACAAAATCGCAGGCACTTAAAAAGACATACCGCAGAGCCCGGCTCTGCTCTACACCATAAACTGCGCCAAACTGCTTTAGCAGACAAAACGCAGAGCGACCTGCCCACATATAAAAAACGCAGGCAGGCCGCAACCCTAACAGGGAGGTGCGATGTTTCGACAGCCGGTTTGACCGAAATGATGACAGAAGAAAAAATAAAAAATTTCAAGGAGGAAATTCTTCATGACTATTTCAAAAAAACTGACTGCCGGCATTCTGGCAGGTGTTATGTCGTTGGGTATGGCTGTGTCCGGTTTTGCGGCACTCCCCTCCGACGCCAAGGATTCTCCCTACGAAGAATCAATTGAAACTTTAGGCGCACTCGAAATTATGATTGGTGACGATGACGGTATGTTCCGCCCCAATGACACCATTCGCCGTTCTGAATTTGCAAAGGTAGCCGTTGAAGCTATGGGCATGGGCAACATTGCCAAGTCCTCACAGCACCAGACAAAATTCCCCGATGTTGTTGAAAACCACTGGGCAAACGGCTATATCAATGTTGCCGTTGAACAGGGCATTATTGAAGGTGACGATGAGGGCAACTTCCGCCCCGATGATGCCATCAGTTATGCCGAAGCCATGGCTATTTTAGTCAGAAGCATCGGTCACGAGCCGGCAGCACTCGCCAAAGGCGGCTTCCCCGGCGGTTATATCTCTGTTGGCTCTCAGGTCGGCATTGCCAAAAATGCTGTAACCGGCCACAACAACCCGGTTATCCGCGGCATGGTTGCACAAATGACCTTTAACGCCCTGACCGTTAAAATGATGGAACAGGTTGGCTTTGGCAACGATGAAAAATATGAAATTGTTGATAAAACCCTGCTTTCCGATGTTTTAGATGTAACAAAAGCCAACGGTCAGATTACCGCTTTGGGCATCAGTTCCATCTCAGGCACAAGTTCATTAAAAGATAACGAAGTCAGAATCGGCGACAAAACCTACACCGTTGCCGAAGCCGCTCTGCCCGCCATCAGAAACCTGTTAGGTTTTAATGTATCCTACTATGTTCGCGAACTTGCAAGCGGCGACTTTGAACTGATTTTAGCAAGAGCCGACAAAGGCAAGAACAACGCCACCACCATTGCAACAGGCGATATTGAAAGCGTAACCACAGAAGATGGCGTAACCTTAGTTGAATACTGGCTCGATAAAGAAAATGACAAAAACCCCAAGGAACTGACCATCGGCGCCGGCGCGCAGATGATTTTTAACGGCAAGGCAACCGCGTTTGACGCTGAACTGCTTCAGCCCGAATCAGGCCGCATTACCTGCCTTGACATTGATAATAACGATGTGGCAGACCTGGTTTTTGTAACCTCATTTACGAATCTGGTTGTTGAAAGCGTGATTGAAAACAGCCACAAAATTACCGATAAATACGGTAATCCCTCCCTCGTTTTAGACCCCGATAACAAAGAAGTTAAATTCACCATGACACAGTCCGGTCAATTAGTAGAACTTTCTGACCTTTCTGAATGGGATATTTTAAGTGTTGCCAAAAGCATTGACGGCACCATCATCTCTGTTGAGGTATCTGCTGCCAAAGTAAGCGGCAAGGTTGAAGAAATTGACGGTGAAAAACGCAAAATTGACGGCAAGTTCTATGAAGTTGCCAAGAACTACACCGAAGATATTAACTTAAATGACGAAGGCACTTTCTACCTCGATGTTGAGGGCAAAATTGCCGCGGTTGACAGTTCTACTGTCCTGTCTTCAAACTATGCCTACCTGATTGATGCAGACCTTTCATCCGGCTTTGACAAGGCGCTTGAAATTAAAGTGTTCGGCAAAGACGGCGAAACGGTTATCATTAAGTCAGGCGAAAAAATCAGACTTAACGGCGCATCCGGCAAAACTCCCGAAGAGGCACTTGCGGCACTCAAAAGCGGTGGTTCTGTAGCGCCCCAGCTGATTACCTTTGAAAAGAATGCCGAAGGCGTGTTAACACAACTTAATACCGCTACCGATTTATCCGGCTCCGGTGCAATTGATAAGCACAAATTCTCTTTAAATGCCGCCGACGAGCTGACTTATAAAAAGGCATCTAAAAAACTGGGCATTTATAATCTGAATGAAAACACCCTGATTTTAAACATTCCTGCCGGTGTAACCGATGCTGACGAATACAGCGTTGAAACCCTGAACTTCTTCGACGATAACGAAGCCTATGATGTTCTCGTTTACGATGTTTCAGAAGATTTAACCGCAAAGGTTGTCATTGTAACCAGCGCAACGGCTTCTGCAAGCCTTGAATCTCCCATTGCTGTTGTTGACCAGATTGCAACTGTTTTAAATGACAGAGGCGAAACTGTGCAGAGACTTTACGCTTACCAGAACGGCGAGCGCATCACTTTAGACACAGAGGTTGACGGTCTGCTCACAAAGGGCGAAGGCGATGATGCAACCGTTCTTGAAAAGGGTGACATTCTGCAGCTTAAATTAAACACGAAAAACGAAATCAGCGCCATCCGCGTGCTGTTTGATACCGATAGCAAGACCACAGAGTTCACAACCGAGATTGACGATTTAGAGTTAGTCTACGGTCGCGTTGTGAAGAAGTTTGCTTCTTCCATCAATGTGCAGGTAGGCGAAGGCACCGTTAAAAACTACGGTTTAGAAGGTGTAACTGTTTATGAATTTGATTCAGGCAAAAAACAGAACGCCATCCGCGTGGTTGACGGTAACGAAATCACTCAATACGATGAACTGGATCCCAGCCGTGTGTTTGTAAAGATTTATAAAGACACCGTTTCTGAAATCGTCATCGTAAAATAAGTAGCCGGCCAAGAAATTTAATATATCACACCACCTCCCGAAGGGGCTGCGCGAAAGTGCAGTCCCTTCATCTCTTTAGCGCCCATAGAGGTGGTTTAAAGTTTTATACTTATCTCTGTCAAGGCTGTCAAGTTGTGATTTTGTAATTCTGAACGCCCAGTTGCCTCCGGCATGCCCGGGCAGATTCATCCGGCTTTCTTCCCCGAGTGACAAAAGGTCCTGAATGGGGAAGATGACAAGCCCAGCCTTGCTTGCAAGCATCACCTTTAGCACCTCATCTACCGTGTTTTCACAGCCAAGATATGATAAAAATTCGCAGCGCTCCGTTGCGCTCATAGCGCCTAAAAAGCCCGAAAGCGTGTTGTTATCGTGCGTGCCGGTGTAAGCCACACAGTTCACTTCATAACGGTGCGGCAGGTGGATTGAATTTTCATCTTCCCCAAACTGCAAAACGCGCATACCCGGCAGTCCGCTTCTTTTTAAAAGTGAGCGAACGCCGTCTGTAATGTCACCCAAATCTTCACAAATCACCAGGCGGCCGGCGGCCGTTTTTAAAATCACATCCATCAGTTTTTGCCCCGGGCCGGGCAACCAACGCCCCTCGCGCGCGGTTTGCGCCTGTGCATTGACCGCCCAAAAAGAATCAATGGCTCTGAAGTGGTCAAGCCGCACACCGTCAAACAATTCAAAACTGTGTAAAAGGCGCTCCTGCCACCACGAAAAGCCGCCTCTTTCCATCTCTTCCCAATCATACAGGGGGTTGCCCCAGAGTTGCCCGTTTGGGGCAAAAAAATCCGGCGGCACGCCGGAAACGGCGGCCGGGTTTTGGTTCGCATCAAGTAAAAACAGTTCGGGATGACTCCACACATCGGCGCTGTCAAACGAAACATAAAAGGGTAAATCACCTATAATTTGAATGCCCTTTTGGTTTGCATAGGTCTTAATCTCCCGCCATTGCCTGAAAAAAGTGAACTGCATAAACTGCCACGGAAACATCTGCAAAGAGTGCGGCTCTGCTTCGCACCACGCCGTCCACGGTTTTTCGCCGTTTAAAGCCTTTTGCTCCATAAAGCGGCAAAAAGCAGCAAGATGCGGCCGCGCATGAATAAACGCCTCAACTTCTTCGCGCTTTTTAGCCCGTGATGCCGCCTTAAAAAGCAGTGCTATGCGGGTTTTATCCAAACGGTCATAGGCGCAGCGCTCTGCATTGTGAACCCGGCAGGCGGCAAGTTCTTCTGCCGATAAAAGCCCCTCTTTTTGCAGGCTCTCCAAATCAATAAAATAAGGGTTGCCGGCAAAGGCTGAAGACGATTTATAAGGCGAATGGTAGGCATCCACCGGTGAAAAGGGCAAAACCTGCCAGAAAGAAAAGCCACAGTCAGATAAAAAGTCAATAAAATATTTCGCGTGCTCCGAAAAACCGCCAATGCCATAGTCTCCGAACAGAGAACTGATGTGCATCAGCACACCGCTACCTCGTTTCATAGTTATGTACCTCCTGATTTTCATCTTATCATAGGGGCATTGGGCGGTCAACGCACAAAATTTTCAAAATCTGCCGCTATTTGTTAAAAGTATATTGTAAAGACAGGCTGTTTGATGTAAAATAATAAAAAAAGACAGGGAGAAATGTTTATGAATCTTACAGAAGCCATCTGCTCGCGCCGCACCATTCGCAAATTTAAGCAAACGCCCCTTTCAAAAGAACAACTTGCCGGTTACATTAACGCAGCGCGGTTAGCACCCTCTGCTGCCAACCTGCAACCGCTTCGCTATGTCGCCATAGAGAGCCGTGAAATGGCAGAGAAAATGTTTGCCCTTGTTAAATGGGCAGGGTATCTCGCGCCCGATTATAACCCCAAAGAGGGCGAGCGCCCCGTGGCCTACATTGCTGTTTGTACCAACAATCAAAATAACTCGCATTGGGCTGACCAGGATATTGGCGCCGCCGTTATGAGCATCACACTTTCAGCGCTCGATGACGGTGTGGGTGCCTGTTGGATCGGCTCGGTGGATATCCCTGCGGCAACCAAACTGCTCGCGCTGCCCGATGAGGTAACCCTGCGCTGTGTCGTGGCGCTTGGCTACCCGGCAGAAAGCCCGAAAGAAGTGCCTGTTTGCGACAATATAAAGTATTATGTGGATGAAACAGAAACACTATGTGTACCAAAGCATAGTATGGAAACAGTTTTATTGAAAACACTCTAGAAACAACAAAAAAGGCTGTGGCATTTTGCCACAGCCTTTTTTGTTTAAATTATAGTTCTGTAACCGTTATTTTAGAGAAACATTCTTCCAGTTCTTCTTTTGTGCAGACCTCACTCCCCGGCTTCATAGCCGTTGCCGTGCCTGCGGCAGAAGCCATTTTCGCAAGGTCATTAAGGTCATAGCCCTCTGCTAAAGATTGGGCAATGGCCGCCACCATAGAATCACCCGCACCAACGGTGCTCAGGCAACGAACCGGCTCAAGGGTAACGCGAAGCGTTCTTTCAGCCGTCAAATACAGCGCCCCATCTCCTCCCAGAGAAATGACAACAAGCGAAATGCCACGCGCAAGCAAAGTGCGGCCACAATCAATGAGTGCCTGCTCGCTTGCAAGCGTTTTGCCAAACAATTGCTCTAACTCAAAACGGTTCGGTTTTATGGCATAAGGCACAGCCTCAAGAGCCGAAGATAAACTTTCACCGTCGGCATCTACAATCACCCGCACGCCGTTTTGCGCGCCTAAAAGGGCGAGTTCTTTATATATCTGTTTTGAAAAACCCGGGGCAACGCTGCCGGCAAGCACCATTATCTCTGCCTCTTTCATATGAGAGGCAAGGTGCCGCATCACCATTTCTCTCTCAGCCGCACCAACAGAAAAACCCGGCTCGTTAATTTCGGTAATTTGCGCCTTTTC
Source organism: Clostridia bacterium (assembly GCA_045652725.1). Lineage (GTDB taxonomy): Bacteria > Bacillota > Clostridia > UBA1381 > UBA9506 > UMGS755. The sequence continues at coordinate 5,059 of JAZRUU010000080.1, read as the reverse complement.
ACTGTCAAACAATTTATAATTGGTTCGGGTTTCGCCTCTAACCGTAACAAAATCTGCCACAATCTGCCGACGGGATAATTCAGAAAGAACCGTTTTGCCTCCCTCTCCCAAAACACCAAGAGCCAACACATCAGCACCAAGACCTTTTAAAACCTTGGCCACATTAATGCCCTTGCCGCCGGCATCACACCGCACACTTTCAGCACGGTTCAAGCCACCCGTTAAAAAGCCGTTTATGGTAATGGTTTTATCAATACAAGGATTTAATGTTACTGTTATAATTTTTTTCATTCCGTCTCCGCTCCTTTATTGTTATCCCTATTGTATCACAGATTGCAGAAAAGCACAATCACCCGAAAAATAAAAAAACCCAGAGCGCCGAAACGCTCTGAGCCTTTTTATATAAGTTAAACTTATTTTGCAACTGCGTTCTTTAAGCCTGCGCCTGCTTTGAAAGCGGGAACAACAGAAGCGGGAATTTTGATTGCTTCGCGGGTCTGGGGATTCTTACCTTCGCGAGCTGCTCTTTTTCTGGTTTCAAAAGTACCGAAACCGATCAGAGCGATTTTGCCGCCCTTCTTCAGTTCTTCAGTAACTGTTGCAGTGAAAGCGCCCAGCATTTTTTCAGCGTCTTTCTTAGAAACCTCAGCTTTTGCAGCGATTGCAGCAACTAATTCTGTCTTATTCATTTACACACAACCTCCAATTTTTAAAATTTTCCTATGCAATTATCATATCACTAAAAATTTCATTTGTCAATGGCAAATTTCCAATATTTTGCTTACTTTTGATGTTTTTTTCGCTTTTTTGGTCTATTTTTCCCAAAGTTTGCGACTATAGTGGGGATTTTTTTCTTAAAATTTGCCATATCACCCCACTTTTTGTCAGCAAGGCACTACTTCTCTTCGGCAACAATCACTCTGATTTTCCCGCCGTTTTCCATTGTGCGGTCATGATAGGCCGTGATGCGGTACTTGTCGGCCGAAAGGGATGAAAGCGGCATAACGGTGTAATCATAATTCACTTTTTTGTAAATGATGACCGAGTCGCTCAGAAGATATTCTGTGCCGCCGGCCGTTACAAGCGCCTTGCCCGTTACCTCTGAGAAGGTAGTTGAAATGCGGTTTAACCCTTTCATCATCTGAATTCTGCTGTCACTTTTAAAAATCTGCACAGGCTGACCGCGATTGACATTAAAGACCTTGCCCGAAGTGCTCACGCTGCCGACTACACCTGCAATATCATAGGTGTAGCTGCCGCTTATATTTGTACCGCCTGTGTTATTTTTTGCCTGTGTAACAATGCCGTAGGAATAGCATTCGCCGGTTACATCTTTGACAATGAGTTCATCAATCAGGCCGGCGCGGTTCACACCGTAATACAGCACATTGCCCGAAGTTAAAACGGCTTTGTCGAGTTGCTGGAGAAACACAGTGGCATAGGCGCCGCTGTGGGTACCGTCACCCGGAACAACATCTAAAATTTTAACATTTTCTGCAAAGCGGTAAGCCCCTGCCGTTCTGGCAGATGCATTCACCTCGCCGTAAAGGTCCATCGGCTTTTGCCCGACAACCGAGGCAAGCCCGTCAGAAAAGGTTACGCGCACCACCTGATTGAGCGAGGTGCTTTTGCTGTAGTCACGCTTTGCCGCATATTCATAGGCAACGCCATCTGTGCCCACCACGGTGATGTAGAAGTTTGAATAGGCATCACCTGTCTGATTGGTATAACTTTTAACACCGGCAGACTGAAAATATCCCATCACAGAGTTCTCGGTGGCCGCAGGCCCTGCCACACCGGCAATCTCGCCGTTTTTACCCAGCAGAATGGTCACCGTATCACCATAGTTATAGCCACCGTTTGAAGACAGCGCATGGAACGCTTCAACCGATTCGATGGTATAGGTCGTTCCCGAAATGGTAACGGCGGTGAGTTGGTCCTTATTCGGCGTGGCCGATTCATAAATACCCGTCACCTTTTTGCTGTAAGAGAGAACCATATTCAAATCGGGAGAATAATACACAACATCATAGAGTTCAATGTCATCTGCCGAGCACTTAACCCCGTCACGCATAACGGTGATGTTTTCGCTGACAGAAAGTTCGCGGTACCAGTTATCGTTCCGCACAATCACCGGCCCCGTTACTTTGCCGTGGCGCACGGTGATATATTCAACCTCACCGCGATTGTCACGCTGAACTGAAATTAAATCACCCATTGCCATAGAGGCCTTTGCCGCACCGTAATTGGTTATCTGTGTGCCCACATAGGCCGTTGTGCTGTCTTCAATATCAAGCTGCCCCAAAGCACCGTCACGGTAGGTTACAACGCCGTTGTTTAATTTTGAATACACAACATATTCTTCTACCAACTGTGCATAAGGCACGAAACTCACCAGCGTATCGCCGTTCTTTAAAATGGCGTTGCCGCGCATGCCAATCAGGTCGTGATTAAAATCATCCCCGATGCGGTAAGAGCCGGCAGTTGTGGCCACCTTGCCCGGGTTTACCGAGGCATCTTCTTCATTGGTAGCAATTAAAACAACATCTTCTGCCAGTTTATATTGAATGCTTTCAAGATAATCTGCCGTGCTGCCCTTGGGTGAGCAGGTGAGCAGGTTATAGGTCAAAATCATCACATCGCGGCGGAGCATTTCTGACCCCGCAGAAACTGAAAGATTCTCTAAAAGCCCCACATTCTGTGCAAGGCCAAGTTGCCCGTGCGGCCACGAATAGCCAAAATCTGCATTAGTGTAACCGAGCAGGCGCAAAAACACCGTAACCGCCTCTTCAAACAAAACGGTTTGGTCCGGTTTAAAGGTTGCATCGGGATAGCCGGTTACAAGGCCGTTAGACGAAGCAAGTTTCACATAAGGCGCTGCCCAATGGCCGTAGCGAACATCCGAAAAAGGTGAAACGGCAAGAGCCGAAGCGACCTGATTCTTATAAGGCGATGCCGCTATGGTGATTTTTGAAAACTCTGCCCGGGTAACGGGTTGTTCTAAACGGAGTTCACCATCAGGATAGCCGCTCATAACAGAAAGTTGCGCAAGCAGGTTTGCCACCTCTGTTTCATTCACGGTGGCGCCAAAGGCAGAAATGCCGAGAGCGGTTAAAAAACAAAGCAGCAATGCCACTGTTTTAATTTTGAACTGTTTCATTGTAAACTTTCCTTTCCTTTGCATTTCTAATCGTGACGAAGAGCATCAATCGGGTTGAGTTTTGCCGCTTTTTTCGCGGGGAAGTAGCCAAAAGCCACGCCAATAATGGCCGAAACGGAAAAAGCAATGATGATAGAACCAACGGTGATTACTGTTTTCATATCCATCATCGAACACAAAAGATAGGCTCCGCCAACACCGAGAAAAATGCCTAAAATGCCACCGCAACCGCTCGTGGTTGCCGCCTCTACCACAAATTGGCTCAAAATGTTCCACGGGGTTGCACCCAGCGACTTTCGAATACCAATCTCACGCGTTCGCTCCGTTACCGAAACCAGCATAATGTTCATAATGCCAATACCGCCAACTAAAAGCGAAATGCCTGCAATGCCCACCAGAATCAGCGTCAGGGTGCCTGTCAGTTCGTTGAGTGTGTCAACGATGGCCGAAACGCTGCTGACGGAATAATAATTTTCACTCTGGTAGACTTTAAAAAGCGCATTTTCAATATCTGTGATGGCTTCTTCAAGCCTGTCTTTATCAGATGCACTGAAGGTATAATTGGATATACGCGATATAAAAGTCAGGGTTCTTGCGACCGTGTAAGGCAGATAAATGCGGTCGTCCTGCCCGCCCTGAGTGCTGCCTGCCTTTTCAGCCGCCACACCCACAACGGTGAAACTGTTGCCGTTTAACTTAACAACCTGCCCCACGGGGTCTATGCCTTTAAAAATTTCTTTGGCAATATAAGAACCGATTACACAACATTTCTGCCGCCTTTCAATATCTACAAAAGAAAGATAGCGTCCTGAACTCATTTCAAGGTTGTTGATTTCGTGATAGGTTTCGCTGGTACCAATGCAGGTAACCGACTGATTCTCGTTGCCGTTTTTCACATAGGCGTGAATGGTAATATTCGGTGAAACTGCCGCAAGTGTCTCTTTTTCTTCAACAAGCGCCAGCATATCTTCAGGCTTAACGGCACGGTTACCGCCACGCCCCGTGATGTTGACCGAAATCAGGTTCGTGCCCATGCTTTCAAACTCATCTACCATCATCTGCTTCATACTGTCTACCATACTCGTTAAAATGATAACGGCGGCCACACCGATGATGATGCCAAGCATAGTTAAAAAGGAGCGCATTTTGCTCGTGGTCAGGCTCTTGATTGCCAAAATAAAAGATTGCTTGAAATTCACGATGCACCACCCCCTGCAGGTTGGTCAGAAATGATTTTTCCGTCCTGAATCCGCACGACGCGTTTCGCTTCGCCGGCAATGGATAAATCGTGTGTGATGAGCACAATGGTTGTGCCATCATCGTTTAGTTTTTTAATAAAATCAAGCACATCGCGGCCCGTTTTGGTGTCAAGCGCGCCGGTTGGCTCGTCTGCCAGAATCACAGGCGGATCCCCCGCCAGAGCGCGGGCAATTGACACACGCTGCTGCTGACCGCCCGAAAGTTGAGAAGGCATTTTTGTAGCACGGTCAGCAAGGCCCACGCGCTCAAGCGAGAGCATCGCACGCTCCTCGCGTTCTTTCTGCGGCATACCGCGATAAATGAGCGGCAGTTCCACATTTTCTAAAAGATTCAGTTTCGGGAGCAGGTTATATTGCTGAAAAATGAAGCCAAGTGTCGCATTTCGTATGTGCGACAGTTCAATTTCATTCATCGTGCTTACATCTGTGCCGTTTAAATAATATGAGCCGCTGGTCGGTGTGTCAAGGCAACCGATGATGTTCATACAGGTCGATTTGCCCGAGCCCGATTGCCCCACAATGGCAACAAACTCACCTTGGTCAATCCGCAGGTTCACACCATCTAACGCGCGGATTTCGCTGTCACCGTCGGTGTAGATTTTATACACATCTTTAAGTTCTATCATGCTTATCTACCCCC
>JAZRUU010000079.1:0-2958 GCA_045652725.1 Clostridia bacterium | reverse complement strand
CATCAAACATTGTTCTCACACCAAGACCGTAACTGTAGCCGGGCATATGGTGTTTTGCATACTCACGGAAGCAGGTGTGCACATCACCCGAGAGTTGATTGGTTCGCATCAAGTCAATTGTGCGGCGCGACAAAATCTGTTCACCGGAGGGCGTTTTGCCACCGCCGCAGAGGCAATCAGCAAAGCGGATGTAATCATCAACCGATGAAACAAGCCCTGCACCGCCACTTGCATATTCAGAGCCAAAACGAAAAATGTTAACGCCCGAAATTTTTTCGGCCACATTTTTTTCATCAGAGAACATAAACATGGGCGCAAGGCGTTTTTCTTTTTCGGCATTCATAAAATAAGAAGTGTCATTCATGCCAAGCGGGTCAAAAATATTCTCCCGGCAATAGTCTTCAAGTGATTTGCCGCTGATAACTTCAATAAATGCCCCGAGCACATCATGACACAGGCTATATTCCCACTTGGTGCCCGGCTCGAAAATGAGCGGCTCTTTTGCGAGCGCATGAATGGTTTCAACCGTTGGGCAGCGATGGTCGGTTTCCTTTTTAATATTGATAATGGCAGAGCGGCGGATGTCATAGTCAAATCCCGCCGTCATAGCAAACAAATCGCGAATTAAAATGGGATTTTTCGCCTGCCGCACAAGCCCGTTTTCTTTTACTTGCATTGTCTTAAATTCGGGCATATAGTCCCCCAGCGGATCTGTCAGCAAAAACGCGCCTTTTTCAAATAATTGCAGAGCCGCCACACAGGTAACGGGTTTTGTGGCAGAATACATATTATAAAGCAAATCAGGGTGCATTGGTGTTTTTGTTTCAGGGTCAGCATAACCCGATTGATGGCGAAACACTTCCTGATGCTTATGATAAATGATGCAATCCGTTCCCGGCACACCGGTTGTTTCGGGAATGGCATCTAAAAACTCTGTCAACGGCTTAAAGTTCATAATAATCCTCCTGAAAATTTTAGAGGCAGATGTCTCTGCCTCCGTAAAACACACTTTATTCGCTGATGTTGATGATAATTTCTTCGTCCGATACCGTTGCCAAAAGTTTTGAATGCTTGGGGATTTCACCCTTTAAAAGCATTTCAGCAATGGGATTTTGAATCAATTTTTCAATCGTTCTTCTAAGCGGACGCGCACCATATTTCGGGTCGTAACCCTTCTTTAATATAAATGCCTTTGCTTCATCTGAAACGGTGAACACAATGTCACGGCTGAAGAGTTCTTCTGCCAGGTCAAAAATCATCAGGTCAACAATCTTTGTCAGTTCAGCCTCTGTGAGCTGATTAAACACAACAACTTCATCAATTCTGTTTAAAAATTCAGGGCGAAAAACATCACGAAGGGCACTCTGCACCTTGGTTTTAATGCTCTCATTCTCTGTTTTGTTAAACCCATAACTGCCGCCCTTTAAGTCAGAACCGGCATTAGATGTCATAATGATAATGGTGTTTTCAAAGTTCACAATTCTGCCGTGGCTATCTGCCACACGACCGTCATCCAAAATCTGCAGCAAAATGTTGACAACATCCTGATGTGCTTTTTCAATTTCATCAAGCAAAATGATAGAATACGGCTTTCTGCGAACCTTTTCGGTGAGCTGCCCCGCTTCATCATAACCCACATATCCCGGTGGAGCGCCAATGAGTTTTGACACGGTGTGCTTTTCCATATATTCTGACATATCAACACGAATCATGGCTTCTTCATTGTCAAACATAATTCTTGCAAGTGTTTTAGCAAGCTCTGTTTTACCAACACCGGTGGGACCCACAAACACAAACGAAACAGGTCGGCGCACTTTTGAAAGGCGCGCACGGTTACGGCGAATCGCCTGCGAGATGAGGTTCACCGCCTCCTCCTGTCCTATCACAGACTTATGAATGCGATTTTCAAGGTCTAACAATTTAGCGCTTTCTGCCTCGGTGATGCTCTTAACGGGTATCTTTGTCCAGTCTTCAATCACCGCCGCAATATCTTCAAGCGTCAGCGGCTTATCAAGGCTCGGGGTATCAAGCGCGTTAATCTGGTCTATAAGCATGCACTCTTTTGCTTTGAGTTCAGCGGCTTTCTGATAATCTTCCGTCGAGTCACTCGAAACGGCATTTTCTTTCTCAATCTGCACCTGACGGAGTTGTTCTTTGAGTTGAACAAGGCGAATCAGTTCAAGGTTACCCAGATTCACTTTAGAACCGGCCTCATCAATCACATCAATGGCCTTATCGGGCAGAAAACGGTCAGTAATATAGCGTTCAGACATAAGCACAGCCTGACGGATGACCTCATCTGAAATGGTTACACGGTGATAACTTTCAAAATAATCACGAATGCCTTTTAAAATGGCAATTGAATCTTCAATGCTCGGCTCGTCCACCATAACGGGCTGAAAACGGCGCTCCAGGGCCGCATCTTTTTCAATGTGTTTTCTATATTCATTTAAAGTGGTTGCGCCAAGCACCTGAATATCGCCACGCGCCAGAGCCGGTTTTAAAATATTAGCCGCACTCATAGCACCTTCGGCATCACCGGCACCCACAATATTGTGAAGTTCATCAATGACCAAAATAACATTGCCAAGTTCTTTGGCTTCTTCTAAAATCTTTTTCAACCGCGCTTCAAACTGCCCGCGAAACTGTGTGCCGGCAACAATGGCGGTGAAATCTAAAAGATACACTTCTTTATTAAATAACTTTGCAGGCACCTGTCTTTCAGCAATTCTTACTGCCAAGCCTTCGGCAATGGCAGTTTTACCCACGCCCGGCTCACCCAAAAGAACGGGATTGTTTTTCGAGCGGCGGTTTAAAATCTGCACAACGCGACTGATTTCAGCATCGCGGCCAATAATGCGGTCAACAAGGCCGTTTCTTGCCTTGGCCGTCAGATTGGTGCCATAGGTATCAATCATGCGTTTTTGTTCTTTTTTCTTCTTTTTGGTGGCCGTTTGC
>JAZRUU010000078.1:0-3073 GCA_045652725.1 Clostridia bacterium | reverse complement strand
TTCGTATTCTTTGATGTGTCGATACTCTCTGGGCATAAAAAATCCTCCTATGGTAGCTTATATTATTCTACCATAGGAGGGTGTTTTTTTCTATTGTCCTTTTTTACTGGTTCTGTTCACCATTCGTTTGACAGCGGGGTTTTTTTATTCAGAAAGCGGCTCTGCCGCTGCGGCAAGTTCTTTCTTTTTTTGTTTGCGAAAAACAATGCAATAACAAATATAGTTAGCAAGCGCGGTGACAACCCACGAAACGGGGAAAGTGAGAAAAACACCGGTTAAGTTGTGCATAGCAGGGAGCCGGAACACCGTCTGCAACCACAAAATTCGCAATCCACACGCGCCAATCATAGAAATAATCGTCGGCGTGGTTGAATAGCCCATCCCTCGAATCGCGCCGGAATAAACCTCCATAATGCCGCAAACAAAATATGTCAGCGTGATGACATTCATACGCGCATAAGCGCTTTGAATTGACTCAAAATCAGAAAGATAAAGAGATAGCAACAAATCTCTGAAAACAAAAAGGAAAATGCCGATCAAAAGGCCAATGCCGCCGGCATATAAATTGCTCACCAGCACAACTTTGGGGATTCGGTTTAATTTTTTTGCGCCCACATTCTGACCGACAAAACTGATAGTCCCCTGCGAAACGCCGTGCATGGCGGTGTAGATAAACCCTTCAAGGTTCGCGGCCGCCGAGCAACCTGCCATAGCCGCCGAACCAAAAATGTTGATGGCCGCCTGCACCTGAATGTTAGCAAACGAGAACACCATACCGCCCACGCTGGCAGGCACACCAAGACGAAAAATTCTGCCCACAACTGCCTTATCCATCTTTAGTTTTTTAAAGTTTAAACCATAGGGGTCTTCGGGGTTCTTTAAATAAAGAACAACGAGAACGGCCGAAACAACCTGCGAAATCGCGGTCGCCAGAGCAACACCCTCAACCGACATATCAAACACAGTCACAAAGAACAGATTCAGCACCACATTCACAACGCCCGCAACGGTTAAGACCATTAAGGGGTGCTTACTGTTGCCCTGCGCGCGCAAAATAGCCGCACAGAAGTTATAAAGCACGCTGGCAGGCGCACCGAGAAAATAGATACGCATATATAAAACAGCAAGTTCAATCGTATCTTCAGGCGTATTCATTGCAACAAGGCAAGGCCGCGAGAGGGTGACGCCCGCCACAGCAACCACAAGACCGCAAACGATGGCAAGTAAAAAAGAAGTGTGCACAATTTTTTCAATCCGCTCGCCATCTCTTGCGCCGTAAGCGTGCGCCGCAATGATGTTAACACCGGTTGAAAGGCCGATGAATGCATTCACCAAAAGATTGATAAGCGCGCCGGTGGCGCCCACAGCCGCCAGCGCTCTGTCACCGGCAAACTGACCGACAACAACCAAATCACATGCATTAAACATGAGCTGTAACACGCCGGTTAAAATCATAGGTACAACAAATCTAACAAGATTTTTTGAAATGGAACCGTTCACCATATCAACATTTCGTCTCATTGGCGGCAACCTCTTTTCTCAATCAAAAAAATTTTGGACTACACTTGGGTACTATATCACTTCACCCCCAAAAAGTCAAGAAAATAGCACCCTTTCTCACAAAAAAAATTACGAATGTAAAAATCTTGCAAAAAAACTTACAAAAATTTCACATTTTTCTTTGTTTTTTTTTTATTTTTTTATGCGATTTTTTACTAGCATTTTTTTTTAAATTGTATTATAATAGAGTAGATTTTTGTTTTTAACCGGGCGCTCGCCCCTGCTTATATTGATTTTTGAAAGAGAGATGGTTCACGGTGGTTATGGCACAAATTACTGCACTTGTTATTTTTATTATTATGTTTCTTTTAATTGTGCTTGATAAAATTGAAAGGCACTATGTGACGCTGGGTTGCGGCATTCTCACCCTGTTTGTTGTCTTTGGTCTTATAATGGGTGATAGTGGCGCCATCTGGCACACGCTGAACTTTAAAAGTTTTGCCACGCCCGATTTCTGGTATGCCGCAAGCGAGGGTGGCGAAGTTTCATCCGGCATCAATTGGGAGACCATTGTGTTCATTGCCGGTATGATGGTGATGGTTGAGGGCATGGCTCTTTCAGGCTTCTTCCGTTGGTTGTGCATGCAAATTGCCAAAATGGTGCGATACAAAATTGTGCCTATTTTTATTACATTTATGATTATTTCTGCTGTGCTTTCTATGTTTATTGACAGCATCACGGTTATTTTGTTCCTTGCCGCCGTTACGGTGGAACTGGCACAGCTTTTAAAGTTTAATCCCATTCCTATGATTTTAGCCGAGGTTTTTTGTGCAAACCTTGGCGGCTCTGCCACCATGTGCGGTGACCCGCCGAACATCATCATCGGCACCTCACTGGGTTATTCTTTTACAGACTTTTTAACAAACACCGGCATTATGGCAGCCCTTTCTCTGCTTGTTATCATTGTTTACTTTTATTTCTGCTTCCGCAAGCAACTGGTTTCAAAGCAAAACGGTAACAGCAGACATCACTACCCTGACCCGAAAAGTGCCATCATCAGAAAAAAACATTTCGTGTTCAGCTGGATTATTTTTCTGCTGGCTGTTTTGCTGCTCATTACCCACGCGTCAACCGGTCTTACCGTTTCAACCATCGGTGTTATCATCACCGTCATCACCCTGCTCACCGCAGGCAAAAATGTGCTCACCATTTTAAAGAAGATTGACTACAAAACCCTGCTTTTCTTTATCGGTCTTTTTATGGTGGTTGGCGGTCTTGAAGAAACCGGTGTTTTAGAGATTATTGCTTCATACATCAGCATCATCAGCGGCGGCAATGTCTACATTATGATAGCCATCATTTTGTGGGGTTCAGCCATTGCCAGCGCCTTTGTAGATAACATTCCCTTTGCCGCAACTATGATTCCCGTTATCAAAACTTTAGCCGCCACACAGGGCTTTTCAATTGATACGCTGGCGTGGACGCTTTCAATGGGTACAGACATCGGCGGCAGCGCCACACCCATTGGTGCATCTGCCAATGTTGTTGGCACCTCGGTTGCCGCAAAAGAGGG
>JAZRUU010000077.1:0-8508 GCA_045652725.1 Clostridia bacterium | reverse complement strand
CGGTAAGTTTAAAGAAAACAAAACAATTCAAAACTTCATACCAAAAAATTGGAGGAACGGTTACCGTTCCCCTTTCTAAAACGCAGGCGCAGGCAAAAGTCATCATAATGCGCGCCACTCTTTCATATTCTGTAAAGAGGTGGTTTGTGTGATGAGTTATATCTGGGGCGGTATGATGATTGCCGCCTTTTTCTTTTCTGTGTTTAGCGGCAACACAGAGGCCGTTGCCGAAGCCGTTCTCTCCGGTGCTGAAAAAGCGGTTACCATGGCTTTTAGTCTTTTGGGGGTGATGTGCTTCTGGTCAGGTATGCTTGAAATTGCAAGCCGCGCCGGGCTGACCGAAAAACTCGCCCGCCTGATGCGCCCCCTGATGCGGGTGCTTTTTCCGCGTCTTGCTCCCGATTCACCTGCCACTCGCGCCATGGTGATGAATATGACCGCAAATATTTTAGGCCTGTCAAACGCGGCAACACCGCTTGGCCTTGCCGCCATGCAGGAACTTGACAAAATCAATAAAAACAAAGAGATTGCCTCAGATGAAATGTGTATGTTCGTGGTGATTAACACCGCCTCCATCAGCCTGATGCCCACAACGGTCATCGCCCTGCGCGCTGCGGCCGGCTCATCTGACGCTTTCGGCATTTTAGTCCCCGTCTGGATTTCATCGCTTACGGCTCTTGCCGTTGGCGTTTTTGCCGCCAAACTTCTCGCGCGGTGCCAAAAAAGGGGGCGGCTTTTATGATGCACCGCCTTTCTGCGGCTCTGCTACCCTTTCTTTTGATGCTGATTGTGCTGCTTGCAATGCAAAAACGCGTCGATGTGTTTGATGCCTTTCTTTGCGGCGCAAAAAAGGGGCTTCATTCTCTTTTTTCAATTTTGCCCGCGCTCGTCGGGCTTATTGTTGCCATCAGCATGTTTCGGGCATCCGGTGGACTTTTCTACCTGACAAAACTGCTCGCGCCCCTGATGAATGCGCTGAAAATTCCGGAAGAAATTTTGCCCCTTGCCCTGCTGCGTCCCATTTCGGGGAGCGGCGCGCTCGCCACCGTGGGTGACATTTTAGCAACACACGGTCCTGATTCTATGGCAGGGCGCATTGCCTCGGTCATTATGGGGTCAACCGAAACCACTTTCTACGCGTTGGCGGTCTATTTTGGGTCGGTTAAAATCAAGCAGTCGCGCCACAGTGTTCCGGCGGCGCTTTTGGCCGATGTTACGGGGTTACTCGCCGGAACATGGATATGTTATTTGTTTTTTAAATAAAAAAAGGAGTGCAAAACTATGAGTCAATTTTATGAAATCACACCCGAACAGATTGAAAAAAATCCTTTCACTATGATAGGAAAGGAATGGATGCTGATTGGTGCCGAAAAAGACGGCGCTGTGAATGCCATGACCGCCTCCTGGGGTGGCGTTGGCGTTTTGTGGAACAAAAATGTTGTGTTTGCCTTTGTGCGTCCCCAGCGCTACACCAAAGAGTTTATTGAAGCTAGCGACACCTTCTCGCTGACCTTTTTTGACGAAAGTTATAAAAAAGAACTGCAGTATTTCGGTTCTGTCAGCGGCCGCGATGAAGATAAAATCGCAAAAACAGGTTTCACGGTAGAGCGTAGTGAAAACACCCCCTTCTTCTCCGAGGGAAACATGGCGCTGCTCTGCAAAAAAATCTATGCCGGCAACATCAATCCCGAAGCCATTTTGCCACCCGAAATTGATAAAACCATCTACCCCGATAAGGATTATCATATTGTTTACATTGGCGAAATTGTTAAGGTTTTGAAAAAATAAAAGAACAGAAAAAAGGGCAGCAGCCAAACATAAGGTTTGACTGCTGCCCTTTTTGGGCTAACTGCCTTTTAGTTCATAACGCCTGTACCTGCCGCCGGAGATGCCGTTGCGGCCGGTGCTGTCGGGGATGCCGAGGCGCTCATATCAGGTCCGTTATTGCCATCCGTCGCGGGCTTGCCTGTTGCGGTTGCCGCCGGAGCCGATGCTGAAGGCATAACCTCTTCAACGCCCTGCTTCATGGCGTTACAGCCTACCAGGCTGCCTGCTGCAATCATCAGCGCAAGCGCGCCTGACACAATTTTACTTTTCATGATTCTTCCTCCTCATATATGAGATGACATTTTTGGCATTTTTTAAAGATGCCTGTCACTAGTAGTATATGAAACTTTCAGAAGAATTATCACTTTTTTAAAAAAATGCAGAGAAAAAGCCGTTCGCAAAACAAAAATTTCGCGAATGGCTTTTTTAATTTATTTATTTGAAACCATTTCGTTCGAAATGGCGGCATAGGCCTCAATTGAAAGCGCCTCGCCGCGAATGGTTTCGCTGATACCAAGTTTTTCTAAAACGGCTTTCACCGTTTCTTTATCCGTCCCCAGGGCAGAATATGTTCCCACGCTGTTGACAAAGGTTTTTCGCCGTTGGCTGAATGCACCCTTAATCAGTTCAAAAAAGTGCTTTTCATCCTGCACTAAAACGGGCGGTTCAGCGCGCCGGATGAGGCGGATGACCGATGACCACACCTTCGGCGCAGGCATAAACGCCTCAGGCGGCACATCGCGCACAGGTTCGGCCACTGCGCGGTAATCTACCGCCAGCGTAATGGCACCAAAATCTTTTGTGCCGGCCTTTGCAGAAAGGCGGCGCGCCACCTCGCGCTGAATCATCACCACAATAGAAGAAATGCGGCTGTTTTCAAGCAGTTTCATAATAATCGGCGTGGTGATATAATACGGCAGGTTGGCAATAACCTTAACCGGCCGATTGCCGAAATGTTCGGTAAACAACGCGTCTAAATCGACCTTTAAAATGTCTTGATTCACAACCGTCACATTCTGAAACTCTGCTAAATTTTTAGTTAGAACCGGCAAAATGGTGGTGTCAATTTCAACGGCAACCACTTTTTCTGCCTGTTTTGCAAGTTCTCGCGTCAAAACGCCCATGCCGGGGCCAATTTCAAGCACACAACTTTCGGCATCAAGTTCTGCCGCCGAAACAATGTCAAACAAAACCGATTCATCGGTTAAAAAGTTCTGTCCCAGACCTTTTTTAGGTTTTAAGCCCTCACCTGCAAGTTGGCGTTGCACCGCTTTTTTTGAAGAAAAGTCCATCTTAATTTCCCTCTTTCGCGGCAGCGGCCTGTTGTTCACGCCACGCCTTGGCTTCTGCTTCAGGATAGCCAAAATTTTCTAAAATCATTTGCTTTGTTTTTGCGCTGTCGTGTATATAATATGACACACCGCTCACATACCGGCCTTCGCCGGGCAACATAAAGGTTTTGAGCGATTCGGGCGTCATTTTCTTCAGCATTTTCACATAACCTGTGGCATCGGCAACCGAAAAGTTCGTTGTCACATGTTTATAAATTTCTTTGATAAGTGCAGGCGCTTTGATGATATATTGCGGCTTCAGTTTCTGTTCAAAGAGCGCTCTCATAAAATTCTGCTGCACGGGGATTCTGTCATTATCCCCACCGGGATAGGTTGCACGAAAACGCACAACGCCCTCGGCCTGCGCGCCGTTTAACTTCTGAAAACCCTTGTTGATGTGAATAGATAAATCCTGCGCGGGGTCATCATAGTGCATATTCACCGGCACATCAAATTCCACGCCGCCTAAAATATCAATCACATTGCGAAAACCGCGGAAGTCAATTTCACAGTAATAATGAATCGGCATGCCCGTGATTTGTTTAACAAGACGAATAATGGTCTCCTCCGGGTTTTTATAACCCATCGAGTGATTGATTTTATCATATCGGTTTTCAGAATATTGCGCCCGCGTATCACGCGGAATTGAGAGCACATTAACCTGATTTTGATCAGGGTCAACCGAAACAACCATTATAACATCGGCGCGGGTTTTATCTTTATCCAGCCCCAACAGCAAAACATTCACCTTGTCGTTGGTTGCCTTGTCTAAAAATTCTGTTATTTTTTCAGATAAATTGGTGCCGAACAAAAACTGCGCTGTCTGCAACCCGGCAAAAATCACAGCCACAACCAAAACGGTTATCAGCATAGAAATAAAAAACTTTTTTATGTTCATTCTTTTGTGTCCTTTCAAGCGTGCAGAAGTTGTAAACAATAATCCTATTGTATTATAGCATTGTCGCATCTTTTTGTCAATTGCTTTCGCGATTCGGGCAACAAAAAACGGCCTCTGCCGCAGGGCAGTGGCCGTTTTTTATGTAATTTAAGATAATCTCACTTTTTCATCTTCGGCAAGTTGCGCCTTTAACGCATCAAGGCTTTCAAATTTTTGCTCGTCTCTGAGTTTATATAAAAATTCAATTTCAAGCGTTTCGTTATATACATCACCATCAAAGCCGATGATGTGTGTTTCAACGCGGAGTTCACCCTCGCCCACCGTGGGGCCGTTGCCAACATTGGTAATGGCTTTAAATGCCACACCGTCAACATAAGCGTTGGTGGCATAAACGCCCACCTTCGGAATCAGCTGCCCAACCTCAGGAATCATATTGGCTGTGGGATAGCCAAGCTCTTTGCCGAGTTTTTTGCCCTCAACAACCGGCTTGGTAATTTTAAAGGGACGACCCAAAAGTTCTGCCGCCATTTCCACATCGCCCTCTTCAATCAGAGAACGGATTTTTGTGCTGGAGCAAAGAATATCATCAAAATACAAAGGCTTAATCAGGTGCACCAGAAAACCATATTTCTGTCCGAGTTCTCTGAGCAGTTTCACATCACCCTCAGAGTTTTTGCCATAGTGATTATGCAGGCCCACAACGGCAACCTTCATATTCAGTTTACCTACCAGAATGTCACGCACAAATGCTTCAGGAGAAAGATCCTTAACATCTTCAAATTTCTCAAAAAACAGCGTGTCAAGGTTGCAGCCCGACAAAAGTTCCTGCTTATAGTCGTTATCTGCAATCAACTTTAAGGTATTGGCACCCTTGATGGCATTAACGGGGTGCACATCAAATGTGTAAGCAACGGAGTGCAGTCCGTTATCCTGAGATACATCCATCAGCATAGATAATAGTTTCATATGACCTTTGTGCAGACCATCAAAATTGCCGATTGCGACGGCTGTACCGTTACGGGATTCGACCTTGCTGTAATCATACCAAACTGTGTTCATTTGAATTACCTCCCTGTATTGCATATATTTTTTCTCTGCCCGGCAGAAGCCGCCAGAGATAGTTCACGATTTAAAAAAAGGTTTTTTCAATTGAAAGCACCGGTGATGCTTCACCTTGAATCGCCCGCACGGTGCAAAGAAGCTTTTCCCCGTCATACAGGCGAAAACCGTCACCCAACGCGGCATCTGAAATGCCCAGTTGCGTTGGCCGCATCCGCAAGCCGTTTTTGATTTTTAAAACATTGTCCTCTGTCAGAGAAACAGCGCGGTAGTCTGCAAGCACCGTTTCGGGCGGCAGCAGAACTTTTTCAAGATTCCCGCTTTGCACCGCCTCTGCAATTGCCTCGGGCGTATGGGCATTTTCTATCAGAAACGGGCCGCTTTGTGTTCTTGTGAGCGCTTCCATACAGGCGCAAGTGCCGAGCGCTCTGCCCAAATCATAACACAATGAACGGATATATGTTCCCTTTGAGCAGGAGACTTCCATCTTAAAAGAGTCTTTCAAAAAGTCAAAACAACGAATGCTGTAAATGGTGATTTTTCGTGGTTTTACTGCCAGCGTTTCGCCACGGCGCGCAAGTTCATAGAGTTTTTTGCCGTCAACTTTAATGGCCGAATACATAGGCGGCACCTGCAGAATTTCACCTAAAAACCCCTCTGCCGCGCAGCAGATTTCTTCACACGAGGGGCGATTTTCTGAAGTGGCAGTCACCTGCCCCGAAATATCATATGTATCTGTTTCAATTCCTAACCGCACGGTGGCGATGTAAGTTTTTGTCTTCTCGGTTAAAAGGTCTGAAAGAGCTGTTGCCTTGCCTACCAGAACGGGCAGCACACCAACAGCATCGGGGTCAAGCGTGCCGGCGTGGCCCACGCGGCGCAACCCCAGTGTTTTTCTGACGAACGAAACCATATCGTGAGAGGTCTTGCCCGCCGGTTTGTTAAGATTGATAATTCCGAGCAAGAACTCACCCCCGTCCGCCAAAAAATCAATGAAACCTTTTACTTTAATGCATTTTAATAAAATTTGGTACTTAAATATATTATATCATAGGTATTCAATAAAATAAAGCATTATTTTATATTAAGTGGTATTTTTATTTAATATAAAGCAGAACCTGCAAAAAAATTTATGAAAATCGCCAAAAATCACTAAAATAATAAAATTATAAGAAATAAGTATGGACTTTTGATAATTAAAGTGATATAATAAATAAGGTTCTGGAGTTTTAAGTTATGCAGAAATTTCAGGAACCGAAAAAATATAAATATCGCAGCCCTGCTGCGCAATTAACTATAAGGGGGTAATTTCTGTTGAACAATCAACAAACGGTTGCATTTAACGGCACCAAAGAGCAAGAAGCGAAGCTGATGGAAGCCATCGCTCGCCACAAAGGAACAGACGGCGCTCTCATTCCCGTTCTGCACGAAGCACAGAGCATCTACGGTTATCTCCCCATTGAAGTACAGACAATGATTTCTAAAAATCTGGATGTACCGATGGCTGAGATTTACGGCGTTGTCACATTTTACACCCAGTTCACTACCGAACCCAAGGGCAAATATCACATCGGTGTCTGCCTGGGTACTGCCTGCTATGTTAAAGGTTCAGGCGACATTTTCAACAAAATTAAAGAGAAAATCGGCCTCACAGGTGACAGCACCTGCACACCCGACGGTAAGTTTTCTATCGAGGCAACCCGTTGCATCGGCGCTTGCGGTTTGGCACCTGTCTTAACCGTGAATGACGAAGTTTACGGCAAACTGACAGTTGACGATGTTGACAGAATTCTGTCAAAATATGTTGACTGATTTGTTGCCACACGGCACGCTCTTTAGCATAAGAATGTTTCTTTGCAAAGAGTGGACAGGTTCTCTGAACCAACACAGCACACGGTTTAATTGCCAAAGTGTGCGAAAAATAACACCTGCGGCTTGCCGCAGTGGGAATGGAGCTTGATTATGAAAAGTTTAGCTGAGCTTGAAGCAATAAAAAGCAAAATGAAAAATTTTGTCGATATGCGTAAAGAAAACAGCGCATGCGACTCCGCAGATTCTGTCAGAGCGACGGTATTAGTCTGCGGCGGTACAGGTTGTACCTCTTCCAGCAGCCCGAAAATCATTAAAGAATTTAATGATCAAATTGCTGCAAAGGGCCTTGAAAACGAAATTAAGGTTATTCAGACCGGTTGCTTTGGTTTATGTGCCTTAGGCCCCATCGTTATTGTTTACCCCGAAGGCGCTTTCTACAGCACCGTTCAGGTTGAAGATGTTGCTGAAATCGTTAATGAACATCTGGTAAACGGTAACATTGTAACACGCCTGTTGTATGAAGAAACCGTGCAGGATGATTCTATCAAATCCTTAAACGAAACCAACTTCTACAAAAAGCAGATGCGTATCGCTCTGCGTAACTGCGGTGTGATTGACCCCGAAAACATTGACGAATACATAGCATTAGATGGTTACAAAGCCCTTTCTAAAGTTTTAACCGACATGACACCGGACCAGGTTATTGAAGTCATTAAAGATTCCGGTCTTCGTGGCCGTGGCGGCGGTGGCTTCCCCACCGGTATCAAATGGATGCTGGCTGCTAAATCTCCTAATGTTATCGGCAAATATGTTTGCTGTAACGCTGACGAAGGCGACCCGGGCGCATTCATGGACAGAAGCGTGCTTGAAGGTGACCCCCACGCTGTTATTGAAGCAATGGCCATTGCGGCTTATGCAATTAACGCTGAACAGGGTTACATTTACATTCGTGCTGAATACCCCATCGCTGTTAAGCGTTTGCAGAACGCTATCGACCAGGCTCGTGAATACGGTCTGTTGGGCAATGGCATTTTCGGTACCGACTTTAACTTTGACTTAGAGATTCGTCTCGGCGCCGGCGCGTTTGTGTGCGGTGAAGAAACGGCTCTTATGACCTCTATTGAAGGTATGCGCGGTGAGCCCAGACCCCGTCCGCCGTTCCCGGCTGTTAAAGGTCTGTGGGAGAAACCGACCCTGCTGAACAATGTTGAAACTTATGCAAACATTCCGCAAATCATCTTAAACGGTGCTGAATGGTTTACCTCCATCGGTACTGAAAAGAGCAAGGGTACCAAAGTATTTGCACTGGGCGGCAAAATCAACAACACCGGCCTTGTGGAAGTTCCCATGGGCACAACCCTGCGCGAAATCGTTGAAGAAATCGGCGGCGGCATTCCGAACGGCAAAAAGTTCAAGGCTGCACAGACCGGTGGTCCTTCCGGCGGTTGTATCCCCGCTTCTTTAATGGATGTTGCCATTGACTACGACTCTTTAATTCAGATTGGTTCTATGATGGGTTCCGGTGGTCTGATTGTTATGGACGAAGATAACTGCATGGTTGACATTGCAAAATTCTTCCTG
>JAZRUU010000076.1:0-1632 GCA_045652725.1 Clostridia bacterium | reverse complement strand
TATCCGCCAGAATTTGTTTTGGGCGTTTATTTATAACACCATTGGCATTCCGCTTGCCGCAGGTGTGCTTGCACATTGGGGCGTTTTCTTAACCCCGGCGCTTGCAGGATTGATGATGGGACTCTCATCTTTTTGTGTTGTGACAAACTCTTTGCGCATCTCACATTTTTTGCCCAAAAAATTTTGATATAATTGCATTTTTCTCTTGTAATTCAGGAAAATTTTTGATATAATGATAATTGGTGGAATTTCGGATTTTTAGCGAAATGAAATGAACTTTCACTCCGTTAAAATTTCATCTATATACTCGGCAAGCGCCGAAAACATCTGCTTTTTCACAGTTTTTCGACATAGCACGAGCAGAAAATGAAATCCCAGCAAAAATCAGTTTCATAGGAGGTTTACGATGAGTACAAACAACAAACTGGCTGAATTACAGGCACGCCGAAATGCTCTGCTTTCCGGCGGTGGCGCTGACAAAACAGCCAAACAACACGACGCCGGAAAACGCACGGCTCGCGAAAGAATTGCTCTTCTCTTTGATGAAGGCAGTTTCGTTGAGCTTGACGCTTTAGCCGGCAGTGCCGACACCCCCTGCGATGGCGTTATTTGCGGCTACGGCACCGTAGATATGAGACCCGTTTTCGCCTACAGTCAAGACTTTACCGTAAAAGGCGGTTCGGTTGGTCTTTTGCACGGCAAAAAAGTTGCCAAAGTGATTGATATGGCCGTTAAAACCGGTGCCCCCATCGTTGCAATGCTCGACTCGGGCGGTGCCAGAATTCAAGAAGGGTCTGATGCGCTTTCTGCAATGGGTACCATTATGCAGAAAACAGCATTTGCTTCAGGCGTTGTTCCTCAGATTGCGGCTGTTATGGGCCCCTGCGCCGGCGGTGCAGCGGCACTTGCTACCCTTTCTGACTTTGTGTTTATGACAAAAGATGCCGCTACTTTATATCTTTCAGCTCCCTCTGCCATCCGTGGCACAACGGGTGAAGATTTCAGCGGTAGCGCCGAGACCAATGCTGAAATCAGCGGCAACTGTCAGGTTGTTTGCGATGATGACGAGGCTCTGCTTGCTTCTGTCAGAAATCTGCTCTCTTACCTGCCCTCAAATAATTTAGAAGATGCACCCTTTATGGGTACTGACGAGATTAACCGCGTGTCTCCCGCTCTTAACGCCATCATTCCTGATGACGATGCGGCAGGCTACGATGTTAAAACCGTAATTGCTGAAATTGCAGACATGGGTTCTGTTTTTGAAATTGCACCCGGTTATGCTAAAAATATGGTTACCGCACTGGCCCGTTTAGACGGTGCAACCGTTGGCTTTGTGGCAAACCAGGCAGCAGAAGGTGGTCTGTTAGACTGTGCCGCCGCCGAAAAAGCAATCCGCTTTGTTCGCTTCTGTGACAGTTTCAACATTCCTCTGGTTACACTGACCGATTCTGACGGTTATGTAGCCTCTGCCGCAGAAGAATATGCAGGCATTGCCAAAAAAATTGCGGCCCTCTCTTACAGTTATGCCGAAGCCACCGTGCCGAAGGTGAACCTGATTATGAGAAAGGCCTGCGGCAGCGCTTACATTGCAATGGGTTCAAAGCACATTGGTGCTGATATGACTTACGCCTG
>JAZRUU010000075.1:0-7266 GCA_045652725.1 Clostridia bacterium | reverse complement strand
CACCAGGGCCGGCATTTTTAAAAACAACCTTTTGTGCATCAAAAATACCGCCATAGTCCTGCACTTTTTCAGCCATTTCCTCGCGCGAGCGTTCCAGTTCCTCCAAACTTGCCGAGGCTCTCTTGGCAATCTGGTTAAACTCTTCTGTAATGCGGTCTTTCTGTGCTTTAATTTTTGCCTCTACCGCTTCAAGATGTGTCTCAAGTTCTTCCAGATATTCTTTATTCGCTTTTTTCTGTAACCTGAGTTGTTCATTCTGCCGCACAAGCTCTGCCTGCGCTGCCGTCCTGGCCTTTTTCAGTCTATTTTCATAATCCCGTCGATATTTCGCCTCCTGCGCGGCTTCTTCTTCGCGCTCAAGTCGCTCTTTTTCTTCAAGATAATGCCTCTGACTTTCCAAAAGTTCACGGCTTAATGCATCTGCGGCTTTCCTTACCTCATCCTGATTTTGTGCAAGGCCTTCTCCAAAACTGTCGCCAAGCACCTCTCCTAATTTTTTGTAACTTTCACCAATTTCTCTCTGTGTCTGCTGATTATCTTCCAACGCCACCCCTCCAATCCGTTAAAACAGACTCGAAAGCGCCACTGCAACATCCTGCTCGCGTTCATCTTCTGAACGGTGGTCCTTCAATCTGTATAACGCCTTCATTGTATGATAAAACCGTCGTCTTTCCTCACTTTTGCAGTCCGATACATCCATAGCCCGATACCCAACCACACGCGAAAACTGTGTGTTTTCCGAAAGTCCTGTAAACAGAGCCTTAAACTGAAACCAATGTAGATCCGCTTTGGTTAAATCAAGGCCATATTGTTGATAAAACCCGGCATAAATTAAAGCCGCGTCCTGCCAGAAACTGTATAACCTTTGTCCGCCCCGTTTACTCTCTTTCTGTTCATTTTCAAGCTTTTCACCCCGATAAAAGGATACAATTCCCGAAACCGCCTCCTCTAGAGAATCCGGCAAAACCGGGTAACACAACCGCAAAAGTTTGGGAAGTTTGGTATAAAATTCTCCCTCTGTGTCAAACAAAACCGTTTCCACCTGCATCCAGGTTCTGAAATCGGTAAAAATGCGATAGTATTTTCCGCCAATAAAAATACCCTCCGGCAAACCGCCGAACAACAATGTTTCTGTCATGGGTTACCCTCCCGAACGAGGGGCTGCGAGCACCTCACAGCCCCCTTTTCATTACTGACCGATAAAAGAGCAGGTCGCCCAGTCATCTTCCGTAACCGCGCGTCCCATAACCTTTTCACCTTTAACCTTCATCGTTCCGCTGTAACTGTAAGCCCCCATAGATGATGCCTCCGAGTCAAAAATCACAGTAAAATCTCTCATAACCGCAGGGCATTCACCACTTTCATCCTGATTCGATACATCCACCATCAGAATGGTTCTCACAGCGCCGTCACCAACTGTTTCGCTTTCAGAAAGCGAAATCAAATCGTTGTGCACCACATCGTCCTTAAACTGGTCAAAAGCAAAGGTAATGCTGGGGCTGTAACCCACAACATCAGACTGTTCAAACTCCTCATCCACATACTGGCGGCTATATTCCTTTGAATTTTTCTTAATTGAAATTTCGCTGAAACCGCGCATGCGATGATAGGTTACACCACCCTCGCTCTCTTCCACGCCAAAAAAAGTCAGTTTATCACTTCTTTTAACAATTTTATTCATCTTTCACTCCCCTTTTCCGAATAATAAATTAATCTGCATTCCATTCCATACCTGTCAGAGCCAAAATTCCGTTTTTCCAAAACGCCCGTTTTCAGCACTTCAAAATACTGTGGAACTCTCTCCCCGCCAAGCCCGGGCAGGTTTGTGGCTTGTTCAAGCCACGCCCCAAGGCTTTCATAAAACGCCGTCTCCTTTTCAGAATTTTCTCTGTGACCGCCGCTTCGGTGCGCCAGATGAAAAACAAATTGTTTTAGCCGTCCGCCATCGGCATAACTTGCAATCACCGGCTCAGAAGCAAGAGCAAACACACCCAGGCATTCGCCGTCACTGCCCAAAAAATCCGCCGTCAACAAAACGCCTTCAAGCAAAGGGCAGCGCTTTAAACAGGTAATGATATAGTCAAGCATTTGTCTCCCTCCTAGCGTCTGCCAATCACTTTCCAATGCGAAAGTCCACTTCTTTCCCGTCTGTTATCCCGAACCTCCGTAACGGTGAACCACTCCCTGCCGCCATCAGGGCTAATCTCATCGCCACAGGCAACAAAAAAACCATCTCTATCGGGAACACGCACAACAAGTTGGCCATTTTCAGAAAAACCGCTTCCGTCTAACGAAATAATATCCGTCATCGTGCAAAGCACACCCGTGTGCATAACATCCTCAAAAAGATTTGTCTTTCGGTTTCGTTTGCGGATTATGATGCAATCTTCCATCCTCACAGTTTTCGCCCCCTGAAAAGAACGCCGTCACCGCCCAGATATTGTCTGATAATCTGCCTTATTTCACAGTTTTCATAACTGTTTTCATAAGTCACATCATACCCGTCAAGACTCTCACGGCTCACACCCCGCCGCCTGTCCTCATCATAGAGTCTGTCGCAGAGTTCACACAAAAGTCGCATGACTTTCTCTGTGTCTGAGAGATTCTCTCCGGCTCTTACCATGCTGTCGATCAAAATTCCAGAACGGTATGCATACTGCTCAAAAACCGTCTCCGGCACCTTCGTTCCGCCATAATTTTCATGATAAAACTCATAGGTTACGCTTACCATATCCGTCCCCCCTCACAGGCCCCGGAGCAAAACCCCGGGGCTCTTTTTCCTTGTGCATTAACCGTTTGTCACAAGTTTAGCAATGGGAATCGATTTCGGGTCAAACGCAACAGACCAGTTAGCAGATGCGCCAAGTTGTGCATCGGTCGGGCTGTTGCTCCAACCGGTAGAAGGTGCGGTAAAGGAGAAGCCGTTGGGATGAATCGTTTCTCTGATACGGGTGTAAAGGGTATCCTGACCGCCGTTTTTAGCGGGATCGCGATACACTTCAGCCGGCACTTCCACGCGGCCTTTTGCGGTGCGAATTGCACCCTCGCCTAACAGATAGGTAGTGTATTTAGCTAAACCGTCAGCACCGCTTTCCACGGGCACGCCGTCATCAATCACAACGGTGTAACCGCCAACAGAAGCAAGAGCCGTCGGTCTCTGAATGCCGTTTGCATCTGTATATTTCCAGAACTCTAACAGTTGCAGATTTTCCAGAGATTTTGCAACATTAGAATGCATAATGGCTAAAGAGAACAGGTTTTTGTTGTCGCCCAATGCCTTTGTCGCCAAATCATTTAAATCGGTAGCACCGATAATGTAAGGCGTCTCGGTGGCAGAAGATAAATCAACAATGTGATTGTCTTTCCACTTTTTCGCATTGCCTGAAGCGCCGCTGATGCCGAAAATACCATTTAAGATTGAAAGCAGAGCCTTTTGTCTCTGTTTCGCCCAATATTTGCCGATGGTCGCAGCAATATGGTTCATCGGGTCAGCACCCGAGAGTTCAGATGCAAAATTTCTTGCAGTAAAGCCTTTGCCGCGGCCATAAACCACGCCGGTCTGATTCACACCGGCAGGTTCGGTTGCGCTGATGTCTGTCGCACCGTCATAGTTATCGGGTTCTCCGTCTAAAACGCTGTAAAACGGAACGGTATACAGCGCGCCATCATTCTGAATGCGGCTTTCAATCAGAGCATCTTCCACGAGTGCGCCACAATCTACCATTGCTGCTTTTGTCGGGTCGGGAGCTGATTCCCAACTCTGCATAAAGACCTCCTGGTCAAAGGGAAAATTTAAGTATGTAGCCATAGATGTTTACCTCCATTGTTTTTTTGTAAGTGTCTGATACAGTTCAGGCTGTTCTTTTTTCAGTTTCAGCCTGTCCATATATCCCAGTTTTTGAAATTCCTCCGAAGATACGGTAACGCTGCCTTCAGCCGGGCGGATAAACTGCAGATTCCCCTCCCCTGCCTCAAACAGATACCCGTGTTCTTTTTTCAGGGCTTCAACCTGCTCTAAAAGTCCCACAATCACACCGTTTTCCCGGGTAATTTCATCGCGATCAATCAGAGCCAGAACCGCAGGCAAACATCTTGCCCCCGCTTCCTTTAATGCGCTGTCAATCGCGTGTGAAAGCAGAATTTCTTCCTCCTTCTGCTTTGCAGCCGCCATGTCCCTTTCGTATTGCTCTCTTACGAGCGAAAGTTCGTCCAAAAGCGCCTGTTCTTCTCTTTCAAGCGCTTCTGCTCTGGCAGTTACGGCCTCAAAACCTGCCAGTTTTTCGCGGAGTTCTTTGAGTTCCTCGCCTCGTTGATTAAAGTCAGCTTTTGGAACAAATTTCTTTCCCAGTTCCTCCTTAAATCTTGCAAGACTCTCCTCCGTTACGGCCTCGCCGTAAAGTTGTTTTAAAATATCCTCCATGGGTTCTCCTTTCTCTGCGCTTTCCTTTTATGGTAGCAAGTCCTACCCTGCGCCATCTATTTCTATTCCGCCGACATCAGGCGGTCATTTGGCAACAAGGCGGAATGTTGCCACACAGATCTGTTTAATGTCTGTTATCCAAAGACAAATTCTCACTCAATGCTTTTAATGGTTTCTTCGGGTAAATGTGCCTTGGCCTGTTCCTCTGTTTCACCCAAATACCAACTTCTGAATTCCCAACGGCTTAAAATGCCCTGATGAACCAACTGCTGTCTTTCCTCAAACTGCTGGGCTCTGTCAACCACAGTACTGTCGTCGAACTCAAAAATAACCTCGTGCTCACCGGCAGGCAACAGCGAAAACACCGTCGCAATCACATCCAGCCCGTCAATCAGATTCTCAAGTGCCGCCTGCAATGCTTTCTGAATATCTGTCACGGTAGAATATGACCGTTGACTGAGCATTTTCAGTTCCGTAGCCGTTCTTGCATTGCTGTTAATGTTCGAAAAAGTTCCTCGCGCCAAACCACACAGGTCCTCAATCCGAATCAATATTTCATTTAAGCCGTCTAAATATGATCGATCCCTGAGAGCCGGCGCAAAAACGCTGTATAAGTCACTGCCTCCGGCATCCACATCAAGTGCACGGAACAACCGTCGGTTCAGCGCCGGCATCTTCATATCTCCGTTTTCAAGTAACAAGGCATCCACACTCGCATCTACCGCAAGTTCTCCACCCTCATATTCCCAAATAAGTCTTGAGAATTGACTGTCAGCCTCACGAATCAATTCCACCGCGCGCGAAAATACCGAGACACCCAACGGCGATCGTGCATCCACCGTGTTTGCCATTGGCAATTTAAAATAAGAGAACAAGGGCTTCGTCGCACCGGCAATGGTAACTGATTCGGCAAGGCACGCCCACGCGGGCACTGCGCTCAAACTAACCGCTTTTCCCAAACCAAAAACACCGCCCGAAAAAGCCAGATTCCGAACCGTCACACCGCGCTCATCCAGCGTGTGCTCCTCAAGACGGGTAAAATAATGACCGTCGTGCTTCAGTCTTTCCACAAAAACGGCTGAAACCACCTTGCCGCGGCTGTCTGTCGCCAGGGGAAAGAATCTGTCCGCCGTCACATATTCCACCGCCAGCCGTTTTCGGTGCAAATAAGGTTTAAACACCAAACCACCCACGGCACAGGCAAGTTCCACACACCGCCTGATGTCATACATCACATCGCGATACACCTCCCTGTCAATTGCCTCGGCTCTTTCGCTGCCCGTCACTTTAGACTGAAAATCAAGCGTTGCCTGACACGCCAGTTCGCAAGCCACGGCTGATGCTAAATTCAGGCTTTTAACATCCTCGCTTTTCCACGGCGCCTGATTGCGATAGAGTTTCTCCCAAAGCGTCATCGCCGCACTCATTTCAGATGAAATCAAAATTTCCCGCCCCAAAGCGTTTTCAATACTTTTCACGAGCAAATAATTACCCGCTTCCAATCCCGTCATTTACCTCTCCTCCTCCATATTTCTTCCAACGCATACCGCACCGCATCAATGGAATGGTTGTCCGCATCAGGATACCCACTTACAACCTCTCCGGTCTCCGTTGTTTCAAATTCATATTCCAAAAATTCCTTGGCCGCATAAGGGCACCGCACCGGGTCAATCACAATTTCCGCTAAAGATGAAAGCCATTTCATTGAATATTCCACACTGCCCGGTCCCTTTTTTGCTTTGCGGACCGAAAAGCCCATTTCCCTCAAATCAGCAATCGACTTCGGCCCTTCTCCACCAGAATCCGCCACAATTTTATCTCTGGCGCTTATGCCCTTTTCTTTCAGCAAAAGGCCAATCTCCCGGTTCGGTAACTTATTACCCGAAAGTTCATCAAACACAAAGAGTCGCCGTTCTGCCGGCAAATAACTCATCCGATGAAACCGAAACGGATCAGGATACCATCCCCAGTCAATCCCGTTATAAATTCTGTCAAAACACCCAATTTCGCTGTCACTTAATTCCCGCAGCGTCAGATTTGCAAAAACCGAGCCACCCTCACCGTTTGCAACGCCGCAATATTCGTGTTCATAAGCGGCAGGATTCACCTTTTTTAAATGCTCAGCCTCCTCTAAAAACACCTTTCCGAGCCACTCCGGCGGCACCTCCAGATAGGTGCTTTTCTTCACAAGACGCGACTCTTTCGGCACCTGAACATATTGGTTTGCCCAACTTCCCGAAGTTTTCGGTGGATTAAACGACTTAAAAATATAGGCCTCATCACCGCCACGAATCACCGATTGCTCAATGCTTCTTATTTCCTCCTCGCCGCAAAACTGATCAAGTTCCTCAAACCACAAAATTCCAATATAACCAAAAGGCACCTTAATGGACTTCAGTTTTGCCGGGTCATCAGCACCTCTGAAATAAAGTTTCTGTCCTGTCGGTTTATAAACAATCTCCATGGGATTCACTCTGCAATCAAACTCACCATCAAGACCAAGTTCTGAAATAGCCCACCTCATTTGTGCATAAACACTGTCACGCAGGGTATCTTTTACGCGCCTGCAAAGCACACCGTGCAGTTCCTGATTCGAAAGCATCAAATCAACAATCGCCAGACTGATAAATGTTGACTTCGCACTCCCTCTGCCCCCATACAAAACATACTCAGTGTGTGCCTTCCGTTTTATATCCCGCCAGACAGAAAGATATGGTTCAGCAAGCATCTTCGCCGGCATTTCAAAGGGCTTTTTATCCCGTTCCGCAATAGATTCCGTCAAGTTCCGAACCTCTTTAATTGCACTCAAATCACCGCTTTTGGCTCGTTCCACCAAGGCTCTTGCA
>JAZRUU010000074.1:0-2418 GCA_045652725.1 Clostridia bacterium | reverse complement strand
TCAATGGTGCCGCAGGCTTCTAAAACATCATCAATCCGATTGGTATCATTGTGAGTGTCGCTTAACAACAAAATTCTCATAATCCGGCACCGTCAGCAAAATTCTTTAGCATTAAAAGACCTGTTTTGCCGCTTTTTTCAGGGTGGAACTGTGTTAAATGAATAGACTCGGTTTCTACCAGAACATCGGCTACATCGCCATATTCCACAGTGGCCGCAACGGTAGATTTATCAGCGGCATCTACATAATAAGAATGCACAAAATAAACATAGGGGGCATCACCTGCGCCGCGGAGTAAGCGCGACTCTTTCTGCACGCTCAGGCAGTTCCAGCCGATTTGGGGAATTTTAAGCCCATAGTCAGCAGAAAAGCGCTTAACCGTGCCGCCTAAAATGCCAAGGCCTTCGCAGTCACCCTCTTCGCTGTATTCATAGAGAAGCTGCATACCGAGACAAATGCCCAAAAAGGGTGTTTTGTTTGCAATAACTTCTTTAACAACCGTGTCAAGACCGGCTGCGCGGAGCTTATCCATCGCGTCACGAAAAGCACCCACACCGGGCAGAACAACACGGTCAGCCGAAAGAATGGTTTTGGGGTCAGCCGTTACGGCTACCTCTTGCCCCAGATATAAAAAGGCTTTTTCAACGCTGCGCAAATTGCCGGCGTCGTAATCTAAAATCGCTATCATATCATACCTCACCCAAGCAGAGATTTAATTTTTTCAACCAGAGCCAGAATCCGTTCTGATTCCATTTTCATGCTCACGCGGTTCACCACAAAACGGGCAGAGAGGTCGCAGATTTCTTCTAAAACCACAAGGCCGTTTTCTTTCAGCGTTTTGCCGCTTTCAACAATATCCACAATCACTTCTGAAAGACCGACTAAAGGCGCAAGTTCAACAGAACCGTTCAGTTTAATCAGTTCAACCGATTGTTTTTTTACATGGTGATAGTAATTTTTTGCAATTTGCGGATATTTTGTTGCCACGCGCATATTGTGGATTTCGTCTAAATGCCCCTCGAGTTCTTTTGGTCCTGCAACGGCCATCCGGCAGGCGCCGAAGCCTAAGTTAATCATCTCATAGAGATTTTTGCCCGATTCAAGCAGGGTATCTCTGCCAACAACACCAATGTCAGCCGCGCCGTATTCCACATAAACGGGCACATCGGTGGCTTTGACTAAAATGAATTTGAATTTGTTCTTTTCATCTGTGAATATCAGTTTTCTTGATTTTTCTTTCAACTCGCTGATATCGAGGCCGGCCTGCTCTAAAAGGTCCATTGTCAGTTCGGCCAGACGCCCCTTGGCTAAAGCGATTGTAATATATTCCATTAGTCTTCTTCGCCTCCTTCGCAGTGTTCGCAATGGCAATCTTCATCGTGCTCTAACAATTCGCAGAGATTTGCCGGCGTCACTTCATCGGTTTGGACATTATAAATGGTAGCGTTATGTTCATCTGTAATCGTTAAAACGCCTTGAATGCCCGATGCTTTAGCGTAAGCACGCAGGTCATCGTCAGATGCATCAAGTAGCGCCTGTTCTGCCACATAGCCGCTTTCGCGCAGAGCAGAAAGAACAGAGTGAGCCAGCGCGCTATCGGCGCAGGCAACAAGGAAGTCAGAGCCATAAACGGGTTCTAAAGCGTTCTGGCGCGAGAGAACGGTGAGCAAACGGTCTGTGCCGATAGCCATGCCTACGGCGGGCATTTCGGCGCCAAATTCGCCTGTTAAACCGTCATAACGACCGCCGGCGCAAATCGAGTAGCCAATGCCGTGGGTAATACCCTTGAAAATGATGCCGGTGTAGCGGTTGATGCCCTGCACCAACGAAAGGTCAATGGAGATGTAGTCTTCATAGCCATACCCGGCGAGAATGCCGTAAACGGCCTTTAAATTTCTGATGGCTTCTTTTGCCTGCTCATTTAACAGAGCCATATCAAGTTTGTCAAGCACTTCGGGGCCGCCAAAGAGAGAGGGCAGTTCACAGAGCAAAGAGCAAAGTGCCGGAGCGATTGCAAAATCTTTCAAAAATTCATGAATAGCAAGAGAATCTTTTTTATCAATTAAAACGCGGAGTGTTTCAGAATCTTCTTCTGAAAGACCGGCATCTGCCACGATGGCTTTATAAAAATCTACCTGACCGATTTCAATCTGAAAACGCTCAAGACCGGCTGCAAGCAACCCTTCAATGGCACAACAGATAACTTCGCTGTCTGCCAAATCGCTTTTAACGCCGAATAATTCAATACCGGCCTGACAGAACTCGCGTTCACCCGCGGTGTTCGGGTCTAAATAGCGGAACACCTTGCCGCAGTAGTAAAGACGCTTGGGAAAGTTGCCGTCATCTAATTTGCAGGCAACCATACGGGCGAGGCAGGTGGTAATATCGGGGCGCAGCACTAAAATCCGCCCTTGCGCG
>JAZRUU010000073.1:0-4030 GCA_045652725.1 Clostridia bacterium | reverse complement strand
TGGGCATCCAAACCTCAAGGTCATATTTCTTTGCGGCGGTGAAACCTAAATCGCCAACGCAAATTTTAACCACACGATACGGCAGACCAAGGCCCTTTAACACATTTTCTGCATCATTCACCAGGCTCTCAAGTTCCTCATAAGAATGCTCGGGGTCAGCAAATTTAACCAGTTCAACCTTGTTAAACTGATGCTGACGAATGAGGCCGCGTGTGTCACGGCCGGCAGAACCGGCTTCAGCACGGAAGCAGGCAGAATAAGCCACATGGCGGATGGGCAGTTCTTCAGCAGATAAAATCTGGTCACGGTAGAGGTTGGTTACCGGCACTTCAGCAGTGGGAATCAAGAAATAATCGGTGCCAACAACTTTAAATGCATCTTCTTCAAATTTCGGTAACTGACCGGTGCCTACCATAGAATTTCTGTGAACCATATAAGGCGGGAAAATTTCGGTATAGCCGTGCTGTTCGGTGTGCATATTGAGGAAATAGTTGATAACCGCACGCTCGAGTCTGGCACCTAAATCTTTATAAACGGTGAAACGGGCACCGGTGATTTTAGCGGCTTTGCCAAAGTCTAAAATGTCAAGTTTTTCGCCTAAATCCCAATGCGCCTGAGGTTCAAAGTCAAATTTTGTGGGTTCAGAGAACTTTCTCACTTCCACATTGTCATCATCGGTATCGCCATCGGGAACATCTTCGTTAGGGATGTTAGGGATGCGGAGCATCATTGCATCAATGGTCTCTTCCAACTCGCGGATTTTAGCATCCAGCGCCTTAATTTCTTCAGAAAGTTTCTTCATTTCTTCAAAAATGGGCGCTACATCTCCACCCTCTTTTTTAATTTGCGGAATCTGCTTGCTTACAGCGTTCTGCTTGCTTTTGAGCTGTTCTGCTTCATAAAGCGCATCACGGCGCTGCGAATCAAGCGCCAGCAGTTCATCAATTTTATCTTCTTCCTTACGGCGAGCCAGAGCGGCTTTCACCTTTTCGGGTTCTTGTCTGATTAGTTTAATGTCAAGCATTTTTTTCTCCCTTTCTGTGTCTTAATTTATCTGTTTAAATTTTTTTCGTAATTGATTTTTGCCGTTTTAATTGCTTCTTCCTCTTCTTCTGAAAGCTCAAACATTGAAGTTCCGTTGTGAATCGGCTTTAAATAGGTTGCGGTTTGCTGACGGGTATATACCCCGTTTAACACAAAGCCGTTGTCATTTTCATCTAAAATTGCCGCCGCGTAACTCATGTTTGAATTATTGTCACCAAAAGCATTGTAGCGAATGGCTCCCACTTTTTTTACACAGGTGCCCATTTCTTTTTCAAGGCGAACCAGTCTTTCTTCCGCCTTGTTATATTCATCCATAATATCGGTACATTTTTTATAATAATTTACAATTGCTTCTGTTATGTCACGGCCGGCACCGTCTTTTAAAATTCTTTTACACCGTTTGCTTGTTTTTGATGCAACAATGAGTGCAATGAATGCAAACAAAAATCCGGCCAGACAAAATATAACGCTATAGAATAACATAAGTTCCATAGGAATGATATAACCGTAAATTTCCATCTTGTGTTTTTTCTCCTTCTTGTATAACCGCCAAAATTGCTGTTTTTTTAAATTTTTTACTCTTATTTATATCATAACACTAAAATTTTTTAATTTTTTAAATAAAGTGCTATTTCAAGCTACCAAATTTTTACAATTTAGCCTATTTGGTTCATAATTCTCTCAAAATCTTCGCTGCTGTAATATTCAATTTCAATTTTACCGCGATTTTTTTTGTTGTGAATTTTTACCTTTGTGCCAAGTGAGCCTGAAAGTTTTTTCTCAAGGCTTGACAAATATCGACGCATTTCCTCATCAACAGGATTTTTCTTTTTCGGTTTTTTCTCCGTTAAAAGCGATTTGATGAGTGCTTCTGTTTGTCTTACATTTAAACCGTCTTCCACAATTTTTCTTGCCGCCATGAGTTGAATGCCTTCGTTATCTGTTGCAAGCAGGGCTCTTACATGGCCAACTGTTAAATCTTTTTTCAGAACAAGCGCCTTAATTTCATCACACAGGGAAAGCAGGCGCACGCTGTTTGCCACGGCAGAACGGCTTCTGCCCACTTTTTGGGCAACCTGCTCTTGCGTGAGCGAGAATAAATCCATCAGTTCTTTATAACCCCTTGCTTCTTCAAAGGGATTTAAATCTTCTCTCTGCAGGTTTTCAATCAGCGCAATCTCCATTGTTTCCTGGTCATCAAAATCACGAATCACAACAGGAATGGTTTTAAGACCGGCCAGTTTCGCCGCGCGCCATCTGCGTTCGCCGGCAATGATGCGATAAAACCCATTTTCAAGTTTTTTCACAACAATCGGCTGCAAAACGCCATATTTTTTGATTGAATCAGCCAGTGTTTCAAGTTTTTCCTGATCAAATTCGGTTCGCGGCTGTTCTTTATTTGGCTCAATTTGCGATATTTTAAGGGTTATGGTTTGCTCCTGAGTAACATCAATGGCCTCATCGGTATTCATCAGAGCGCCCAAACCTTTGCCTAATCCTTTTTTCACGATTTATCCGACTCCTTTGCTTCGTTGTTTTTTACAATTTCCTTTGCGAGTTTTAAGTAACTGCGGGCACCTTTTGAATATTTATCATAACTGATAATGGGCTCACCGTAGCCGGGAGCCTCAGAAAGGCGTACATTTCTGGGAATAACGGTTTTAAACACGCTGTCGGTAAAGTATTTTTTCACTTCTTCCATTACCTGATTTGAAAGATTTGTTCTTGAATCATACATTGTTAAAAGAACACCTTCAAAGCAAAGTTTCGGATTCACGCTTTTTTTCAGACTTTTAATTGTCTGAACCATCATGCTGAGCCCCTCAAGCGCATAATATTCACATTGAATGGGAATCAGCAAACTGTCTGCCGCTGCAAAAGCATTGAGAGTTAAAAGGCCCAGTGATGGCGGACAGTCTATAATAATATAATCAAAATCATCCCTAATGGCTTTAATGCCTTTTTTTAAGAGTTCGTTGCGGTTTTCCATTGAAACGAGTTCAACTTCAGCACCGGCCAAGTCAATACTTGCCGGGCAAACCCACAAATTTTTTGATTTTGTTTCAATAATAGTATCTTTCATCGGTGTTTGATTGATTAAAACATCATAAACCGAGGTTTTAATACTTTCTTTATCCACACCAACACCGCTGCTGGCGTTGCCTTGCGGATCAAAATCAATTAAAAGCACCTTTTTCTTTAATGTTCCAATGCAGGCGGCCAAATTAACAGCGGTTGTTGTTTTACCAACGCCGCCCTTCTGATTTGCCACAGCAATGATTTTTGCCATATAGTATCCATCCTTTCTGCAATTGGAAAATAAGATATTATTATTCTACCACATTCCTATTGATTTTTCAAGATGTTTCATATGAAACAATGCAAAAAAATTTACAAAAATACCCCTGCAAAATCAATCGCAGGGGTATTTTTGTTTCATGTGAAACTTATTTGCTTATTTCTTTAATTTCTACCTCAAAAGCGCCTTCAGGAGCGTTTACGGTGACAACATCGCCAACCTTTGCACCTAAAATTGCTTTACCTAAAGGAGATTCATCAGAAATTCTGTTTTCCATCGGGTTTGCTTCTTCAGAGCCAACAATATGGTAAACCTCTTCTTCTTCTAAATCCAAATCATAAATTTTAACTTTTAAACCAATTGTTACAACCTCGGTAGTAATATTTTCATCATCAATGATTTTCACATTTTTGAGCATTTTTTCTAATTTTGCTATTTTGAGTTCTACTTCGGCTTGTTCGTTCTTTGCTTCGTCATATTCTGCATTTTCAGATAAATCACCAAAACCGAGGGCGACCTTTATTTTTTCAGAAATTTCTTTTCTTTTTTCTGTTTTTAAATACTCCAGCTCTCTTTCGCGTTCTTTTAAGCCTTCGTATGTCAGAAAGATTGTCTTTTCAGACATTTAAGTCATCCCTTTCAAACTATTATGATTCTTTAGTTTACTAAGTCGGAGGCCAAGCGGTC
>JAZRUU010000072.1:0-27041 GCA_045652725.1 Clostridia bacterium | reverse complement strand
AGTATAATAAGAAAGCAAAACAAAGGAGGTTTTTCACCATGCGCATGAGGCGAAAAAAACATTTAAGCGAGAGAATGGATGTTTGTTCAGACATTGTGCTGACCGACATAAAGGCGCTGTGCGGCAACATCTCAAATGTGTTTACAAATGACAACCCCATTCATATGGAAGTGGGTTGCGGCAAAGGCGGTTTTATTACCGAAACAGCCCGAAAAAACCCGAATGTGAACTTTCTTGCGGTTGAAAAAAACTCTAATGTTTTAATTCTCGCGGCTGAAAAGGTCAAAAAGGCAGGCCTTACGAATGTCCGTTTTTTAAGGGGCGATGCCAACCTCTTGCGTGATGTTGAAACAACCAGAAAATGTGACATTATTTACATCAATTTTTGCGATCCGTGGCATAAAAACAGTTACCGCCGCCGTCGGTTGACGCACGAAAATCACCTGATGCTGTGGGAAAAGTTGCTGATACCGCAAGGGGAAATTCACTTTAAAACCGATAACCTGAAACTCTTTGAATTTTCACTCAATTCGTTTGCAGAGTATGATATGAAGTTAAAAAATATCACCTTTGATTTACATAATTCAGACTTTAAAGATAATGTTATGACAGAATATGAAACGCTTTTTTCCGCACAGGGGCAACCCATTTACCGTTGCGAAGCCATTTTCAGATAAAAAACAGGAGGATATAAAATGAATCAGGCAATCACAAAAGCAGAACTTGCTAAAAACTACCATGCATCAGGCTGCAACTGTGCCCAGGCAGTGCTTTTAGCCTTTGCTGAAGAGCTCTGCCTTTCAAAAGAAACAGCGGCTAAAATTGCCCTCCCCTTCGGCGGCGGTATGGCACGCGGCGAAACCTGCGGCGCGCTGACAGGCGCTTTAATGGCGCTGGGGCTTACAGAATCAGGCGAAATTCCGCCTGCACCCGAGGCAAAGGTAAAAGGGCGCGAAAGGGCAAAAGAACTTGCCGCAATCTTTGAATCGGCCTTTAAAACCACGCTTTGCCGCGAAATTCTTGCCACACCTGAAGGCCGCGGCAAAAACCTTTGTAACGAAATTGTGGGCTATATGGCAGAACAATTGGATGTGTTATTAAAATCAGAATAAAGCAAAAAACCCCCTGCGGCGTGGCAGGGCATTTTTTGCTTTTATTTACGCATCAATTTCAATCTCGATGGCTTTGCCGCAGTTAGGGCAAATCAGGTCATCGCTATCCATCATATCTTCATCGAAATAAACCTTTTCTTTGCAATGCGGACATTCAACTTCATAAAAATCTAAATCTTCAAAGTCTTCATCGTCGCAGTCACAATCACAATCGCAATCATCATCACAATCACAATCACAATCGCAACCACAGTCACAGCCGTGGTCATTGCAAGCCTCGCAAACATCTGTTGCAAAAGCCTCAAGGTCATCAATGCGTTCGTCAAATTCATCTAAAACAGCTTCTGTTTCATCAACACTTGCAGCAACATCTTCAAGCATGCTGATGAGTTTGGTAATCATCATACCCTCATCGCCTTTTTCTGCGAGTTTCATGCCATCTGCAAGGCCTTTTAAATAAGCCGCTTTTTCACTTAAATAACCCATAGTAACACTCCTCTCCTATCATTATAGACAAAAAGCATTTGTTCTATAACCATAGCAGGTTAAAATTAAAGATTAAACACGCTCCATATATTCGCCGGTACGAGTATCAACACGAATGGTATCGCCCTGGTCAACGAACAGGGGAACGTTGATGGTTGCACCGGTTTCAAGTGTTGCAGGTTTGGTAGCACCGGTACTTGTGTCGCCCTTAAAGCCGGGCTCGGTTTCGGTAACGGTCAGTTCAACAAAGGTCGGGGGTTCAACACCAAATACAGAGCCTTTGTAAGACAGAACGGTTACATTCATATTCTCGGTAACAAACTTGAGCGCATCGCCAAGTTGATCTTCAGATAAGGGCATCATATCAAATGTCTCGTTATCCATAAAATAGAACAGGTCACCATCGCTGTAAGAATAAGCCATATTCTTTCTTTCAATGTGAGCCTTCGGCATTTTTTCGGTAGGACGGAAAGTTTTTTCTACCACGCCGCCGGTAATAACATTTTTCAGTTTGGTTCTAACGAACGCTGCACCCTTACCGGGTTTTACATGCTGAAATTCTACAACCTGAAAAACATTGCCTTCAAATTCAAAGGTTACACCATTTCTGAACTCGCCTGCTGAAATCATAATAAGCCTCCAATTTACATTAGTATTTACATTAGCATTTACAATTAATAGTTTAAACGAAAATGCACAAAAAAGCAACCCCTAAAGAATAATTTACAAAATTATTTTTAAGAAATGCTCTCTTTTTTGATAAAAAAAGAAAAACCGCACGCCCAAAACGCACGGTTTTTTCTCATTTTATCAACCTAAACCCTGCATCATCAATCCTGCGTTATTTGCTTAAGAAGAATAACGCAACGGATGTCACCAAAAACAAAATGGCAACAACTGATGTCCATTTGCTTAAAATTGCGTCAATGGTTCTGCCCTTGTTCTTGCCGAAAAAGGTTTCAGACCCGCCAGCAATAGAACCCGATAATCCGGCTTGCTTTCCGGACTGCAACAGAACGACGGCAATCAGGATGACAGTCACAATAATATGCAGAATCTGCACAGCCAATAACATTGCACTCTACCTCCATCATTTCTCTTCCAAGGGAACCATAACACTTCAAAAAACTTACTGTTCTTTGAGGCCAAACCGCTTTCTGAATTTTTCTACACGACCGCCGGTATCAACCAGTTTCTGTTTACCGGTGAAGAACGGATGACACTTAGAACAAATTTCTACAGTGATATTCTCTTTTGTGGAACCTGTTTCAATGACATTACCGCAAGCACATTTAATGGTTGTGTCGGTATAGTTAGGATGAATTCCTTCTTTCATTTGTTTCACCTCTTTCAAGCATCTAGCATAACACAGTAATTATAGCATACAAATTATGGTTTTGCAAGTTATTTTCTCTATTTTTTTAATATACATCCATTCGGTTGTATAGCTATTTTACTTCAATATTTCGCTCACGCAATTTTTTCTCAATGTAAGGGTCATAGAACACGAGTTTTATAACCGCCACAACAGGCACACCGATAAACATACCTAAAACGCCGCCAAAGGTTCCGCCCAGCGTAACGCCGGCAATGACTAGAACGGGGCTGATGCCAACCTGGTCTGACACAACCTTCGGGCCAACAACGGCGTTGTCTAAAACCTGCACTCCAACCGCATAAATCAGAATCCAGAAGGCTTTTACGGGGTCAAAGAACAGAACCAGCAGAATGCTGGGAATCGCGCCGATGTACGGTCCAAAATAAGGAATCATATTGGTCACGGCAATAAACAGGGCCACCAAAGGTGCCAGGGGGATATTAAGCGGCACCAGAATAAGCAGACCCACAACAAACATAACCAAAGACTGCAACAACTTGCTGACAATGAAATTCAAAAAAATTGTGTTTATTTTCTGCCCGGTAACAAAAGTTTTTTCAGCCACTTCTTTGCCAAACATAGCATAACACAGTTTTTTAATGCCCAAAATGAGTCGTTCTTTGCTGTAGAGATAATACACCGAAATAATAAAGCCAAATCCAAAGCGAATCAGCGCCGTCACCACCGAACTAACACCGGCTGTCAGCGCATCACTCATAGATGATAAGTCAAGTTTCTGCAACAGATTGTAAAGCACCTGCATGCCATTTTCTGCCCAATCGTAAATAGTGACAGAAAGGCTCGGGTCAGCCGCACCCAAAAGATTTTCAAGCCACCGCTCCACACTTTCGGTATAACGCGGCAGGTTCAGCATCAGTTCGGCAACGCCTTCTCTAATGGTTGGAATAATTGCCACCACAAAAACCGTTGCAACGCCGATTAAGAGCAAATATAAAAACGCAATCACGCCGGCGCGTTTTAGTTTTTTTGCTCGGGGCGAATCTTTTTGTGAAAGAATCAGTTTTTCAAAAAACGAAAGCGCAGGATTCAAAAGATAGGCCACAACAAAACCCGAAATAAAATAAGCCACACAGCCATAAAGTGTTTTAAAAACACCTGCAAAAGAGAGTTCGGTATTGTTAATCAGTTTAAAAAGCAAAAATGCAATAAGCAGCATTGGCAGCAAATTCAAATAAGGTATTTTGAATTTTTTCATTCTTCTCTCTCCTTTGTATGGCAGTTATTCACTCGAAATATGTTTCATAACACCGCGGCAAATTGCTTCGGCCACGCTTTTCTGATAGGTTTCATCTGCTAAAAGCGCTTCTTCACGCGCATTTGACAAAAAGCCGCATTCAACCAAAACCGCAGGTAATGTTGCCGCATTTAAAAGATAAATTTCTTTTCCCGCCGGCTTGACAGCGCGCGGTTTTTCGGGCTTTAGCGCCGCATTCATTTCAGCCTGCAAAACTCCGGCAAGCACCGAAGACGACGGATGATTCACAGAATAAAACACCTGCGGACCGCTATATTTTGCATCTGAAAACAAATTCATATGAACGCTGACAAAAAGGTCAGCACCCGAATCTTCAATTATTTTTTTGCGATTAGCCAAATCGCTTCGTTTTTTCTGCCGAATGGTCTGGCTCTCTGCATCATAAATGCCGTTGTCATCTGACCGTGTCATTAAAACCGAAAGACCGTTTTTTTCTAGTTCTTCTCGTAAAAAGCCGGCAATGGCAAGGTTTAAATCTTTTTCCAATAAGCCCTTTGGGCTAACGGCACCGCCATCCGGCGCACCGTGACCGGCATCAACAATAACCCGTTTTACACCCTCAGGCTCTGCATTGGTTTTTGCCGCTCCGCCCCCGCGAACCAGAAGGCCGAGACAGAACGAACCAACAAGCACAATCAGGCACAAAAGGATGAAATTCCATTTTTTTATGAACAAAAGCACAATAACCAACCCCCATACGGTTTTGGTTTATTGTATTCTTTTTTTGCGGTTTCTATGCCTCAACAAGCCGGCCATGCAAAACACCGTCGGTGCACATTGTGAAATAAACCGGAAGCAGTTGACCTGCTATGTTCTCTTTATGCTGCACGCGAACAGT
The DNA here is from genome assembly GCA_045652725.1 of Clostridia bacterium. Lineage (GTDB taxonomy): Bacteria > Bacillota > Clostridia > UBA1381 > UBA9506 > UMGS755. The sequence goes on along the minus strand of JAZRUU010000072.1, from coordinate 21,951 downwards.
CAGATAATTTCCGGTTTTGCCTTCATAAACATCCGGTTCTACCGCCTGTTCAAACAAAACCTCCTCGGTTTTGCCGATATAGGCCGAGGCAAACCATTGCCGATTCATTTTTGTAAGAGCAAGCAGATGGCAACTTCTTTCTTCTTTTTTCTCCGGTGTCACCTGTTCCGGCATGGTTGCTGCAGGGGTGCCCTTGCGGGGTGAATATTTAAAAATATGTGCATCGGCAAGGCGGAGGCTGTCAACAAACCGGCAACTTTCTTCAAAATCTTCATCCGTCTCACCGGGAAAGCCTACAATCACATCGGTTGTAAAGGCCGCTTCGGGCATTTTTTTGCGAATCCGTTCCACCGCCTCAAAATACTCTGTGGCGGTATATTTGCGGTTCATTCGCTTCAGCGTTTTGTCACATCCGCTTTGGAGTGAAAGATGAAAATGATGGCACACCTTTGTAAGGCGGCTGACACCATTTACAAACGCATCATCACACAAAGTCGGTTCAAGAGAACCCAGCCGAATACGGCGGATGCCCGAAACGGGCTCAAGCGCCTCAAGCAAGGCAAGAAGGCTCCCTTCTCCGCTGTCAACGCCCCACGAGGCAAGATGAATCCCCGTCAGCACCAACTCGCAAAAACCGGCTGATGCAAGGCGCTCGGCCTCTGCCACCGTGTCGGCAATGGAGCGCGAACGGATTCGGCCCCTTGCATAAGGAATAATGCAGTAAGAGCAAAAACGATTGCATCCATCCTGCACCTTTAAAAAAGCACGGGTATGCTCCTGCCCGCTACCATCTATGGTAAGGGGCTCAAACCCGCAATTTTTGTCTAATTCACCCACCAGATTGATGGTGTTTTGTTCTTGATAAAATTGTTCAACCAACTGAACCAGCCTGCTGCGTTCAGTTGTGCCGATTACAATGTCAACCCCGGGGATTTCACTCACCGCCGCAGGATTTGTTTGCGCGTAGCAACCCATAACCGCTAAAACAGCACGGGGGTTGTTCTGCTTTGCGCGGCGAATCATCTGGCGCGACTTTCGGTCACTTAAATGTGTCACCGTGCAGGTGTTAATCACATAAACATCTGCTTTTTCGTCAAAATTCACCACGCGGTAGCCGGCACGGCAAAACTGCTCCTGCACGGCCTCTGATTCATATTGATTGACCTTGCAACCCAAGGTTAAAAGGGCAACGGTTTTGTTCATTCAGGCACCCTCTCTGTCTATTTTCTCAAGTTGCTTTTGTATATAGCCTTCTCTCACACCGGCGCGGCAAACCTCCAGCGTGCGGCAACCGAAAAAGTCTGCCACTTCACACAAAATAGCCACACCGGGCAGAGCCGTGTCAAGCCGTTCGGGGCTTGCAATTGATATAATCTGCTCGGCAAACTCACCATCTGCCTGCAGGTCGCGCAGCGTCATTTCAAGCGCGGCAATGGCACCGCCGCTTGATGTGCACATCATTTTCTGAATCTCGTGCGCCGCCCTCACTGCACCGCCAATGCCATATAAATAGTCAACAGTCACGCGCTCGGTAAAGGTTGTTTCTAAAAGGTCGCGGATGTAAGAACGGATGTCGGCAATCTGCGACGGTGTTGCCGGCCGCGCTCCCACAAAGCGAACAAAAGCAACCAAAGAGCCAATGGGAAAACTGACCGTTTTGATGATTTTTTCATTCTGAACCAGAATCAGTTCCGTACTGCCGCCACCAATGTCTGCAATGACTCCGTTTGTAATTGTGTGCCGTTGCGCCGCGCCGAGAAAGGTCAGTTTGGCTTCCATCTCGCCCGAGAGCAAATCAATGGAAAAACCCGTTTTTTCTTCAATTTCTGCAACTGCTTCGGCAGAATTGGCAATGTTGCGCAAAGCCGCGGTGGCAAACACAAATATTTTTCTCACGCGTTGTTTTTTTATAACCTCGCCAAGAGAATTAAGCGCATCTACAGCCGTTTGAATGCCCTCACCCGTGAGCGCACCCTCTTCGGTTTTAGAGCCGAGACGCGCCATAACACATTGGTTTAAAACCAGAGAAAGCTTGTCTTTTCTGAATCTGTATATACAAAGCCTGATGGTGTTTGAACCAATATCAATTACCGCATATTTCATTAGCGCGCCCCCCTTTTTCTTATGTTTTTATGTAATTTATTCTTCGGCCTGCGCTGTTTTAGCAAAAGCAGCCTCACGGACTTTTTTGTCAAGTTCTGCCATCAGTTCAGGATTTTCAAGCAAGTAAGCCTTTGAATTTTCACGGCCCTGACCAAGGCGCAGGTCGCCATAGTTATACCATGTGCCGCTTTTTTGAACAATGTCAAGGTCTGCTGCCACATCAAGCACGCAGCCCGCCTGCGAGATGCCCTCGCCATACATAATGTCAAATTCAGCCTCGCGGAACGGCGGCGCAACCTTGTTTTTCACAATCTTGGCACGGGTACGAACGCCAATGCTCTCGGTACCTTTTTTAATAATCTCCTGCTTGCGGATTTCAACGCGCACAGAAGCGTAGAATTTAAGCGCGCGTCCACCCGTTGTAACCTCGGGATTGCCGTAAATAACACCAACTTTTTCACGAAGCTGGTTAATGAAAATGACAACCGCATTGGATTTGCTGATAACGCCAGCCAGTTTACGAAGCGCCTGACTCATCAAACGGGCGTGAAGACCCACATGCGATTCGCCCATCTCACCGTCAATTTCTGCCTTGGGAACAAGGGCCGCAACCGAGTCAACAACCAAAAGGTCAATCGCGCCGCTGCGCGTCAGCATTTCGGCAATTTCAAGCCCCTGCTCACCGGTATCGGGCTGTGCCACCAAAAGGTCAGACACATTCACACCCAGTTTTTCAGCATAAACAGGGTCAAGCGCGTGCTCTGCATCAATAAAGGCAACATTGCCGCCCTGCTTCTGGGCTTCGGCAATACAATGCAGGGCCACGGTGGTTTTACCAGAAGATTCAGGACCATACATTTCAATAATTCTGCCTTTGGGCAAACCGCCAATGCCAAGCGCAATGTCAAGACTCAGCGCACCGGTTGAAATGGCCTCAACATTTAAGTTCGTTTCACTGCCAAGGCGGATAACCGCACCCTTGCCGTAAACTTTTTCAATTTGTTTCATCGCCATTTCAAGCGCTTCCTGGCGTTCAGCGTCGTTTACCTTTTTCACAACCGTATCCGTTCCGTTTTTGCCGGTCACCGGCGGTCTTTTATCGTTCATTGTATATTCCTCACTTTTCTTAATTTCGTTTTCTATATCAAACCGCAAGAATTTTTCTGCGAATTGCATTCAAACTGTGCATAACCGCGCCAAACCGAACCCGGTCACGGTTGCCGTGAAGTTGCAGTTTTAAAACCTCAGTTTCACCGCGGTAGCAAACCCCCACATACACAAGCCCGACAGGCTTTTCGGCTGTGCCGCCATCAGGACCGGCAATGCCGGTAACCGAAACACCAATGTCAGATGCGGCGCTTTTTGCAATGCCCTCTGCCATCTCTTTGGCAGTTTCAGCACTCACCGCACCATATTGCTGCAGCGTTTTGGCAGAAACGCCGAGATATTTCATTTTAGCCTCGTTTGAATAGGTCACAATACTCTCATGGAGTGCCGCCGAAATGCCGGGAACATCTCCCAGCGCTGCTGTCAGCCGCCCGGCCGTGCAAGACTCGGCGCAAGCCACCGTCAACCCCTTTTCAAGCAAAAGCGAGGCCGTAACCTGTGCCATTGTCACTTCACCGTAGCCATAAATATATTCACCCAAACGAGTCTTGATTTCTTTTATTGTTTCGTCAATCATCTGCTCTGCATCGGCAGTGGTTTTTGCTTTGGCGGCAACACGAAGAGTCACTTCACTGTCTTTGGCATAGGGTGCCACGGTGGGATTCGCCCCCGCCATCAAATCTGAAACAATTTCACCCACCTGCGCCTCACCAATGCCGAAAAGGCGGATGACCTTTGCCCGCATTACAAAGTCTGACTTTGCCTCAAGATAGGGCGCAACCTGCTCGGTAAACATCGGCAAAAGTTCACGGGGCGGCCCGGGGAGCAGAACGGCAATTTTGCCGCCTTTTTCTAAAATCACGCCCGGTGCTGTGCCGCGGGCGTTGGGCAAAATAACAGCCCCTTCGGGAATGTAAGCCTGTTTTTCGTTGCTCACGGGGTATCTGCCGTGCAGATAGCGTTTAATATCCTCTGCAATTTCTTTATGAAAAAGCAGCGGAACACCAAAATATTCCGCCACTGTTTCTTTTGTTAAATCGTCTTCCGTCGGGCCGAGACCGCCGGAAAAAATCACAAGATCTGCCCGCGAAAATGCAAGGCGGATTGCCTCGGTTAATCTGGCAGGGTTATCCCCCACCACCGTCTGATAATACATATCAATACCAAGACCAAACAGTTTTTCTGACAAAAACTGTGCATTGGTGTTCACAATATCGCCCACTAAAATTTCTGTACCAACGGCAATAATTTCCGCTTTCATCGCTTTCCCTCCGGCAGGCATTTATTATTCGGCAGAACCTTCAGTTTCTACATCTTCTGCATCTACATTTACGCTACGGGGATTGAGTTTTTTCATTGCCGCAAGCAGTTTCACCGGCGGCTGAAAAGTGAGCAGACACCGTTCGCTGCCGTTTGAAAAAATAATGTGATAAATGCGGCCCTGATTTTTGTCAAACACAGCATCGAACTTTTTGGCAAAAACACCATCTTCAAAATCACGCTTGAAGGTCATATTTTTGTCAGATGCCATTACCTCAATATTTCTGCAGTTTAAACTTGTCATGCGCTTTCTTGTCTTTTGCGCCTTAACAATGTCAATATCAAGTTCGCCGTTTGTGAAAATATATTCATACTCCAAACTGAAGTTCCGCATAAACACAACCGCAAAATAAAGCACACCGGCAATTGCCAGCAAAATGTAAGCGTTCAAAAAGGAACTGATGAGGGGAAAACCAATCATAATCAGCACACAAAGAACCACAGCCAGACAAATAACGCCAATTTTCTTAAACACATCAAGCCCCGTTGTTTTTTTACGCATTAAATACTCCAGAAAAATATCCATTTTACTCCCACTTTCTATGTTTTATCGTTCAGGCAAAAGCCTATTTATTTCTTATTTTACAGTATATCACAAAATTCTATAATTTTCAATGTATCAAACAACATTTTACAGTTTATTCACAAGGCCGTTTTCTGTCACCAAACAGTCCATTTTCACATCATAGCTATCTGCCGGCAAAGCCTCGGTCACACAATTTGAAAAGCACACACCCACCTTGCACGCTTTTTTGCATTCAGGGAGGTATCTGTCATAATAACCGCCGCCGTAGCCAAGCCGGTTCATATCACGCCCGAAGGCACAGCCGGGCACTAAAATCAGGTCTGCTTCTTTTGGCAAAACCGGCGCTTCGCACACCGGCTCGGGGATGCCGTAAGCCCCCGGGCAAAGGTCCTCCGGCGATGTGATTTTGTGCATCGTCATCTCGCCGTTCTTGCCGCATTTTGGCACAGCAACCGTTTTGCCCATTGATAAAAGCCGGCTGATGATTGCTTCTGTCTCCGGCTCATTGCGAAAAGATACATAGAGAAAAACCGTCTCATATCCGCGTTCTAAAACCAGATTGATAACATGGCTTTCTATTTGACTTGACCAAAGCAGGCGCTCTTCCTGCGAAACAGCCTTTCGCTTTTCTAAAAACAGTTTTCTCAGTTCTTGTTTGTTCATTGAATGCAAACAGCCTCCACTTTTTCGGTTTTACCGTTCTCGCCCACCGTAAACACAGCACCGCACAGTTGCCCTTTGCCATCGGCAAATTCAAACCTGCGGGGCATATTTGTCAAAAACCGTTCCAGCGTAATTTCTTTTTTAACACCAAGGCAAGAATACACAGGCCCTGTCATTCCCAGATCGGTGATGTAACCCGTCCCCTTCGGCAACACTTTGGCGTCTGCCGTTTGCACATGGGTGTGTGTGCCGAAAACCGCCGTCACGCGGCCGTCTAAATGCCAGCCCATCGAGATTTTTTCACTGGTCGCCTCGGCGTGAAAATCCACAAACACATAGTCTGCGTGAATGTTTTTCAGCACCTTGTCAACCCCGCGGAAAGGGCAATCCATACTATCCATATACACACGCCCGAGCGCGTTTATGACAGCAATTTTTTTGCCGTTTTTCTCTGTCACAACCACACCGCTACCCACCGTTCCCTCCGGGAAGTTTACAGGGCGGATAATCTGCTTGTTATTTGCCAGAAGATGAAAGGCATCTTTTTGCCTGAAGGTGTGATTCCCCAATGTTAAAACATCGGCACCACATTCTAAAAGGTGTTCTGCTGTTTTTCGGGTAATGCCATTATTGTCGCAGGCGTTTTCGGCATTAACAATGCAAAAGTCAATTGCATATTGCTTTTTCAAGGCATCAATATGTTCTGAAAACATATCACACCCTACAGCCCCGACAATATCACCAACTGCTAAAATGTTCATATTTTTCTCCGCTTTCTAAACAAAAGTTATTACATATTATATCATATTTTCCTCAATTTGAAAAGGGATTTTTTGAAATTCAGATACAAAAAAACCGCCGGCAAGCCGGCGGTTTTTAATCAGATTATTTGTTTAACAGTTTCTGTGTGTCAAGCGCAATGGTCAGTTCTTCGTTTGTAGGAATAACAAAGCTTCTTACCTTGCTGCCTTCTTTGGTAATTTCAGTTTCTTTGCCGCGAACATTGTTCTTTTCAGCGTCGCAGGCAAGACCCATAAATTCCATATCGGCAAGAATGCGTTCACGCATTGCAATGCTGTTTTCACCAACACCTGCAGTGAATACAACTGCATCAACGCCGCCCATAGCAGCCGCATAGAAACCAATGTAACGCTTCACGCTGTATTCAAACATTGCAAGCGCGAGTTTTGCTTTTTCATCGCCGTTTGCTGCAGCCTGATCAAGGTCACGGAAGTCGCTTGAAAGGCCGGAGATACCAAACACGCCGGACTTTTTGTTCAGCATAGCATCAGTTTCAGCAACCGACAGGTTCTCTTTTTCCATCAAGAATGTAACAATTGCCGGGTCAATCACACCGGAACGGGTACCCATCGGCACACCTGCAAGCGGTGTAAAGCCCATGGAGGTATCAACTGACTTACCCTTGTTAACAGCTGTGATAGAAGAGCCGTTACCCAAGTGCAGGGTGATGATGCGCAGGTCTTCAATGGGGCGACCCATCATAGCAGCGCAACGGTTTGCCACATAGTAATGAGATGTGCCGTGGAAACCATACTTTCTGATTTTATATTTTTCATAATATTCATAAGGCAGAGCATACATATAAGCTTCTGCAGGCATTGTCTGATGGAAAGCGGTGTCAAACACGGCTACCATCGGCACGCCGGGCATTGCTTCCTGACAAGCCTTGATACCGATTAAGTTTGCGGGGTTATGAAGCGGTGCAAGCATGCTGCATTCATCAATCTTTGCCATAACATCGTCATCAACGATAACAGACTGATTGAAAAATTCGCCGCCGTGAACCACGCGGTGACCAACGGCATCAATAGCGCTCATATCAGCGATTACGCCATGGTTTTTGTCAACCAAAGCATCAATAACCATTTTAATGGCATCAGAATGGTCTTTCATGGGGGATTCTAAAACAACAGCATCTTTACCCACGGGGGTGTGCTTTAAGCAAGAACCTGCAATGCCGATTCTTTCGCACAGACCTTTGGCAAGAACTGCCTGTGTATCCATATCAATCAACTGATATTTTAAAGAAGAACTACCTGCATTGATAACTAAAACATTCATTTAAATTACCTCCTTACTGGTCCTGCGCCTGCACGCAAGTGATAGCAACAACGCCAACGATATCGTCAGAGCTGCAACCTCTTGATAAGTCGTTAATCGGCTTTGCAATACCCTGAGTGATAGGACCATATGCTTCAGCCTTGCCAAGACGCTGTGCAAGTTTGTAACCAATGTTACCTGCATTTAAGTCGGGGAATACTAAAACATTTGCGTTGCCTGCAACGGTAGATTCGGGAGCCTTAGACTTGCCGACAGAGGGAACAATGGCAGCATCAAGCTGCAGTTCGCCGTCAAGCGAGAGGTCAGGTCTCTTTTCTTTTGCGAGGCGAGTTGCTTCAACAACCTTGTCTACCAGCGGATCTTTTGCGCTGCCATAGGTTGAGAAAGAAAGCAGAGCCACATTCGGTTCAGCCTCAACGAGGTTTTTAAAGCTCTTTGCAGAAGAAATGGCAATTTCAGAAAGTTCTTCAGCACTGGGGTTCATAACAAGACCGCTGTCGCCGAAAACGAAAGTGCCGTTTTCGCCATATTCGCAATCAGGCACGCAAATAACAAAGAAAGCAGAAACAAGTTTTGCATCGGGAGCAGTTTTAACGGTCTGCAGTGCACTTCTCAAAACATTGGAGGTGGAGTTAACTGCGCCGGCAACCATACCGTCAGCATCGCCGTTTTTAACGAGCATACAACCAAAATACAGGGTGTTCTTCATAGTTTCCTGTGCTTTTTCCATTGTCATGCCCTTGGCTTTTCTCATCTCGCAGAACTGTTCGCAGAAAGCAGGATATTTGTCAGAATTAACAGGGTTGATAACGGTTGCCGCAGAAATGTCAAAACCGGCGGCTTTCTCGGCAATCACCTTTTCATCACCTAAAAGAATGATGTTGGCAATGCCCTCTTTTAAAACCTTTGCTGCAGCTTCAATGCTGCGGATTTCTTCGCCCTCGGCTAAAACGATGGTCTTCTTGTCAGCCATTGCACGGGCTTTGATTCTGTCTAAAAATTGACTCACGGTTGTTTCCTCCTTTTAATATGTCACATCTTTTGTTAACTAATAATTTCCAAACAGATATTATACAACATCTTCAAAAAATCTGCAAGCAGAAAACACCACAAAAAGAATGTTTTCTGCTTGATTGTCTTACTAATGCATTTTTTATTTAAAACAAAACATTTTTCAATAAATTAGCGAACCGTTGTGCCATCGGGCATTTCTTTTTCTGTGGTCAGCACGCTGAGGCCCTTTTCATCAGCCGCAGCCAGAATCATTCCTTCAGAAAGCACACCGCGCAGTTTCACGGGTTTTAAGTTGGTAACAACAACCACCTTTTTGCCCACGAACTCTTCGGGGGGATAGAATTTGGCAATACCCGACACAATCTGGCGAACCTCATCGCCGATTCTGATTTTTGAAACCAAAAGCTTGTCTGCCCCTTCTACGCGTGCAGATTCAAGCACCGTGCCCACTTTCATTTCTACTTTAGCGAAATCTTCAATTGAAATTTCGGGCAGTTTTTCTTCTTTTTTCTCGGGCTTTTTCTCTTCTTTCTTCGGTGCGGGCATTGATTTTTCAATGGTTTCAAGCATCTTTTTCTCATCCAGACGAACAAACAACGGTTCTGCCGCACCTACCGAAGTGCCAACTTCCGTCTTGCCGAATGCAGAAAGAGATTCCCAATCGCAGGCTTTAGCGCCAATCTGAGAGAAAATGCTTTCAGATGTTTTGGGCATAAAGGGCGCAAGCAAAACGCCGATAAAGCGAATGCTTTCAATCAGGTTATATAAAACGCCGCCCAAACGCGCCTTCTGGCTTTCGTCTTTTGCAAGTGCCCAGGGCATTGTTTCGTCAATATATTTATTGGAGCGGCGCGCCAGATTCATAATTTCATAGAGCGCATCTGCTGTTTTAAAGCCATCCATCTTCTCGGCACAAAGTTTAACCGTTTCAAGTGCACAGGCCTTCAGCTCATCATCAAACTCACCGGCACAAGGCGCCTGAATCACGCCGCCGAAATATTTCTGCATCATGGCAACGGTTCTGTTCACAAGGTTACCCAGCGTGTTTGCAAGGTCAGCATTAAAGCGGCTGATGATGTTTTCATAAGAGATGGTACCATCCTGCGCGTAGGGCATTTCACAAAGCAGATAGTAACGAACAGCATCCACGCCAAAAAGATTCACAAGGTCATCGGCATAAATGGCATTGCCTCTTGATTTGCTGATTTTATCTGTGCCCGAAAGGAGCCAGGGATGACCAAAAATCTGCTTCGGCAGCGGCTCGCCCAGCGCCATCAGCATAATGGGCCAATAAATGGTGTGAAAACGCAAAATATCTTTACCAATCACATGAACATCGGCCGGCCAGTATTTTTTATAAAGTTCACCCTGTTCATCAGGCGCATAGCCAAGGGCTGTGATGTAATTTGAAAGGGCATCAATCCACACATAAATCACATGACCGTCATCAAATGTAACGGGAATACCCCAGTCAAACGAGGTGCGGGATACGCAAAGGTCCTGCAGGCCGGGTTTTAAGAAGTTGTTCACCATTTCACGCTTGCGGCTTTCAGGCTGAATAAAGTCAGGATTTTCTTCGATGTATTGCATCAGTTTATCCTGATATTTGCTCATTTTGAAGAAATAAGCCTCTTCTTTCGTCTTCTTCACTTCTCTGCCGCAATCGGGGCAGCAACCGTCAACCAACTGTGTCTGGGTGAAAAACGATTCACAGGGCACACAATACCAGCCCTCATATTCACTTTTATAAATATCACCCTGCTCATAGAGTTTGTTGAAAATTTTCTGAACCGACTTAACATGATAATCATCGGTGGTTCTGATGAAATGGTCATAACTTGAATCCATCAGATCCCAAATCTTTTTAATTTCGCCTGCCACACCGTCAACATATTCCTGCGGGGTGATGCCGGCTTCTTTGGCGGCTTCGCCGATTTTCTGACCGTGTTCATCGGTACCCGTCAGAAAGAAAACATCGTAGCCGCGCTGTCTTTTATAGCGGGCAATTGCATCCGTCAGCACAATTTCATAGGTGTTACCAATGTGCGGCTTGCGGGATGTGTAAGCAATCGCCGTGGTTATATAATATTTTTCCTTCATTGTTATCTCCTCCCATTTTTACTATTATAACACAAAGTTTTGAAAAATGAAAGTCTTTTCTTCATTATTTTTATAGTTCTGCCTCGGGTAATTCAACCAGAATCACATCTTCACCAATACAGCGGATGTTCTCCCACGGAATCACCAGGTCTTTTCCTTTTCCAAAATTAAAAAGGCGCGACCGCCCCGGCACAATTACCGCCTCAATGGCGCCGGCCTCAAGGCTCACCTCCACATCAGAAACAAACCCGAGCCTTGTTGCATCTGAAAGGTTAATTACCTCTTTTTGTCTGAGTTCTCCTGCACGGTACATTGCCTCTTTCCTCTTTTCCTTTACTTTTTTATTATTTTATGGTAAAATAAGAATACTTATGATGAAAATCCCTTAAAATGTAATAAGGATGTGATGATATGCTTGATGCGTTAAAACAAGATTTACTATCGGCAATCACCTATTTAAAAGAACAAAAAATGCGTTTTTTAGGCAAGGGCAGCATGTCGGTCTTTGACCGTGTCAACAACCTGATTGTGGCAGAACCTGCCGCAAACTTCCCTGCAAGCAGCGTGGGCGACATGCTGGTGGTTGACCTTTCGGGGCAGATTGTTGAAGGCACCGGCGCACCCTGCACCGATCTTGCGACGCACCTTGAAATTTACCGCGCGTTTCCCTCGGTTGGCTGTGTGGTTCACTCACACGGCATTTATACTTCTGCCTGGGCACAGGCCGGGCGTGACATTCCGCTTTACGGCACGGGGCATCTTGACTTTTTTAAAGAAGCCATTCCCTGCACCCGCGCCATGACTCCTTCTGAAGTCGAGGCAGGCTATGAAACTTCTGCCGGGCTTTGCATTGTAGAAGCGTTTCAGAAAAAATCACTCTCGCCCGAAAAAACAACTGCCGCCCTTCTCTTTCAGCACGGCGGTTATGTTTGGGCCGGCACACCGGCCGATGCCGCCAACTGCTCTATTGCTCTTGAGCAAATTGCAATGCTTGCCTATCTGACCGAAAAAATCAACCCCGAAATCACCGGCGTGCCCCGTAACATCATTGGTCATAGCGAATAAATGATTTTTTTATTAAAAAATGCATAGATTTCTTTTGTCGGGTCATACTACCTTTTGACAGAACAAAAAAAGGAGTGTATGAAATGACAACCATTGACAATATATCCTTAATTCTTGTCATCATCGGTGCGCTGAACTGGGGTTCTATCGGCTTGTTCGGTTTTGACTTTGTTGCCGCCATTTTCGGCGGGCAACTGTCTGTGATGAGCCGCATCATTTTCACCCTGGTCGGCATTGCCGGTCTTTGGAGCATTACCCTTTTATTTAAAGAAAAGGTCCCCGCTCACACAGACCGCTAACACCGAAAACGACAAAAAAAAAAGCGGAATGGCTTGCCTGCATTTTTGCAGAAAAACCATTCCGCTTTTTTATTTTTTACAGATAAGAAAAAATGCCTTTTACCAACACCAAAAGCACAAACCCGGGCAAGCCGAAAAGGCCACAGATTGCGGCGGTTACAACATTCACGCCAACTGAAAGGCCAATTTTTGCAAGCAAAAAATTACAGGCATAAAGCCCCACGCCGCCCAAAACCGATTGCACGCCCAGAACGAGCACGCCTTTTAAAGGTTTAAAGAAAACAAAACACAAAACAAGGCCTAACACGGCAACAAGCCCATAGGCCGCCATTGCACCTGCGCTCATATCGGCTCTTCTCTCCTTTTTCCACCTGCAAAGACAGATGAAAGATATCCGTCATTTGACAGATTCGCCCGTTTTGCAAGGGTTATATAATAGTTCAGCCTTGTTTCTGCCGCCTTGATTTCATAAATATAATATTCAAGCAGGGCAGAATCTTCGGCAAAGTTATAATTGTTTCGCGCATCTTCCAAATCTTTTCGTGCCTGATGCAGTTCTCTTAAAAATTCTTCGCGTTTTAGCCTGTCCTCTTTGGCAATGTGTTTATTTTCAAGTTGTATCTGCACCCAACTCAGCACCCCAAGACCTTTGTTTTTTAAAGCGTTAAGCAACATTTTGCTTCCTCCTTTGTTTTGATATTAACATTATAATCGGCAGATTTCCGATTTATTCCAATTTCATAAAAATATTTATCTTTTGTTCTGTTTTGTCTATATCGCCGTTTTCTCCATTGACTTGCGGCGCGGTGTGATTATGATTTTTGTTGCCATTTTTATGCAATTGGTCTTTCTATCAGCAAACAAAGAGAAAACGGCCGTGCTGCAGGCAGAAGCAAAACTGCAGCAGGCCGGAGCAGAAGCCTAGTTTTCTGCAACAAAATTAAAATATTCTCTTGATTTTATCTTAGTAATTTGATATAATATGAAAAATAGATATTTTTTGAGAGGATGTGTTATTTTGGCTGAACTGCTGATAAGAGAGGGTTTAACCTTTGATGATGTTTTGCTCGTGCCGCAAAAATCCGATGTAACGCCGGATATGATTCAACTCGGCACACAATTAACCAGAAATATTAAATTGAACATTCCGCTGATGAGTGCCGCAATGGATACGGTTACAGAATCGGCTCTTGCTATTGCCATGGCTCGTGAAGGTGGCATTGGTATCATACATAAAAATATGACAATTGAAGCACAGGCAATGGAGGTTGACAAAGTTAAACGCTCCGAGCACGGTGTTATTGTTGACCCCTTCTTTCTCTCGGCTAAACACACATTAAAAGACGCCGATGAACTGATGGGTAAATATAAAATCTCCGGTGTGCCCATTTGCGAAAACGGCAAGTTGATTGGCATTATCACCAACCGCGATCTGCGCTTTGAAACCGATTTTTCTCGCACCATTGATGAAGTTATGACAAAAGAGAATCTGATTACCGCCCCCGAAGGCACAACTTTAGATGAAGCGCAGGAGATTCTCAGACGGCACAAAATTGAAAAACTGCCCATTGTTGACAAAAACGGCAATTTAAAGGGCTTAATCACCATTAAAGATATTGAAAAAAGCGTTCGCTACCCCAACTCAGCAAAAGACAGCCGTGGCCGTCTTCTGGTTGGTGCCGCCATCGGCGTTACCAAAGATGTGCTTGAGCGCGCAAAGGCTCTGGCTGATGCACAGGTTGATGTTTTTGTGTTAGATTCGGCCCATGGCCATAGTGAAAACATTCTCAAGGCCGTTCGCCTTGTGAAAGAACACTTCCCCCACATTGACCTGATTGCCGGCAACATTGCAACCGGCGCTGCCGCCGAAGAACTGATTCAGGCAGGTGCTGATGCGGTTAAAGTCGGCATTGGCCCCGGTTCTATTTGCACCACCCGTGTGGTTGCAGGCATTGGCGTGCCGCAGATCACCGCCATTCACGATGTGTTTGAGGTTGCAAAAACACACGGCGTTCCCGTTATTGCAGACGGTGGCGTTAAATATTCGGGCGATTTGCCCAAAGCCATCACCGCAGGTGCTGATGTAATTATGATCGGCAGTCTGTTTGCCGGTTGTGATGAAAGCCCGGGGCAGGAAGAAATTTATCAGGGCAGAAAGTTTAAGGTGTATCGTGGTATGGGTTCGCTCGCCGCTATGGAGGTTGGCTCTAAAGACCGTTACTTCCAGACCAACACCAAAAAACTCGTTCCCGAGGGTGTTGAGGGCCGCGTGCCCTACAAAGGCCCCCTGTCTGACACAGTTTATCAGCTGTTAGGCGGCTTGCGCTCCGGTATGGGTTATTGCGGAACGCCCACCATTGCTGACTTAAAAGAGCGCGGTCAGTTTGTTAAAATTACCGGTGCCGGCTTAAAAGAAAGCCATCCGCATGATATTTATATCACCAAAGAAGCGCCGAACTACAGCGCACAATTATAATATTACGGGACTGTCGCAATGCATCACCTTCAGCATTGTGCAGTCCCCGTTTTAGTTACAAAAAAGAAAGGCAGATGTAAATTGGCTAAAAAAACCTATGATGATCAGAGTATTTCGTCTTTAAAAGGCGCCGACCGTATCAGACTCCGTCCGGCGGTTATTTTCGGCTCTGACGGTATTGAGGGTTGTCAGCACACTTTCTTTGAAATTCTGTCAAACTCTATCGACGAAGCCAGAGAGGGCTACGGAACAGAAATTGAAGTAACCCGCTATCTCGATAAATCCATTCAGGTCAAAGACTGCGGCCGCGGTATTCCTTTAGGCTATAACGAAAAAGAAGGCCGCTATAATTGGGAACTCGTTTTCTGCGAATTGTATGCCGGCGGTAAATATCAGAACAACACCGGCGAAACCTATGAATACAGTTTAGGTCTTAACGGCCTTGGTGCCTGTGCAACGCAATACACTTCTTCTTATATGGATGTAACCGTTTGCCGTGACAACAAAAAATATACCATTCATTTTGAAAAGGGCGAACCCGTGGGTGAACTGCAGGTTGAACCGTTCCGTCACCGCAAAACGGGAACGGATATTAAATGGCGCCCCGACCTTGATGTTTTTACCGATATTAACATTCCTTTAGAATATTACCGCGAAACATTAAAGCGTCAGGCTGTTGCCAACGCGGGGCTTAAATTCATTCTCTATAACCAAACACCCGAAGGCTGGGATATGGAGGAGTTCTGCTACGAAAACGGCATTGTTGACTATATGAAAGAGATTTCTGACGGTAAAGAAATCACCCCCATTCATACTTTTGATGCCGAGCGTCGCGGCCGCGACCGTGCCGATATGCCCGAATATAAGTTAAAAATGCAGTTCGCATTTTGCTTTAATAACGAAATCAATATGCTGGAATATTACCACAACTCAAGTTTTCTTGTTCATGGCGGCGCGCCTGACAAAGCCGCGCGCAATGCCTTTGTTTATGTGATTGACCAGTATTTGAAAAACAGCGGCAAATATAACAAAACCGAAGCCAAAATCGGGTTTCAGGATGTGGCAGACAGTTTGATTTTCATTTCAAACTCCTTCTCCACGATGACGAGTTATGCCAACCAGACAAAGTTTGCCATCACCAACCCCTTTATTCAGGAAGCGATGACTGAGGTGCTGCGCCAGCAACTTGAAGTCTATTTCATTGAAAACAAGCCTATGGCTGAAAAAATTGCCGACCAGGTGCTGGTGAACAAGCGCAGCCGTGAAACAGCAGAGCGTGCCCGTGTCACCATTAAGAAAAAACTGACCGGCACCATCGACATAACAAACCGAATCAATAAGTTTGTTGATTGCAGAACGAAAGATATTGCCATCCGCGAACTCTACATTGTAGAGGGTGATTCGGCTTTAGGCTCCTGTAAAATGAGCCGGAATGCTGATTTTCAGGCAATTATGCCTGTGCGCGGCAAAATCTTAAACTGTTTAAAGGCCGGCTATGACAAAATTTTTAAAAGTGAAATCATTACCGACCTCGTAAAAGTGCTGGGTTGCGGTGTTGAAATTGCGCACAGCAAGGCAAAAGATTTAAATTCTTTCGATCTTGATTTACTCCGCTGGAACAAGGTTATCATCTGTACCGATGCCGATGTTGACGGTTTTCAGATCAGAACCCTGATTTTAACGATGATTTATGTGTTAATGCCTACTTTAATTGACGCCGGCAAGGTGTTCATTGCCGAAACGCCTTTGTTTGAAATCACCAGCGGCAAAGAAACATTTTTTGCTTATAACGAGCGTGAAAAGCAGGAGATTTTAGCAACGCTTGACGGCAAAAAATGCACCATTCAGCGTTCAAAAGGTTTGGGTGAAAACG
Organism: Clostridia bacterium; assembly: GCA_045652725.1. GTDB lineage: Bacteria > Bacillota > Clostridia > UBA1381 > UBA9506 > UMGS755. Next base: position 5,323 of record JAZRUU010000072.1, on the reverse strand, counting down.
ACCCTGAAATGATGTCTAAAACCACCATGAATCCCGAAAGCCGCCGTTTGATAAAAATCACAGCGGAAGAAGCGCAAAAAACACTCGATATGTTTGAGTTGCTTTTGGGTGACAATCTGCAAGGCAGAAAAGATTTCATTGCTGAAAGCGGTCATCTCTACCTCGATATGACAGATGTAAGTTAATAACAATCAAAAAAGGCAATCGCAAAGTGATTTCATTTTGCGGTTGCCTTTTTATTTTATCTTTTTTCATTTTATCTTTTTTCGACAGCATTTGCACATTTTCACTCTCATCTCATATACTGAAACCGAGGGAAACCCCTCAAAAAAATAATAATTTGGAGGGCATAAAATGAGTTATAACACTTGTTCTTTCACACCCGATTCACGAGAGTTAAGATGTCTGCTGAAAGAGGCGCAGGCTGCAGCCGAAAAAGCTTGGGAAGCGGCTAAAACAGCCGAGGCTGCAGCATGCCGTACTGCAAGCCTTGCAAAAGCGGCCGAAGAGGCTGCCTGCCGTTCAGAGCGCGCTGCCGAAGTGGCCAGAGTTGCCGCAGGCTGTGCTGAAAAAGCGGCAGAAAAAGTTCGCTGCATGGTAGAGGAAATGCTTGCAGCAAACAGAGGTTTTGGTTGTCAGACCGATTATGGTATGACACATCATAACAACTGCGACTGTTAGGCTGTAGCAAAAGGCACAGAACGCACAAAGCAAAAAAACTATGATAAAATTATCTTAAACCGCAAGTTTAGGTAGTTTTCTGTGGTAGAAATTCGTTACAAACGAATTTCTGAAAAATTATGCTTTGTGTTTTGAATAAACTTCACCACTCGGCGTATCGCATACGCCGTCGGGATTCAGTTTATCCAATCTGCGCTCTTTTGCGTCCAGCCTGCAAAAATGTAGCAAAAGGCACAGAACGCACAAAGCAAAAAAAACTAAATTCACCAATAAAAAAGGCTGTGGCGCTTTGCCACAGCCTTATCATTTTTATTTTACAAAAAACCGTTTTTCCCACGCGGAAAACGCGAGAGGAAACAAATATAAAATATACACAAACGCGCCAAAAAAGAACAAAAATTCGCCCCAATTGAGCAAAGCGCTCGTTAAAAAGTCTCTGGCAAATTCAGCATAAAAATACAAAACAGCCGAGCCGACCACAGCGCGAAGAAATTTTGCTCTGCGGGGCACAAAGAGGCCAAAATCAACAAACCGCCGTTCAAGCACCCAACCTGCAAGAAAACCGGCAAGACAACCGCCCGCCGCATAGCAATCGGTAATCATTTCAGCCGGATTCACCAAAAGTTCACCGCCGGCATAGTCAAGCGGATACGATTTTAGCGTAGTGTAAAAAAGCATGGCCGCCACAAGTAAGAGGCCAACGACAAGCATCCATATATCACCGTTTTTCTTCTTGTCAACAAAAGCAAGGAGTTTGGCATTTACAAGCAGAACCACCAAAGAAAGCAAGAGGCTCAAAAGCACATCCTGCGGGGTGTGCACCCCCAGATACATACGGGTAAAGCCCACAAGCAAGGTCATAAAAACACAGACCAAAACCACCCACAAGCGTTTTTTTTGCCAATGGGCAAGGCTTAAAAATTCCGTTGCCGCCACCTGTGTGTGTCCGCTTGGGAACGAATAGCCCGTTGCACCGGCTTTTGCCTCAGCAAGCGGCACCACCTCAGGGTTTCGAATCCACGGTCTGTAGGTGCAAAAGGTGTTTTTCAGCGTTTGGTTAACAAAAGTTCCCAAACTCAGATTCATTGCCAGATACACCGCTGCCCGTTTCGAGATGCACCAATAGAGCACAGCCACAAAAACATACATCACAGGACTGACAACAAAATCGGTCACCGCTAACAAAATGCCATCAAGCGCACCGCCCCGAAGGCCTTGCAACCACAAGAGAAACTCTATATCCATTGCCCGTTCTCCTCTTTTGGTTATTTAATTTTTCTGACTTCGGTGTAAAAACGCTTGTCACACGCTTCACCCATTGAAAAGGTTTTTCTGGGCAGAGCGCCGTCTAAAATAACCGATTTATATAAATCCGTTTTTTCCATAGCATCTAAAATAATACCAAAGTTGGCTTTGTTTTCACAAAGTTTCACCACAACATCATCGCCGTGAATGTAATCCACTTCTCCGCCGTTTTGTGCAATAAAGGCATCTAAAAACTTTTGCACAGTAGCAACGGTTAAATATTCTTTGGGGTTTGTAACGGTAACTTTTTTCTGCTCGCCGTTCCAAACAAACACAAAACTTTGCCCCTCTGCATTTTCATCATAACTAATGGCAAATTCTTTTTCTAACCCTGCCAAAAATGCCTCAGCGTTTGACTCAAAAATCACACGGTGAATGGCTTCAAATTCAAGGGATGCATCGTGCAGATTCACAAGTTCACACAACGCATAACGAGCTGAAGAAGCTTTTGCTTTTTCTTCGCCAATTTCTTTTTTCAGGTTTTCATAATGAGTCTTTGCTGTTGCAAGAGAATGGTTGCCGTCACCCATTGCAAAAATCAAAGGCGAGGTTTCACTCACGCCATATTTGGCGTTAAATGCATCTAAATTCTCAAGTTCTGCAAGTTTTTTATCCAGTCTGTCACAGGCCGCTTCAGACATTTTGTAACCGGCAACGTGACCGGAATTCTGCATTAAATCAAAGTCATAAACCAATTCAAAATCAGCCTTTTTTTCGCTGTTCTTTTCAATAATCTCACAGGCCTCATCATCAATTAAAAGCATGATGTGCGGCAGTTCAACAGAGGCATCTGAGCGAACCTTGAGTCTGGGCGGAATGCGGGAGATAACCGTGCCCTCAGTGGCTCTGACTTTGGTTTTGGAGGTGGGAGAAAAATCATAATCTTCCAAATCAACCGCACCCACAATACCAAGGCGCTTAACGCCGCTTGCCAGCGTTCTTTCCACAAAAATATAGGTGTTTTTGTGTTCACAGAACACGCCGGATGCCATATATTCGCTCATTTTTGTGTTGGTTTTTTTAATTCTGTCTTCAATATCGGCATCGTTTAAATAAATTTCAGGCACGGTCAAATGCAGAGTTGAGGGCGCCTCACCCACAAAGGATGAAACCGCATTCCAATATTCCGGCTCGGATGTATATTGGTCGCAGGCCACCACGCTCCACTGCTTCATTTTTTCACCATCGGTCGCAAATTGCGGCAATAAAATATCGGTTCTTTGAAAAGTCATTGTTTTTCTCCTTTTTCTTTCTTTTACTTTGTGTAAATCAATTCAAAACGCTCACCGTCAGAAAATTCTGCACCGTCTACACCGGTCATCATTCCCTCGCCGCCTTTTGAAAAAGCCCAGTAACTTTGATCTACATCATAATCGGCCACAATGCCGTTTACTTTTTTAACATAAAGACCGTAAGGCCCTTTTTCACCTTCAATGAGTTCGTGCTCTGATAGCGCCTCGCCAACAGTTTGCTTGTCGCTGTGCAGGGTAAAGGTGACCGATTTTTCACCTGCAACTACCTCTACCTGCAGGGTCTTGCCCCCATCACCAAAGGTAGCATCTTCGGCATAGGTCGCCTGCGCCCACAAATCGGTCTCGGCAATCTTTTTTTCGCATGATGCAAACACAAAACAAAGCGTCACAACCAAAACCAGCGCCGCAACTTGATACATTCGTTTTTTCAATGTTCCTTCTCCTTACTGAATCGGATTGCCCTCACCATCAAACAGCGGCAGTGGCGATAAATACGTAATATCTTTTCTTGCAATGGCATCCCCTTCTGCCAAAACTGCCATTCTGCCAACAATGTTACCGCCTACCTGATTGATGAGCGTTTCAAGCGCAGCAAGTGACTCGCCTGTGCTGATAACATCATCAACCACAAGCACGCGTTTACCACGCATTGCCTCGGCCTCGGCTTCACCGATGCAAAGAACCTGCACATGGTCGGTGGTGATGGAGTCAACATTTGTGCTGACAACATTTTTCATATACAGTTTCGGCCCTTTTCTGGCAACGATGTAATAATTATTGCCGGATTGCCGTGCCATTTCATATAAAAGCGGAATACCCTTTGATTCGGCCGTGATTAAAACATCATATTCCGGCGCTTTTGCAAGCAGCGCCTCGGCACATTTTTTGGTCAGTTCAACATCGCCGAACATAATAAAGGCACCAATGTATAAATTCTCGTTTAAGGGGCACAGGGTGAGATCTCGCTTAAGACCTGCAATTTCAATTGTATATGTTTCTTTCATAAGGCAAAACTCCTTTTAAAAAATTCTTTCTTAATTTAAAATATACAACAAAAACATTATAACATAACAAAAAACAAAAAAACAATCCTCAATTTATTTTTTTTGCAATTAACCGCAAAAACCACGCTTTTCCGACAAATTGAACAATACAAGCCATTCAAATTTTAACGAAATTGTTAAAAAAGTTTTAAAAAGGGTTGACAAAAGTGTTGACTTCCTGTATAATTCAATTTGTAACAAATTCGTAATAACTTTGGAGGATTGTATTTTATGAACATACAAAAGAAGGTTACAGCCCTTCTGCTCTCGTTGGTTCTGCTTTTTGCAGCCGTGCCGATGACAGTTGGTGCCGAGAACTTTCCTTGCGTAGGCATTGTGATGGCGTCAGATGTAAATGTTCGTTCCGGCGCCGGCACAGACAGTGAAATTTTAAGCCGTGTCGGTTGGGGCGTAACGCTCGATGTTTTTGAAAGAACCGGCAACTGGTTCAAAATTGGCACCGGAGATGGCAATTTTGCTTACATAAGCGCTGATTATGTCAGCATTCGTCCGCAAGATGTAGCCGCACGCGGCAACTACTCTGCCGGCAACCGTGTTCTGCAACTTGCCAAGCAATATTTGGGAACGCCCTATGTTTACGGCGGCTCAAGCCCTGCAGGTTTTGACTGTTCCGGCTTTACATCTTATATTTACAAGCAGCTTGGCTACAATTTAAACCGCGTTGCTCACGACCAGCTTTTAAACGGTGTGCCCGTCAGCAAGTCTGAACTGCGCCCCGGTGATTTGGTTATGTTCAAGCGCGCCGGCAGCTCTTCTGTTCACCATGTTGGCATTTACGCCGGTGACGGTATGATGATTCACAGCCCTCAAACGGGTGATGTTGTAAAATATACCAGCATTGTTTCCGGCTACTACGGTGGCTGTTACTATGCCGCAAGAAGAATAATTCACTAAATTTTAACATTAAAAAGCAACCCGATCTGAACAAGTCCAGTAAAAACGGACAATAGAAAAAAAGCACCTCCTATGGTAGAATAAAAATACCATAGGAGGTTTTGTTATGTCAGGAATTAAAGGAAT
>JAZRUU010000071.1:0-2125 GCA_045652725.1 Clostridia bacterium | reverse complement strand
CCGACATAATGAGCCCGAAAAGGCCCACGCCCTCTGCCCCTATTTTGCGGGTGATATACACATTAAAACCAACACCCACACCCCGAAGAAACACCGTGGTGCAGGCAAGAATCAAGCCATTATAGAGAAAACGCTTTGTCTGTACCATAACAGAACACCTCTTTTTCTCTACAATATATGTGCTGTTCTTTTTCGGTATGACCGCCCCACGCACATAAAACCGAAGCGTTGACAAAAAACGGCGTTTGTGGTACAATTTTTGTGAAATAAACAGGCGTTTTTATGCCTGATTGATACAGCAGGAGGGGTTTTTTATGCACACCGTTTCACTCTCTGATACGCCCAGTTCTCTGCGGCTAACAATTGGGTTTTTCGGCAGAACCAACAGTGGCAAATCATCCTTAATTAACGCCATTGCCGGGCAGGAGGTTTCGCTCGTTTCTCCCGTTTCGGGCACCACGACAGACCCTGTTTCAAAGCCGATTGAACTCTACCCGCTGGGCCCCTGCATTCTGCTTGACACCGCCGGCACGGGTGATGAAACCGAGCTCGGTGCACTTCGCATGAGCCGCACCCTCAGCGTGATGGATAAAACCGATGTGGCCGTTTTGGTGCTGGCCGATGCAAATGATGTGATAGAAGAAAAAAAACTGCTGGCCGAACTGACAAAAAGAAAGATTCCCGTTGTGGCGGTTTTAAACCGCATTGATCTGCAAACAGAGCCCGAAGCGGCTGTTGCTGTTGTTGAGACGGTGTTGGGCGTGAGACCCATTCCCGTGAGTGCCACCCAAAAAACAGGCCTTGCCAAACTGCGCGAACAACTTGTGAAAGCGGCGCCCGAATCGGTAGAAAACGAGAGCATCATCGGCCATTTGGTGCGCGAAAACGACCGCGTTCTGCTCGTTATGCCGCAGGATATTCAAGCCCCCAAAGGGCGGCTGATTCTGCCGCAGGTGCAGGTCATACGCGATTTGCTTGACCACAACGCCATCGTCACCTGCGTAACCAAAGATAAACTCACCGAGGCACTTAAGGATAAAACGCCGGATTTAATCATCACCGATTCGCAGGTTTTTCCCTTTGTATATGAACACAAGCCGAAGGAATCAAAACTGACCTCATTCTCGGTTCTTCTGGCACGCTATAAAGGTGATATTGCCGCCTATCTTGCCGGTGCAAAAGCCGCGCGAACGCTAACTGCCGGTGGCCGTGTGCTGATTGCCGAGGCCTGCAGTCACAACCCGCAGGATGGTGACATAGGCCGTGTGAAAATTCCGGGGCTGCTCCGCAAAAATGTGCATCCCGACCTTGACATTTCTGTCGTCAGCGGTCAGGATTTTCCGCAGGATTTATCGCCTTACAGTTTGGTGATTCATTGCGGCGGCTGTATGTTTAACCGCCGTCAGGTTTTAAGCCGCGTAATGCGCGCCGTGGAGCAGAATGTGCCCATCACCAATTACGGTATTTTTCTGGCTGAAATGGCCGGTATTTTAGATAAAATTACTATTTAATTCGGAGAAAAGTATGATTACAGATATGCTCAGGCGTCATGCCGAACTGGAAAAAGCCTCGTTTCATATGCCGGGCCACAAAAATGGTGCCGGTTTTCAGGGCGCGCCCTTTTCTGCCGAGCTGTTCGCGTTTGACACAACCGAACTCCCGGGAACCGATGCGCTGATTGCGCCCGAGGGTGCCATTTTAGAGGCTGAAGAACACGCGGCAACGCTCTACGGCGCCAAACACAGTTTCTTTCTTGTGGGGGGCGCAACCGTTGGCATTCTTGCCATGATTTATGGTGCATTTCGTCCGGGTGACACGGTGATTGTTGATAAAAACTGCCATCAATCTGTTTTAAACGGGGCCGCTCTTTCAGGCATTCGCCCCATTTATGTAACGCCCGAAAGTTCATCCCTTGCAGATGTTCCCGGCACGGTTTCTGCCGAAAGTATTGAAAAAGTGTTAAAAGAGCACAAAAACATCAAAGGTGCCATCATCACCACACCCAACTATTACGGTGCAACGGCAGATGTGAAAAAAATTGCGGCACTGCTCCACGCTCATCAGGCGCTTTTGCTCGTTGATGAAGCGCACGGTGCACACTTTAAGTCGGATCGTAGCCATGTCG
>JAZRUU010000070.1:0-2116 GCA_045652725.1 Clostridia bacterium | reverse complement strand
ATCACAACAGGGCTGTTAAAGGCCGTAACCGAAATTGCCACGGCAATGCTCATAAAAATAATCAAAAAACTTCTGTAACCCTCGGCCAGCAGAACTTCAACATTTTCACAGTCGCGCATGATTTTAGACTGCAATTTTCCTGAGTTAACATTCTTGTGAAAAGACATAGAAAGTTGCTGCAACTTCTGAATCAGGCTGCTGCGCAGAAAATACTCAATTTTTCTGACCAAACGGTCATAAACCATTGCAATGCCATAGGTACTGAAGGCATTTTGCAAAACAACAACAGCCGCAACCGCCGCATTGATAAACAACTCGTTCAAAGAATGCTCCGACGGGCTTGTAGCAATGTTAATCACATTGGATGTTATAATGGGAATCACCCAGACAGGGAGCTGCATCAAAATAATGCAGAGTGTGCTTTTAACCATCGTCCACCCTTCACCCTTGTAAAAGCCGAGAATGATTTTAAACGGGCGTCCCTTGTTTTCATTAAAATTTTTAATGCAATCGTCAATGGTATTACAACGCTTTTTCTTCACGACCATACCTCCAATATCAGTAAAAATAAAATGGAGCCATAACCAGATTCACAGTTACAACCCCATTATAACTTATTTAATTTTATTGTCAATAACTAATGCCGCGCTGTAAACAAAACTTAACAAATCGCCTAGGCATGAGCGCCGCTTTCGTTAGTGCTCTCCGTCGCCATCTGATACAGTTTAAAATAGAGCCCCTTCTGCTCCATCAGGCTCTCGTGGTTACCCTGCTCAACAATGCCATCTTCTGTCAGCACTAAAATCATATCGGCATTGCGGATGGTTGAAAGACGGTGCGCAATGGTAAATGTCGTGCGCCCTTTGGCAAGGCTTTCAAGCGACTGTTGCACAAGGCGCTCACTTTCATTGTCAAGCGCAGAGGTTGCCTCGTCTAAAATCAGAATCGGCGGATTTTTCAAAAACACACGGGCAATGCCAATGCGCTGTTTCTGCCCACCCGAGAGTTTCACGCCGCGCTCACCCACATAGGTGTGGTAACCGTCTTTTAACTGCATTATAAACTCGTGAGCGCCGGCAAGTTTGGCTGCTTCAACAACTTCATCCATCGTTGCGCCGGGTTTGCCATATTCAATGTTTTCAAACACGGTGCCCGAAAACATATAAATATCCTGCTGCACTACACCGATTTGCGAGCGCAAAGATTTCAAAGTCACATCCTGAATATTGTGGCCGTCAATGGTGATGGCACCATCTGTCACATCATAAAAACGCGGCAACAAACTGCAAAGGGTGGTTTTACCGCCGCCCGAGGGGCCAACAAGGGCCACACTTTCACCGGGCGCAATGGATAAATTAACAGATGAAAGCACTTCTTTTAATTCTTCAGCATAGCGAAAGCTCACATTGTCAAACCGAATGTGCCCTTCTACCGGCGGCAGGGGCTTGGCGCCCTTTTTATCGCAAACGGTGATGGGTTCATCCATCACTTCACAAAAGCGTTCAATACCCGTCATGCCGCGCTGGAACTGTTCTGTGAATTCCACAAGGCGGCGAATGGAGGTTAAAAGCGTTGTGACATATAAAAGGTAGGCTATCAAATCAGGCGGTGTTATCTGCCCGCGGAGCATAAACAAAGAGCCGGAAACCACAACGGCAATATACATAATACCGTCAAAAGAACGGGTACTGCTCTGAAACAGACCCATATAAAGGTAAGACTTTTTCTTAATATCAACAAACTTGTCGTTACCCTTTTTGAATTTTTCAACCTCAATCGGCTCATTGGCAAAAGACTTCACCACGCGAATGCCCAAAAGGCTATCTTCCACCTGAGAGTTCAGTTCACCAATCTGCACGCGCGACTCTTTAAAGTTGCGCCGCATTTTGCGGTTTAAAACAAGCGAAACAACAAACAAAAACGGCAGAATAGAGAAAATTATCAGCGTCAGCCACAGGTTGACCGAGGCTAAAATGCAAAATGCCACCACGATTTTAATAAAAGATATGAAAAGTTCTTCAGGACAATGGTGAGCAAACTCTGTCACATCAAACAAGTCACTGGTAATGCGCGACATCAGCGTGCCGATTTTCGCCTCATCATAATATGAAAACGA
>JAZRUU010000069.1:0-19599 GCA_045652725.1 Clostridia bacterium | reverse complement strand
AACTTTTTGTGAGTTTAATATCTTTCTTTGACATGTTATGAACACTCGCACCAAATCGAAGCAAAGTTCGCTTTGCTTCGATTTTTTTATGCAAAAAATCAGCTGCTCTTTTGTTGATTTAACAGCGAACTCTCTCAAAGCAACAGTTTTGCCTTTTGGGCGGAGAATGGAAAATTGGGTTTAACTGATAAAAAACTCCCGGCAACCGTTTTACAGTTGTCGGGAGTTTTTTATGCCATCTGTTTTTTCAGTTCTTGATAAGAATATGTTTCTTTGGTGCAAAAAGCGGTTTTCAGGCCGAGTGACATTTTGAGCGATTCTAAAATTTCTTCTGCCTGCGCCTCGGTCAGCATCATCAGAAAATAGGTTAAAACCTCGCGCGTGTCGGTTTCGGTTTTGCCGTCAGTTTCAAAGGTTTTATATTCGGTAAAGGGAAAACCGAGCCCGGTCAGATATGTCGTAATGCGCTCTGAGGCTTCGCACGCACTGATGCGGGGCGATTCTTCATCCGGCTCTTTTACAACGAAAGACATGGTATAAACCGTTTCTTTTTTTCCTTTTCTGCGGGTTACGGTTTTTATGGCGCTAAAAAGCAGAAGCAGGCAGGAGAGCCACAGTTTTTTGTTTTTCATTAAACCCCTCCCGTCAGTTTTGTTTTCTCACAACAGCATAATCGTCGCCGTTGCGCCAATAGGCACAATCAGCATTGTTGCCGGTTAAAAACCGCATCATTTCGTCTTCATCTAAATTGATGGTGCAAAAATAACAATCGCAAACTTCATCATATTGATAGTTGGCACAGGTTTCACAACTTGCCATCACATTCACCGCCTGAGTTAAATTCTTCTGCTGACCTTTTCTACATTTTCTGCCCGATAGGCTTCAAAACGACCGTCAGCCAAGGCCTCACGGATTTCTTTCATCAGGTTATTGTAAAAGTAGAGATTGTGCATAACCCCCAGCCGCATTCCGAGCATTTCACCCGCTTTTAAAAGGTGGCGGATGTATGCGCGGCTGTAGTTTTTGCAAACGGGGCAGTCGCATTCCGGGTCAATGGGGAGCGGGTCTGTCTCATACTTTTTGTTATTGATGTTAATCACGCCGTTTTTGGTGCAGAGATGACCGTGGCGGGCGTTACGCGCCGGCAACACACAGTCAAAAAAGTCAATGCCGCGGGCAACACCCTCTATAATATTGGCCGGTGTGCCGACACCCATCAGATAGCGCGGCTTATTCTCCGGCGCGTGGGGCAGAACCACATCTAAAATGTGATACATTTCTTCGTGTGTTTCGCCAACGGCCAGACCGCCAATGGCATAACCCGGTAAATCGAGTTTGGCGATTTGCTTCATATGTTCTATGCGAAGGTCATCAAAAATGCCGCCCTGATTGATGCCAAACAGCAGTTGATGCGGATTCACCGCGTCTGCCCTTTGGTTGAGCTCGTTCATTTTATCTTTGCAGCGCTCCAGCCACCGATAGGTTCTTTCAACGCTTTGAATGACGGATTTTCTGTCTTTTTTTGCGTGAACACACTCGTCAAACGCCATGGCAATGGTAGAACCGAGGTTTGACTGAATGGTCATGCTCTCCTCAGGACCCATAAAAATCTTTCGCCCGTCAATGTGAGAGTTAAAGGTAACCCCTTCTTCTTTCACCTTGTTGATGGCGGTCAGCGAAAACACCTGAAAGCCGCCGCTGTCGGTGAGAATGGGCCTGTCCCAATTCATAAAACGGTGCAAACCGCCCATGGTTCTGACAATTTCATCCCCGGGGCGCAGGTGCAGATGGTAGGTGTTTGAAAGCGCAACCTGACAGCCGATGGCTTTTAAATCTTCGGCAGCAAGGCCACCTTTAATGGCGGCGGCGGTTGCAACATTCATAAAAACGGGTGTCTGAATGTCACCGTGAACGGTTGAGAATGTGCCCAAACGGGCTTTGTTTTCGGTGGTGTGAATTGTAAACACGAACAAACTCCAATCTAAAACCCACTTCTTTTGACGCACGCCCAAAGAAGTGGGTTTCTGCTAATTTATATTATTCTTTTTCGTTAGCACTTTCTTCAATAATCTTTTTTGCAATGTGTTCGGGCGCCTGCTCATAAGCGCGGAACTCAAGTGAGAAACTGCCGCGACCTTGTGTGATGGAGCGCAGGTCGGTGGCAAACTTCGCCATTTCAGCCATTGGCACATCTGCCGTGATGGTTACAGAACCGTCTGGCTGCGGGTCGCTGCCGAGCACTCTGCCGCGGCGTTTATTGATGTCACCCATAACATCACCCATGTTGGCGTTGGGCATGTTCACCGTTAGCGTGCCAATGGGCTCAAGCAGAACGGGTGAAGCCTGAGCAAGCCCGGCCTTATAGGCAAGGTTAGCGGCCATTTTAAACGCCATTTCAGACGAGTCAACACTGTGGTAAGAACCGTCATACAAGGTGGCCTTTAAACCAACAACGGGGTAGCCGGCCAGAACGCCGTGTGCCATGCTCTCGCGCAGACCTTTTTCAACAGCGGGGAAGAAGTTTTTGGGAACAGCGCCGCCGAAGACCTTTTCTTCAAACACAAGGTCAATCGAATCGGTGGGTTCAAACTCAATCCACACATGGCCATATTGACCGTGACCGCCGGATTGCTTTTTGTGTTTGCCCTCAGCCTTAACAGCCTTGCGGATGGTTTCGCGGTAGGGCACTTTGGGCTCTTTTAAGTCAACATCAACATTATATTTTGTTTTCAGTTTGCTGATAACCACTTCAATATGCTGGTCGCCGATGCCCGAAATAACCTGTTCTTTGGTTTCAACATCGTGTTTTAAGGCGATGGTCTTATCTTCTTCCATCATCTTGGCGAGGCCGGCGCTGATTTTTTCTTCATCGCCCTTGGCTTTGGGCATAATGGCCATACTCGTCACAGGGGCAGGGAACTCGGGCATTTCAAACATAACCTGAGCCGATTTATCGCAAAGGGTTTCGCCGGTGGCGGTGATGCTGAGTTTGGGAATGGCACCAATATCGCCGGCGTTGAGTTTATCAACCTCAATCTGTTTTTTACCACGCATTATGTAAAGACGGCCAATCTTTTCTTCAGCCTTTTTATTCGCATTATATAAGGTAGAATCCTTTTTCAGCGTACCGCGATACACGCGAACAAACGAAAGTCTGCCAATAAAGGGGTCTGCAATGGTTTTAAAGCACTGCGCCGCCACGGGACCCTCGGAGTCGCAGGCAACTTCAACCGGTTCGCCGGCAGCATCTTCTGCCAGTTTTTGTGTAGCATCGGGGCCTGCCGTGTATTTCATAATGGCATCAAGGAGCAATTGTGTGCCCTGATTTTTAATGGCGCTGCCGCAAAGAACGGGAACAATTTCACGGTTACGCGTACCGTGTTTTAAGCCGCCGTAAATTTCTTCAGAGGTGAACTCTTCACCTTCAAAGTATTTATTCATCAAATCATCATCGGTTTCGGCAACGGCTTCCATAATCATTTCGCGAACGGGCTGAATTTCATCATCCATACCGTCAGGCACAGGGCCGTCAATGCGTTTGTCGCCCTCCCAGCGGCGCGATGTCATATCAACAACATTCACAAAACCGTCAATCTTATCACCGTTTTTAATCGGCACAAGGCAGGGGGCAATACGCTTGCCAAACACCTCTTTGAGTTCAGTTAACACTTTTTGATAATCAGATTTTTCATCATCTAATTTATTGATAAATATAATGAGGGGAATTCCCTTTTTTTCGCACAGAGCCCAGGCTTTTTCAGCACCAACACTCACACCCGATTTACCGCTGATAACAAGCAGCGCACAATCGGCCGCTGAAACGGCCTCAATCTGTTCGCCGATAAAGTCAAAATAACCCGGCGTGTCAATTAAATTGATTTTTGTTTCACGCCATTCAAGAGGCAGAGTAGACGCACTTATGGAGCAAAGACGTTTGATTTCTTCAGGATCGTAATCGCTGACGGTGTTACCGGAGGCGATGTTTCCCAAACGGTCAGAAGCGCCCGCGGCAAACAGCAATGCCTCTGTAAGAGAGGTTTTACCTGCTCGACCGTGGCCCAAAAGCACAATGTTTCTGATTTTTGCTACCGGATAGTCTTTCATTCAATTTCCCTCCATGTTCTAATGCCTAAAGCACTAATTTTATTCATACCCACCGCAGGCGGCGAGTAAATTTACAGAACCAATGGTTTACAAAACGCCGCACAGCGGCAGAAATTTTTGGAAATTGGAATTGCTCTTTGCGAATATTTAATTGTCAAAATTACTATTAAACTATATATACCACCTAAAATATTATTTTAATCAATATTTTTAATTTTTTTCAAAAGAATTTCTTTCTGGTTCAGTGTCGGATCATCCAGCACAAGCGAAAGGGCGAGAGCGAGTTTTTCACCAATCTCTTTGCCCGAAAAACCAATGTCAATCAAATCGCTGCCGCCAATGGCAAGGTCAGCAACCGTTAGTGCGTCACCCTCGCGGCAGATTTCTTCATACATCTTTTGTGCTTCATCTAAAAACTGCAGCCTTTCTTTGTGGCAAACAGGGTTTTGCCCCAAAGTATCGGCCCGCATCAGAGCCAGAAGGGAGGGGAACACATCTCTGCCTAAGGCGCTCATTGCCTTGCGGATGCTCTTTTTTGTGAGTGCAAACTGCCTGTCGTGCTGCGCGATTAAGAAAAGCGCCGCATCTTTTGTTTTGTTATCTAGCCGCAGGCGCAAAAAAATGCTTTCGGCCAGTTTTTTGCTCACTTCAGCGTGACCTATGAAATGGTCAATGCCCTGTTCATCGGTTGTTTTTCTGGCCGGTTTGCCAATATCGTGAAGCAGTGCCGCAAGCCGCAGAACAAGATTCTTTGGCGCGTTTTCAAGCACTTTTAAACTGTGGTCACCCACATTGTAAATGTGATAGGGGTGGTTTTGCCCGGTTTTAAAGCAGGCGGCAAGTTCCGGCAGAATCACTGCCATCATCCCGGTTTCATAGAGAAGCCTGATGTATTGCGGACGGTCAGAAAGCAGCATTTTTACAAGTTCATCGCGAATCCTCTCGCCGCTGATGGCGGCAAGCAGCGGGGCGAGTTTTTGCATCGCCTCTGTGATGGCACCGTCAATAGAAAAACCGGTTTGTGATGAAAATCTCACAGCGCGGAGCATGCGGAGCGCATCTTCATCAAAGCGAAGCATTGGGTCACCCACACACCGAATCAGGTTTTTATCAATATCTTCTCTGCCGCCAAAGGGGTCAACCAGCCCTGCTTCGGGATGATATGCCATAGCGTTCATTGTGAAGTCACGGCGCGACAGGTCTTCGGTAATATCTTGTGTGAAACTGACGGTTTCAGGCTTTCGGTGGTCTTCATAAACGCCGTCAACGCGAAATGTCGTCACCTCGTAGGGGGTTTTATCAATAAGCACCGTCACCGTGCCGTGCTTAATGCCGGTGGGAATGGTTTTTTCAAAGGCCGAGAGAATGGCCTCGGGCGGTGCAGCTGTCGTTATGTCCCAATCCTGCGGGGTTTTATTTAAAAACATATCACGAACACAGCCACCCACGGCAAACGCCTGATAGCCTTTTTGGTTGAGTGTGTGTAAAATAAATAAAACATCCTGCGGCAGTTTCAGATTCATTGCTACGCCTCCTACATATTTAATTATAAAATTTTTTAAAATTACTGTCAATAGCCCGAAACTTATATTCAAAAAATATGTAGAAATTCACCAAAAAAACTACCGAAAATGTGTTTAAGATAGCGGTAGTAAAATAAAGACATAAAAATATCATAATTATAGTAGATAAATCTCTTTACATTCGGTGAAAAAAGGTCTATAATAGGGGTGTTAATGAAAACTGTAAGTGGAGAATTTTTATGAATAAAATAACAAAGTTTTTTCAAAATCCGTTTGTTGTAGCCTTGGGGGCGTTGCTTTGCTGTGCGCTTTGGGGCAGCGCAACACCGTTTATTAAAACGGGGTATCAGTTAATTCTCAAAACCCCCACGCCTAATGTGCCCTCAACCCTGTTGTTTGCCGGTTGCCGTTTTGCGCTGGCGGGCCTTATCACCATTTTGATTTACAGTCTGGCGCGGAGAAAACTGCTGCTCCCCAAAAAAGAGAACTGGGGCAGGGTAACGGTGCTTGGCGCCTATCAGACCATTTTGCAATACACTTTTTTCTACATAGGTCTTGCCAACACCTCCGGCGTTAAGGGTACGGTGCTCAGCGCTTCAACAGCGTTTTTCTGCTTGCTCATTGCAAGCCTCATTTTCCGGCAGGAGAAGTTGACATTTAAAAAGATTTTTGCCTGCATTTTAGGCTTTTCGGGCATTCTTTTAGTCAATTTAAACGGTCTTGATTTCACGATGAACTTTTTCGGTGACGGTTTTGTGATTCTGTCGGCCGTGAGTGGTGCAACATCATCGGTTTTAATTAAACGCTACGGCAAATATGAAGATACCGTTGTTTTAAGCGGGTATCAGTTCTTTTTGGGCGGCCTTGTGCTGATGGCAATCGGCGCTCTCTCCGGCGGTGCGGTGGTGCTTGACAGCACTGTGGGCGTTATGGTTTTGCTTTATCTTGCTCTTCTTTCGGCTGTTGCCTTTACACTCTGGGGCGTTCTGCTTACCTATAACCCCGTTTCAAAGGTCACCATTTATCACTTCACGGTGCCGGTGTTCGGTGTTATTTTGTCAATGCTGATGCTGACAGAACACAGCCGCGTTTCAGGTTTGAATTTATTGCTTACACTTCTTTTGGTTTGTGCAGGCATTATTTTATTAAATTTTAAGAAAGAGGAGAAACAGAATGGACAGAAATAGTTTTGAGACAGAACTCAAGCAATTTGTTGCAACCAACACCGAAGAAATGTTTTCTGTGCTGAAAGATCTTTGTCTCATTCCCGCCCCGTCTCATTTTGAACAGCAGAGGGCAGATTACTGCAAAGCCTGGCTTGAAAAGAACGGTGCAAACGGAGTTTATATTGATGAAGCGCTGAATGTCATTCTTCCGCTGAACTGCGAGGGAAGCAATGAGCTGACTGTCATTGCCGCTCATACCGATACGGTCTTTCCCGATACAGAACCAATGCCCTATCACGATGACGGCGAAAAGATTTACAATCCCGGCGTGGGTGACGATACGGTCAGCGTGGTTGTTCTTTTGTTTATGGCCAAATTTCTTGTGGAAAAAAATCTTGTTCCGAAAAAGGGCCTTTTGCTTGTCTGCAATTCCTGTGAAGAGGGTCTGGGCAATTTGAAGGGAACCCGTCAGCTTTTTGCAGATTTTGAGGGCCGCATCAAGCAGTTTATTACCTTTGACAGTAATTTAAGCTCCATCAGCGATAAAACCGCTGGTTCTCATCGTTATGAGGTAACGGTGCAAACTGAGGGCGGCCATTCCTATCAGGCCTTTGGCAGACCCAACGCCAATGCGGTTTTGGCACAAATGATTGCAAAAATCTATGAAATTGAAGTGCCTGTTCGCGAGGGCAGCAAAACCACTTACAATGTGGGTACCATGTCCGGCGGTACCTCTGTCAACACCATTTCCCAAAGTGCGAAAATGCTTTGTGAGTACCGCTCTAATGACCGGGAATGTCTGGCAGAAATGAAGGCGCATTTTGAAGCTATTTTTGAATCTGCGCGGGCAGAAAAAGTTACGGTTCTGGTCGAGCAGGTAGGAGACAGACCATGCAGCAATGTTGACCCTGACCGGCTTGAGGCCTTTAAAGCAATTGTAGGGCCTGTTATAGAATCGGTGATTGGTCAGCCGGTTACCTACAGATGCTCCTCCACAGATTGTAACATTCCTATGTCTTTGGGTATTCCCGGCTTAAATGTCGGTGTTAATGTTCACTATGGCGCACACAGAAGAGAAGAATATTTAGAAAAATGGTCTGTTCCGGTTGGCCTTGAGGTTGCTATCCGGCTGGCCACAACATTAGGGGAGGTATTTTAAAGATGAAATTTACAGCAGCAGGGGATATGATTATCCAACAAAGAATTTTTCCTGAGTACAAGGGCTTTGAAGAACTGGGTGATTTCATCCGTCAGGGTGATGCGCGCTTCTTCAATTTAGAAACCACTTTGAATCACGAGGGTGAAGCCCCGGGTTCACAGTTCTCGGGCGGTACCTACATCCGTACCAATCCCGAGGTGCTTGAGGATATTAAAGGCTACGGCTTTAATATGACAAGCTTTAACAACAACCATGTGTTAGACTTTTCATATGCCGGTCTTGAAAAGACATTAGAAGCCGTTCAGGCGAGCGGTTTTGTGCACGCCGGCGTGGGCAGAAATCTGGCAGAGGCATCTGCCCCCAGATATTTAGAAACCCCGAACGGCCGCGTGGCACTCATTGCCGTGAACTCAACCTTTAACCCCTCGATGATGGCAGGCGAGCAGAGCCCCCGTTTTCCCGGCAGACCGGGTATTAACGGTCTGCGCGTTTCAAGCCGTTTAGAACTGCCGAAAGAAGACCTTGAAATCATCAAGAGAATTGCGAAAGAAACAAACATCAATGCATCTAAAGAAATTATCAGAAAAGAAGGCTATGCTGCCGACCTGAAGGATAACGAAGCAGAATTCGGTCCTTTAATGTTCACCGAGGGTGAAAAAGCAAGATACATTATGGAAGTGAACCCTGCCGATATTGCCCGTGTTGACAAGGCGATTTATGAAGCACAGTTGCAGGCAGACTACATTATGATTTCGGTTCACTCGCACCAGCTTTCAGGCGATGCGAAAGAGAATCCCTCTGAATTTCTGCAGGATTTTGCCCGTCATTGTATTGATGCAGGTGCTCATGCCGTTGTGGGTCACGGTCCGCACCTTTTGCGCCCGATTGAAATTTACAAGGGTTGCCCCATTTTCTATTCGCTGGGCGATTTTGTTCTGCAACTTTACAGCATTGAAATGGCACCGCAGGATTTCTTTAACCAGCAGGGCTTATCAGCAGCCAGCTCCACCGTTCACGAACTGCTCAAAAAGCGTTCTAAAAACTTTACCGTTGGTTTGATGACAGACCCCAAAATGTTCCGTAGCGTGATTCCCTATTGGGAAACCGATGCAGACAACAAGCTGACCAAACTGACGCTGATGCCTGTTGAAATGAAGATGGATGGACACAAGTCTGAAAACGGTCTGCCGCGCCGGAGTTATAATCCCGAAATTTTTGAATATCTCAAAAATATGTGCGAACCGTTCGGCACAAAACTCACACTTGAGGCTGACGGCTTAATCACTTGCGAGTGGTAAAAAATACATAAAAAGGTGAATGAAAATGAAAGTTGCATTTTATGAACGGGAAATTACGCCGCCGCTTGGTTGCTCTATTCCCGGATATTTTAACGAGCGTTTGGGTTCAGATGTAAAAGACAGACTCTACACAAAAAGCATGGTTATTGAGCAGGGCGGCGAGACCTTTGCCATTGTTTCGGTTGAGGGCTGCGGCATCAACACCGCTGTTCACAATGCGGTGGCAGACCGCGTTACGGCCTTTACCGGCATCAAAAAAGAGAACCTGATGGTTTCTTTTGTTCATACCCACACGGGCATTCCCCGTATGAGCGCTCCGCCGAAAAGCGAGATGGCAAAGGATGCTGAAAAAGGTTATTTTGATGTGGTTACGCGCCTGATTGCAGACTGCGTGACGCTGGCCTATAAGCGCCTTGATGAGAGTGATGTGTTCTATGCCTGCGGTGAGGTTTACGGCATCTCATTCTGCCGTGATTATTATATGAAAAACGGAACACCGCAGACGAATCCTCCCCGCGGCAGCAATGAAATTGAGGGTCCGCTTTCTGAAATTGACCCGTCTTTGCCTGTTCTGTTTGTGCGCGATAAAGCTGGCGTTCCTAAGGGCGCGCTCATTAACTTCGGTTGTCATTCAGATTGTGTCAGCGGAACAGAATATTCGGGCGATTTTTCTGCCATTATGGCAAAAGAACTGAAAAAACAGTATGGTGAAGATTTTGTAACCGTGTTCATTATGGGTCCTGCCGGCAATGTGAATCATTTTGATGTCACCCGCGAGTCTGACCCGGCCGACCATTACATTATGATGGGCAAAACTCTGGCCGGTGAGGCAATTAAAGCCATTGCGCAGGCAAAACCTGTAGAGGGCGATGTTCTTTCGGTTTCATCCAAGTGGATGGATATCCCCAGCCGTGAAATTGCCGAAGAGGCAATTGCAAACGCCAAGCACATTGTAGAAACAATCAAGCCGATTGAGGGCGCTAAAATTGATGCTTCAAGCAGTAGCGACCAGAGCCAGTATCAGCTTGCCATGGCAAAATCTCTCCTGCGCGCAAGTGAGGGCCCCAAGAGTTATGAAGTGCTTGTTCAGGCTGTTCGCATTGGTGATGCGGTGCTTTACTCCATGCCCGGTGAACCGTATCTGCAATATGGGCTCCAGCTCAAAATGAAATCTCCCACCGAAAAATGCTTCATCACCACCTACACAAACCGCACAGTGGGTTACATCCCCACCGTGGATGTGCTGGAATATGATACCATTTATTCGGCTCGCATCGGCGCAAATAACCTTTGCCGTGATGCAGGTAATATTTTAGTCAATACATTGGCTGAAATGGCAGATTCTATCTTTTAATTAAAACGATAAAGAGACCCCGGTAAAATGATTCGATTTTGCCGGGGTCCTTTTGTAATTTGTGCTAATTTTTTTATAAAAATGCCGAAATTATCATTGACATAAGAGCAAAAAAAAGGTAAAATAAAAGGTGTACTTTTATCTATAATCAGTTTAAGTATATAAATATAAAAAAGGAGGAACCAAGGAGACTACAATGACGACAAACATTATTATTTGCATAGCAGCTTTGATCTTGATTGCCCTGGCATCGTTTATTTTCTTCCGTCTGGGCATTTCCTATAGAAAAAAAGTAGCCGAAGCAGAATTTGGCAGTGCCGAGGCAGAAGCTAAGGAAATCATTCAGCGTGCTAAAAAAGAAGGCGAAAGCAAAAAGCGTGAAATGCTTTTAGAAGCCAAAGAAGAAAACCACAGGCAAAGACAAGAACTTGACCGTGAAGTTAAAGAGCGCAGAGCCGAAATTTCGCGTCAGGAGAGAAGAATCCAGCAAAAAGAAGAGAACCTTGACAAAAAGACAGAGGCAATTGAAAGAAAAGACGAAATGATTGCCCAAAAGGAAAAAGACTTAGAACAACTCAGACAAGAGATTGAAGAAATCAAGAAAAAGCAGTTGGCTGTTTTAGAGCAGATGTCAGGCCTTTCGGTTGAAGAAGCAAAACAGTATCTGTTGAGAAGCATTGAAAGCGAAATTCGCCACGAGGCGGCTTTGATGGTAAAAGAAATTGAAACTGAAGCCAAAGAAAACGCCGAAAAGAACGCCAAGAACATTATTGCCGGTGCCATTCAGAAATGTGCTGCCGACCATGTTGCCGAAACCACGGTTAGCGTGGTGAACCTGCCCAGCGATGAAATGAAGGGCAGAATCATCGGCCGTGAGGGTCGTAACATCCGCACATTAGAAACCCTGACCGGTATTGATTTGATTATTGACGATACCCCCGAGGCAGTTATTCTCTCCGGTTTTGACCCGGTAAGACGCGAAATTGCCCGCCTGTCGTTAGAAAAACTCATTGTTGACGGCAGAATCCATCCCGCGCGGATTGAAGAAATGTATGAAAAGGCCAAAAAAGAGGTTGAAAACGAGATTAAGCAAGAGGGTGAAAATGCGGTATTTGAAACCGGCGTTCACGGTCTGCATCCCGAAATCATCCGCCTTTTAGGTAAACTGAAATACAGAACAAGTTACGGTCAGAATGTTCTGAAACATTCAATTGAAGTATCTCACCTTTCCGGTTTAATTGCCGGCGAACTGGGTGTTGATATTACCATTGCCAAACGCGCCGGCTTGCTGCACGACTTAGGCAAAGCGGCTGACCATGAGATGGAAGGTTCGCATGTTATGATTGGTGCCGACCTTGCGAAGAAATATAAAGAAGGTCAGGACATTATCCATGCCATCATGGCACACCACGGCGATGTTGAAGCAAACACTTTGGTTGCTGTTATCGTTCAGGCTGCCGATGCTATTTCTGCGGCTCGTCCCGGTGCCCGCCGCGAGAACATTGAATCTTACATTAAGCGCCTTGAAAAACTTGAAGAGATTGCAAACTCCTTTGAAGGTGTTGAACGCTCTTTCGCAATTCAGGCCGGTCGTGAAATCAGAATTATGGTTAAGCCTGAAGATGTTAAAGACGATGGCATCGTAATGGTTGCAAGAGAAATCGTTAAGAAAATTGAGAATGAGCTGGAATATCCGGGTCAGATCAAGGTTAATGTTATTCGTGAAACCCGTGCAATTGATTACGCAAAATAATGTAAACGGTAAAAGTGCTGTGAAGAAATTCGCAGCACTTTTTTTGTGTCTTTTTGTGTGGCATATGAAAAAGACGGGGCGCATAAGATGGTAATGACACCAGAAACAGAAAGGGAGTTTTTAAAATGAAACGCATCGTTGCGCTATGTCTTTTGTTGTGTTTGGCGCTTTCGGCAATGCCGATTGCAGCAGAAGAAACGGAGGCCGTATCGGTAAGTGCCCCGGCGGCAATTTTGATTGAAGCAGGCACAGGGAAGGTTCTGTTTGAAAAAAACAGCCACGAACGTCGTGCACCTGCCTCGGTTACCAAAATTATGACAATGCTCCTGACCGTTGAAGCGGTTGCCCGGGGGCAGATTCAACTGGATGAAATGGTGAGTTGCTCGGAGAACGCCGCATCAATGGGCGGGTCGCAGGTCTACCTTGAACCCGGCGAAGAAATGAGTGTGCGCGATTTGTTAAAGGCTGTGGCAGTCGCCTCCGGCAATGATGCGGCGGTGGCTCTGGCGGAGCATATTTCAGGCAGCAGCGAGGGGTTTGTGGCGCTGATGAATGAGCGCGCGCAGGAACTCGGCATGGCCGACACTCACTTTGTCAACTGCAACGGGCTGGATACGCCCGAGCATCTGACCAGCGCCAACGACATTGCCATTATGAGCCGCGAACTTGTGAAACATCCTTTGGTTTTAGAGTTTACGGGCATCTGGATGGATAGCCTGCGTGACGGTGCGTTTGGGCTTGTAAACACCAACAAATTGATTCGTTTTTATGAGGGTGCCAACGGTTTAAAAACCGGTTCAACCGGCATCGCGAAATATTGCCTTTCTGCCTCGGCAGTCAGAAACGGCATGAATTTAATCGCCGTTGTGATGGGTGCCGAAACTTCAAAAGAACGATTTAATGATGCCACGCGCCTGCTTGATTACGGTTTTGCCAATTATGCGGTCACCAGCAGCCTTTTAGGAGCAGATGATTTGCCACCCCTGCCCGTTCTTAAGGGCAAAACGCCCCTTGTTACGGTTGGTATTTCAGACGATTTTCGCATTCTGGTCAGCAAAACAAAATTGAGCAGCATTGAAACAAAAATCACCTTGCCCGAGCGTGTTTCTGCCCCGATTAAGACAGGCGATGTAATTGGTGAGGTCGAATTTTTGTCTGACGGGGCCTCCATCGGCAAAGCCGAGATTCTTGCCAAAACAGATTCGGCAAGGGTGAATCCCCTTGATATGTTGAAAAAACTTTCAAAACAATTGTTGTTCGGCAATTTGCATTTTGCCGATTTTAAAACAACGCTATAGTGTAATTCTTTGCATAACGGCTCCCTTTTTCGGCAAGACTAGGTAGCAGAAACTGCAGGAGGTAACGCTATGTATCAGGTACAAAAGAAGAAAAGCGGCTGGTTTTATGTAACCTTGTTTCTTTGTGCCTTTGCCGTTGGATTGGGCATTGGGTATGCCGGCATTCGAAGTAGCTTGCGCAAGCAAAAAACGCCACCGGCTGAAAACACAGTAACGCAAGATGAAGAGAATCCTGCTGTTGCTGAACCAAACCGCGCCGTGTCGGTGGTGCCGACAGAAGAAAAAGAGGAACCGGCAGAGAAAATAACCTATTTTGTTCAGGCGCGCTCGGGCAAGGTTTGTGTTTTTGCGGTTGATGCATCGGGCACAAAACGATTCAGCCATAATCTGGCCATCACGCTTGATGCTCTGCGAGAGGCTGACCGCGCTCTGTTTGATGAGGGCATTGAAGTTGCATCAAAAGAAGAACTTTCGTCGCTTGTTGAAGATTTTGGTTCGTGAAAAGTTCGATATTTATCGCTAAAAATTGAATAGAAACAGGTAAAGCGTGACCATAAATGAGGTCACGCTTTACCTGTTTTACTTAAGAAAATGCTATAAAAATTTAATTGAAAATTTTAGTTCTGTATGTTACAATAAAAATAGTTCTCTGTACTTAAAAGGTGGCAAAAGGTTTTGCAGAAGAAAAACGGTGCGATTATGAAAAAGAGATGTATCCATAATTTCAAATAACACCGTGATTCCTTTTGTGATAAACAACAAACCTGAGGTTATTGCAGAACTTACTAAACCAGGAGAATAGGGAGGAAATACAATGAAAAAATTGACCTTAATTTTATTGGTAATAACGCTGCTTGCAGTTAGCGGATGCAGAGATAACAGACAAAGAAACATATATCGCCCCGAAGCAAAGAATGATAACATATATACCACCATAGGCGACACTAAAATGCATCAAGGTGAGGGTTACACTCTTACAGTTCCCTCAAAAAATTACCGTTATGAAAAAGATTTTGATGACGGCGCTTTAGAAGAAAAATGGAAATACACCAAAAAAGATGATGTTGAAATTAAAGTAGCAACCTATAAAAATTCGGATGAAATATCTGCAAGGGGTAAATTCTTAAGAGATAATGATGATTATATCTTTGAGGATTTATCAGGGTATCCGCTTTGTGGAACTGAATTTGACGGGGATGCGTTGTGGTTTACTCTCTACGAGTCAAACGGAACGGTTTATATAGTATCTTGGGAATATCCCAAAAACACAGGTGAAGAGTTGAAAACAGAGCTGGCAAACATAGCGAAAACTTTCAAACTCGCAGAGTAAGGATGCAAATCAATGAATAGTGAAGTGTTGAGGAGAATGCTCTGCATCTGAATTAAAAATAAAATCGCATTGCGATTTTTAACCATAATTATTCATCATTCCTTATTGGTTATTCATTTTATAAGCGGCGTCCGGATTATACAGTCTTTATAGTAAAGGGTGCCGAATGTTGCTGAAAGAGAAAGTGTTATTATGAAATTAAGTTTTGAACAAGTAAAAGAAATTACAACAGGAGCAGTGCAGGTTCAAGAAGAAAACGCAATGCTCTTATTGAAAAGGTTTACACATGAACAGGAAGAGCTGTATAAAGCAACAAATCAGGATTTTTATAATAAAACTTTTTATACGGCGGGAATTAAATTTTTATTTAAAACGGATAGCAAAAGTTTATTCCTAAAGTTTAAAACAATGAATTGGTCTACGCGAAAATACTTTTCAGTTGATGTTTTTGTGGACGGAAACCTTATAGGCTATATTGATAACTTTTCTGATAGGGAGTTACCACAAAATTATACACAGATGGAGTTTCCTTTGGGTGATTTTTCAAAAAAGTTTCAATTGGGTGAAGGTGAAAAAACTGTATGTGTTCATCTTCCGTGGTCGGTTAAAACATTAATCGAAGAGATTTCTATCGACGATAACGCTTTTATCAAGGGAGTAAAGCCTAAAAAGAAATTGATAGCATATGGTGATTCAATAACGCATGGGTTTGATGCATTGCGTCCTTCTAATCGTTATATAGCGAAACTTGCTGATATGCTTAATGCTGAGGAATTTAATAAGGCAATAGGCGGGGAACGGTTTTTTCCTGAATTAGCAAAACTTCAGGATTCATTTGTGCCTGATTACATAACGGTGGCATATGGTACAAATGATTGGAGTGGCATAGATCAAGAAACTTTTAAAAACAAGTGTAAAGATTTTTATACAAGCATATCACAAAATTATCCTCAAGCTAAAATATTTGCAATTACGCCAATATGGCGAAAAGATATGAATGAATATAGAAAATTCGGGAGCTTTGAGGAAGTTGAAAAGAATATAAAAAATGCTGTAAAGGGTATTGAAAATATTACGGTAATTTCAGGAATTGATTTTGTTCCCAAAGAAGAAAAATATTTTGCTGACTTAATATTACATCCAAATGATGAGGGGTTTGGGTATTATGCAGAAAATTTATATAGGGAAATAAAAGCAGAAATTTAATGAAATTAGATTCTGTGGCGATTTATTTTTTTGTCCCTGACTTGACATAAACTTGCCCAAAACGGTTTGCATCTAAACCGTCTGCCCTGCATAAACCAGAATGTGTCGAAAAAGAAATATAAAATGTGAAAGGAATATTGATATGGATATCATACAGGCGTTTTATGATAATCTGGCCACACAATATGATAAACTTTTTCTTGATTGGCATATTGCGATGCAAGAACAATCGTTGCTTTTAGATGCATTATTTAAAGAAAATGGATATGATAAAAACGCTGCCATTCTTGATTGTGCCTGCGGCATTGGAACGCAAGCGATAGGACTTGCTGCTTTAGGATATTCTGTAACGGCTTCTGATATCAGTGATGGAGAACTCGATGAGGCGAGACGGCGCGCTATTAAAAACAATGTAAAAATTTGCTTTGAAAAAGCGGACTTTCGCGCCTTGTCTCAAACCTTTTCGCAAGCGTTTGACATTGTGATTGCTATGGATAATGCCTTGCCGCATATGCTATCGAAGCATGATTTGGAAATGGCAATCAAGAGTATTACAAGCCAAATGGCATCGGGCGGTATGTTTGTTGCAAGTATCAGAGATTATGATGCATTGCTTAATGATAAGCCACCCTATTCTGCACCATATATACATAAGACGGCAAAAGGCCAAAGAGTATCTTTTCAAACTTGGAGTTGGGATGGCGACTGTTACAAACTTATTCAGTATATTATTGAAGATGAAGAAACACTAAAAATAAACAAGTTCGAATGTGAATACAGGGCGGTTTGCAGAGATGAACTCACAAACACACTTCTTTCTAACGGCTGTCACAGCGTGGTGTGGAAATTTCCTGAAGAAACAGGCTTTTATCAGCCGATTGTCATTGCGAAAAAATAATTTTTTCGCTCCCAAGAATTGTTTTTTTGTTTCCGATCTGAAAAAATTATAAAACCACAAACCGAAGGGAGAACAAACAATGGAATTCGTTTTATTAAATGATGAACAAAAGAAAGCGTATTATCAGGACATCTTACATATGATGGAATTAAGCGATGCAGATTTTGTGCCGCCGCTTTCACAGAGATGTTCCACAACACAGCAAACTCTGACAGGTGACGGAATGGGCGGCAGTGTGAAAGCCTATCTTGATGAAATGATTGACCAGCCCATTTTGGGTGCAGTAGAAGAGGGGCGCTTGCTCGGCTTTATTTCATTTAAAGAAAACTACACAACCGATGGCATCACCGAGCAGGATTTGCCTAACATTTACCTTTCAACGCTCGTGCTACACCCTGATGCGCGCGGCAAGGGGCTGACAAAAAAACTGTATACACATTTGTTTTTTGAACTTTACCCCGCGGTTAACATTTTTACGCGCACCTGGTCAACCAATGCACCGCATATTAAAATTTTATATTTCTTTGAATTTGAAGAAATAAAGCGCCTGACAAATCACCGCGGTGCAGGGATTGATACGGTGTATTACGCTAAAAGAAGAGTATAATCAATTTGGAGAAAACAAATGAAAAAATTACTTTTATTGTTCGTGGTATGCCTGTTTTTAATTCCGTTTGGCGTGCAGGCAAATGAAAATTATGAAATGGTTTATCCTTTTTCAAATGGCCTGGCACCGGTGGTGCAAAACGGCAAATGGGGGCTTTTGGATGAAGAACTAAGCCTTGCGGTGCCGTGCCGCTGGGATTACATAGGCTCGCTTTCTGAAAACCGTCGCCTTGTGAAGCAGGGGGATTTATACGGCTTTTTAGACAGCGCGCACAAAACGGTAATCGCCCCGGCCTATCCTCTTGCCGGCAATTTTGCAGAGGGGCTTTGTGCCGTGCAAAACAGCGAGGGTAAGTGGGGTTACATTGATGCTTCGGGCGCGGTGGCGATTCCCTTAATCTATGACGAAGCGGCCGATTTTTCTTGCGGCTTTGCGTTGGTGAAACAAGATGGATATTATTTTTACATCAACAAAAGCGGCAAGGCTGTGATAGATGCTACGCTTACCGAGGCCTATTCTTTTTATGAAGACCGCGCCTGCATTCAGGCAGGGGAGAGTTATGGCTACATTAACCCCACAGGCGAAATGGTGATTGATGCAGAATTTGAACTTGCCTTTGATTTTTCTGAAGGAGCGGCCGTGATAAAAAAAGGGAAATACGGCCTGATTGATGCCGATGGCAACATCTTGATAAACCCGGTTTGGGAACAACTTTCACCCCAAATGAAGAACGGATATTTAAAAGGTAAAAAAGACGGCAAGTGGGTGTTTTTAGACAGCCGCGGAACGGTTTTATCCAAGGGTTTTGATGCAATAGGCGATTTTTCAGAAGGTTTTTGCCTTGTGAAAACAGATGGCGGCTATGGCTACATAGATGAGACTTTTTCACTGGTGATTCCTGCTGTTTGGGAAAGTGCCGGCGACTTTTCGGGTGGTTATGCCGTGGTGTCAAGCGGGGAGCAATATGGCTATATTGATAAAACAGGCACCCCGATGACCGAGATGCAATATGCCGACGCTGTGAGAGTCACTGCAGGTTGGGGCGCGGTTTGCGAGGCGGAGACGGGATATTATTTTGTAAATTCTCAAAATTTTCCGCTCGTGCAAACGGGCGGTGCTGCCGGTTTTGAAACAGCTGTAGCAGGGCGGCAGTTGCTGCTAAAAATAGATCACGAATTTATGAGCGCGGGCGGGGAGGATGTTCCCCTTGATGCGGCTCCGATTTTATTTGAGGGAACAACGATGCTCCCCATTCGCCAAGTGGTGGAGGCTCTTGGTGGACAGGTGGAATGGGAGCCGGTTGAGAAAAAGATTTCTCTTTTTTATGAGTCGCACTCAGTTGTGATGTATCTCGGAGAGGCAGGCGCCTTTGTTGACGGCCGCTTTACGCTGCTTAGTGTGCCGCCAATGATTTTAAATGACAGAACACTTGTGCCGCTTCGCTTTGCGACAGAGGCGCTGGGGTGTGATGTTACTTGGCTGCCGGAAAGTCGTGAGATTGTGATTACCTATTAAGCGGCCTTGACAGAGCCGAAAAATGTAGTTATAATAAAATAAAAAAGAAAGATAGGAGAAGCAAAATGGCAATTTTAGTTACCGGCGGTGCCGGCTATATTGGCTCACACGCGTGCGTGGAGTTGCTTGAAAACGGATATGACATTGTTGTGCTGGATAATTTTATCAATTCAAAACCCGAATCTTTAAACAGAGTTCGCAAAATTACCGGCCGTGATTTTAAATTCTATGAGGCAGATCTGTTAGATAAAGCCGCAGTAGAGGCGGTTTTTGAAGAAAACACCATAGATGCCGTGATTCATTTTGCCGGTCTTAAGGCTGTTGGTGAATCGGTGCAAAAACCGCTTTGGTATTACCATAACAACATCACGGGCACTTTGATTCTTTG
>JAZRUU010000068.1:0-9234 GCA_045652725.1 Clostridia bacterium | reverse complement strand
CCAGGCCGGAGTCAAAAACACCAATCTTTCTGTTGTCCATCGCTCTCCTCCTAGTATGCAGCAAGTTCAACCAAGCGCGTAACCAACGCCTTGCACGAAAGTCCCGATTCCTGCCAAAGCATAGGATACATACTGATATCTGTAAAGCCGGGCAGGGTGTTAATTTCGTTTAAAATAATTCTGCCGTCTTTTCTGTCAATAAAAAAGTCAACGCGTGAAAGGCCTTTGCAATCGGTTGCCGAATAGGCACGGCAGGCAAGTTTACGAATGGTCTTTGCTTCTTCTGCAGAAATATCGGCAGGAATTTCAAGCCTTGCCGAATCATTTTCATACTTGGTGGCATAGTCATAAACGCCCACCTTCACAATTTCACCCACACAAGAAGCCTCGGGCGATTGTGTGGTGCCCAGAACGGCACACTCAACCTCGCGCCCGTCAACACAGCGTTCAATGAGAATTTTATCATCTTCAGCACCCGCTATTTTGAGTGCATTTTCTAAATTCTCACGGCAATCTGCCACAGCAACGCCAACCGAAGAGCCCGCGCGTGAGGGCTTCACCACAACGGGATAGCCAATGCTTTCTTCAATTTTGCAATGAATCGCCTCTATGTCATATCCTGTGTTCCAAATGAAAAACCCTTCGGTAACGGGAACGCCGGCCGCGCGCAACACCTCTTTAGCCAGCACCTTATCCATACACAATGATGAACCTAAAACACCGGGACCCACATAGGGGATTTCGGCAAGTTGAAACAAGCCCTGCACAGAACCGTCTTCCCCGTTTTTGCCGTGCAGCACAGGGAACACAACATCCACACGGGTAACAGACATATCGCCGTTTTTGTTAAACACCAAAATACCGTGATGCTTCGGGCTGGGTGACATAATGCAGGCCTTGTTGTTTTTCGCTTCCCACGCGCCGGTTTTAACCTCATTGGCCGTTGCCTCTGTTAAAAACCAACGCCCCTGCTTATCAATGCCCACCAGAACCACATCAAACAGGTCTCTATCTATGTATGAAATCACATTCGCCGCCGAAAGACGGGATATCTCGTGTTCAGATGATTTGCCGCCAAACAAAATGCAGACTGTCTGTTTCATAACCGACATCCTTTCACTTTTTTGCAAATGGACATAAGTCCTTACTTTATTATAATACTATGAAAACCAAATGAATGCAATCTTTTTTTCGATTTGTCAAAAAAAATTAACATTCGGACAAAAGAGGATTGCGGCATCGCCGCAATCCTCTAAAACTCACATTTTATTAACTTTTTCCTGCTTTTTGGCCTGACGGTAGCGCATGGGCGTAACAGCCGTATATTTTCTGAAAATATCGTTAAAACGCTGCTGACTTGAAAAACCGACAGCCTGCGCCACCTCGGCAATTTTCATATCGGTATTTTCAAGCAGTTCTTTGGCCGCCTCAATGCGGGTTTTCAGAATATAACTTTTGGGGCTGATGCCGAATTTATCCTTAAATGAATGGGCAAAATAACTGTCTGACAAGTAGATGTATTTGGCCACCTGCGAAAGCGTCAGTTCACCGGCATAATTACGGTCAATATATTCTTTTGCAACATTTAAAAGCTCGTGGAGTTTTAAGTTCCGGTTCTTGCCGCTTTGTTCCCACTCACGCTTTAATGAGCGTGACAAAAGTGCAAACAGTTCCATCACCAAAAGGCAAGAGACAAAATCACCCCAGACCTGCGGCTTTGTTTTTTCATGCAGAATGCGCTTGATGACATTGATAATATCATTTTTTTTGCCAAGTTTTAAATATACATAAGAGCCCAAAGACTCATCTGCAACATATTCAGCAAAATCGGTAATGGCAACATGGCCTGCCACACCCTCTTTTCGGGGCAGGAGTTTAAAGTAGAGCACAATCAACTCACAATTTTCGGAGCGAACGATGAATTTATGCGGTTTTTGCGGCTTAATAATCACCAGAGAATTGGCCGCCATATTCACATCAATTCCGTCAATCATAAAGGTGGCTGTGCCTTTTTTAATATAAACCATTTCATAATGGTCGTGGCGGCTTAAATCCATGCTCCACTCGGCATCGCGAATCCTCTCAACTGCCTTGATAATTGCCGGCATAAAAGCGAGCTTATCAATTGATTCGTCCCAGACTTTTAAAATCTGCTCTTCTGCCATAGCGCCCTCCTGAATTTACGAAATTTGTTTTATATATTCATTATAGCACACAAATAAAACAAAGTCCATAAAATTTCTAAAATTCTCTTTACCTTTTAAAAGTTTAGTGTTACAATAAAAGAAAATAAATTTGTCTTAACAGAATTTGAGGAAACAATATGAAAGACCTGCGTAATTATTTTAAGCAACTTGATTATTTTCTGGTTGTCGTCGCCGTTCTTTTGGGGCTTTTGGGGCTTTTGATGATTGCAAGTGCCACAAAGTCAGACGAGGGCAGCCGTGAAATTTTAGTGCAGTCTCTTGCTATGGGGCTGGGCGTTATTGCTATGTTTGTTATGGCCGCCATTGACTATGAAGATTACACCGACCTTGCAAAATTTTTATACATTGGCAGTATTCTGGTTCTGGTGCTTGTGCTTTTATTCGGTCAGGGTAAAGATGAAACCGGTGCCAACAGCTGGATTCGTTTCGGCAGTGTTGGCATTCAGCCATCAGAACTTGTGAAAATCTCGTTTTGCATCACCTTTTCCATCCATTTAACAAAGGCAAAAGAAACCATTAACTCACCCAAAACGCTGCTGAAACTGTTTTTGCATTTCATTCTGCCTACCGGCCTTGTACTGTTGCAGAACGACACGGGAACGGCGCTTGTTTTTGTGTTTATGTTTCTTGTTATGCTGTTTTCTGCCGGCCTCTCGCTGAAATATGTTTTTGCCGGCATTGGTGCTTTTGCGGCGTTTGCCCCCTTTGCGTGGTTTGTTTTAATGCGCCCCTACCAGAGAGAGCGTATTTTGGTGTTTCTAAACCCCGAGCGTGATGCCTCGGGCTCCGGCTATCAGGTTCTGCAGTCTAAAATTGCCATCGGCTCCGGTGAGTTTGCAGGGCGTGGCTATATGCAAGGTCCTCAGAACCAACTCGCAATGCTGCCCGAAAATCAGACAGACTTTATCTTTGGCGTAATTGGTGAAGAATTCGGTTTCATCGGCGCGGTAATTATTTTATTGCTACTTGCCATTTTAATTCTGCGTTGTGTGCACATTGGTCTGCAATCCAAAAACGACCTCGGCTGTTTTATCTGCATCGGCATTGCCGCTATGCTGGCTTTTCACACTTTTGAAAACATTTTCATGTGTATTGGTCTTATGCCGGTAACGGGCATTCCTCTGCCCTTTTTGAGTTACGGCGGTTCAAGCATTCTCACCAATTTTATTGCTGTTGGCTTGGTCCTTTCGGTGTGGTATCGCCGCCGCAGCATAAGATTTTAACTTTTTTGCGAAAAACACTTGCAATTTCATTTTGAATGTGCTATACTAACAAATGTTGTAAAGATATTGCAACCTTTTAAAGCACATATGCGCCCGTAGCTCAGCTGGATAGAGTGCCTGGCTACGAACCAGTAGGTCGGGAGTTCGAATCTCTCCGGGCGCGCCAAAAAGACAACACAGCCTTTAGGTTGGGTTGTCTTTTTTTGTTCGGGGAGTGAGAACTTCTACTGTTTGTCAAAATATGCTCATTTTCACCATATAATGTAAAAAACTGTCCATATCAATGTAAAAAATAATCCCGTTTCTCTTGACTTTTTCACCATTTTGGTTTATAATAAGTTTTCACATAATTGTGTGATAGAAATGAGTGATGAAAATGATAAACGAAAAATTACAACTTTCTTTAGAAGGGCTGCAGAACATACTTTTAGAAAACGCACAGATTCCGCCCGAAAAAAACCAAAACTATAAAGTTAAACGCGGTTTGAGAAACAGCGACGGCACCGGTGTTTTAGCCGGCCTTACCAACATTGGTAATGTTCACGGTTACAATGTTTCTGATGATGAAAAGGTTGCCGATGAAGGTCGCCTGCGCTACCGCGGCATTAATGTTACAGATATTGTAGCGGCTTGCGAACGCGAGAAGCGTTTCGGTTATGAAGAGGTTTGCTACCTGATTCTTTTCGGCAAATTGCCAACGGCAGACGAACTCGGCGAGTTTAAAGAACTGCTTTCTGAACTGCGTCCCGTTCCCTTTGACTTCCGCGAGGATATTATTATGCGCTGCCCCAGCCCGGATATTATGAACAAACTGGCTCGTGCTGTGCTTTCAACTTATTCTTATGACCCGAATCCTGACAGCACCGAACTTTCTGACATGATTCGTCAGGCGCTGATTCTGGTGGCCCGTGTACCGACTATGGTGGCCTACGCCTACCAGTCAAAACTGCATTTTTATGACGGTAAGAGTCTGCACATTCACCACCCGCAGAAAGAACTCGGCACGGCAGAAAACTTTTTATATATGATTCGCCCCGATAATCAATATACGGCTCTTGAAGCAGAAATTTTAGACCTTGCGCTCATTCTGCACGCAGAGCACGGCGGCGGTAACAACTCTGCCTTTACCACCCGCGTTGTTTCCTCCTCCGGCAGCGATACTTATTCTGCCATTGCTGCGGCAATCGGCTCTTTAAAAGGTCCCCGTCACGGTGGCGCTAACCGCAAGGTTATGGGCATGATTGAAGATTTCAAGGCAAACATCAAAAACATTCGCAATGCTGATGAGGTTGCCGCATACATTGAAAAAACGCTCCGCAAAGAAACTTATGATAAGTCCGGTCTCATTTATGGTATGGGCCACGCGATTTACACCAAGTCTGACCCCCGTGCCGTTCTTTTAAAGAAAAAAGCGGCCGAGCTGGCAGATGTTACCGGCTATGAAGATGAGTTTGGTCTTTACTGCATGATTGAAGAACTGACGCCGACTATTTTTGAAAAAGTCCGCGGGCCGCATATGATGTGCGCCAATGTTGACCTGTATTCCGGTCTGGTTTACAAAATGCTGAACATTCCGCCGGAATTATATACACCGATGTTCGCCATCGCGCGTATGGTCGGCTGGTGCGCCCACAGAATTGAAGAAGTTCTCTATGGCGGCAAAATCATCCGTCCTGCTTATAAAAGTGTTTGCGAAAAGCAGAGTTACACCCCCATCTCTGAAAGATAACAAAAAAAGAGCCTGCGGCATCAGCCGCAGGCTCCTTTTTTACTGTTTATAATGATGACAAAAGAGGCCCACAGCGTGCTGAGGGCCTCTTTTGCTATTTTATCATTTTAATAACATCACCTTAATTTCGTAGTTATTATATGGTGCATTGCCGGGCAACATATCCATATAGAATGGAGGTATTATAATGCAAAAATCAATTTGGGAAGATACTTCTGAAATTTGCAGACATAAAGAACTTAAACACGAAATCAAAACAGATGTTCTTATCATCGGCGGCGGGATTTGTGGTATTTTATGTGCATATTTTTTAAAAACCGCCGGAATAGACTGTGTTCTCGTTGAAAAAAGCACCATAGCATCGGGAATAACCAAAAACACAACCGCCAAAATAACCTTTCAACACGGTCTTATTTATTCAAAACTGCTCAAAAAGAAAGGCACAAACGAAACGCAACTTTATTTGCAGGCACACCGGTCAGCCGTAAAAGAGTATGAAAAACTTTGCAAAAATATCGACTGCGATTTTAAAAAAAGCCGTTCATATGTTTATTCGTGTTATGACAAAAAAAAGATAGAAAACGAAATGAACGCCCTTCACAAAATCGGTTTTAATGCCTTGTTTACAGAAGAAACCGAACTCCCTTTTAAGATTGCCGGTGCCGTGTGTTTTGAAAACCAGGCACAGTTTAATCCGTTAAAATTTCTGGCTGAAATTTGCCATAACCTTGAGATATACGAAAATACTTTTGTTTCTGAATTGCTGCCCGATAAAGCAATAACCAACCACGGTGTAATAAAATATGATACAGCAATAGTTGCCACTCACTTTCCGTTTATAAACAAACACGGGAGTTATTTTCTCAAACTCTATCAGGAGCGTTCATATGTATCGGCGTTTACGAATGCTCAAACGCTCAGCGGTATGTATTTGGATGAATCAAAAGACGGTTTCTCTTTCAGGAGTTATAACGATACTTTGATGATAGGCGGAAGCAGCCACCGAACAGGAAAACACAGCCTTGCCTGGGGGCCGCTTAACGCTTTTGCCCGCAGATACTATCCGTATGCAGAACTTAAATATCAATGGGCCACACAAGACTGTATGAGCCTTGATCACATTGCATATATCGGCAGGTATTCAAAGCAAACACCAAATCTGTATGTGGCAACAGGATTTAATAAATGGGGTATGACATCAGCTATGCTTTCTGCAACAATTCTTACAGATTTAATAAAGGGAAAAGCAAACGAATTTGCTGACCTGTTCTCACCGCAAAGAAGCATTTTAACCCCTCAACTTGCAACAAATATTTTTGAATCCGCCTGCAACCTCATCACGCCAACAACAAAACATTGCCCCCATCTCGGCTGTGCGCTTAAATGGAACAAACACGAACACACCTGGGATTGCCCCTGCCACGGTTCGCGTTTTGACAGTTGCGGCAGGCTTATAGATAACCCCTCCACAAAGGATTTAAAAAAACGCTAAAACGGCCGGTCGTTTTCACGGTTTTCATATTCATAACAGATGCAAGAAAATATATTTAAATTATAACACTATGAATAACGCTTTTAAAACCGTTAAAAATAAATAAAACTATAATTGGAGGTAAACAAAATGTTTAAACACGAAAAAATGTTTTTTCATCCTGTGTCGGTAGAAAAACCAAACCCGCAATACGCTGTTTTGCTTCAGGAGCAACTCGGTGGCGGAAATGGCGAACTCAAAGCCGCTATGCAATATATGTCACAAAGTTTTCGCGTTAAAGACCCTGAAATCAAAGACTTATTCCTTGACATTGCTGCTGAAGAACTCAGCCATATGGAAATGATTGCCCAAACCATTAACATGCTCAACGGTCACGATGTAGATGCGGCAAAGGTGCAGGCGGGTGAAATTCAGTCACATGTTATTTTAGGCTTAAATCCCGGGCTTATCAACGCCTCCGGCTACTCCTGGACTGCACATTATGTTACAGGAACAGGGGATATGTGTGCTCATATTTTAAGTAATATCGCATCTGAACAGCGTGCAAAAGTTGTTTATGAATATTTATATCGCCAGATAGATGACAAAAAAGTAAAAGAAACCATTGATTTTCTTCTTAACCGCGAAGAAGCCCATAACCAAATGTTCCGCGATGCATTTAACAAAGTGCAAAGCAGCGGTTCAAACAGAGATTTTGGCACAACAAAAGCGGCAAAGATGTATTTTTCAATGTCCGATCCTGGTCCAAATGCTTTTGCAAATAACGAAACTACTGCACCGAAGTTCAGCAATTAGTCGATTTTGTAAGGAAGTTATTTGAGTCAAAGCCACGCGAAAACCGGGTCATTGCAGGCTTAGCCCCTATTGGGCACCGCATAACAAAAACAAGGCAAGAAACAAACAGGAACATTAAAGGCTATCTGTAATTAAACACAGATAGCCTTTTTTGGCAGTAAATAAAAAAGAAAACTGCTTAAATCCCTTGAAATAAGCAGTTTTCGGGTAGATTAACAGAAAGACTTAAAACACAACAAATGGTTCAGATGGCATTCACTATTTTAAGAAAATATGCAAAAGTTTCTCATAGAGTTTGCTTTTATACGGCTGATAACGCATCGGCAAATCAAGCCAGGTCTTTTTATCCATAACCGATTTGTAGTGAGAAAATGCATCAAATCCGTCTTTGCCGTGATATGAACCCATACCGCTTTCACCAACACCGCCAAAGCCCATTTCGCTTGTGGCAAGGTGAACCACTACATCATTGATGCAACCACCACCGTAAGAAAGTTCTTTTGTGACACGGCTGATATGCTTTTTATTACTTGAAAACAGATACAAAGCAAGGGGCTTATCTTTATCTTTGAGTTCTTCAATCAATTTATCAAAGTCATCAAATGTAAGTATTGGCATAATGGGACCAAAGATTTCTTCGCCCATAACCGCATCATTTTCTGTAACATTATCCATAACCGTGGGCGCAATCTGATTGGTTTTGCTGTTTGTTTCGCCACCAATGACAACCTTGCTTGTATCTATAAGCGAGCTGAGTCTTTCAAAATGTCTTTCATTGATTATTTTTCCATAATCCTTATTTTCAAGAGGATTATCACCAAATTGCTTCTTTATTTGCCCCGCAACTTCGTCTATAAACTTATCCTTTACAGAACTTTCGCAAAGAATGTAGTCGGGTGCAACACAAGTTTGGCCGCAGTTTAAGTATTTACCAAACACTATTCTTTTTGCTGCAAGTTTAATGTTGGCACTTTCATCTACAATACACGGGCTTTTGCCGCCAAGTTCAAGAACAGCAGGAGTTAAATGCTCGGCAGTTTTACGAAGAACTTCTTTGCCAACTGCCTGACTTCCCGTGAAGAAAACAAAATCAAACTTCTGCTCTAAACGCGCCTGATTTTCGGCTCTGCCTCCCGTTACAACTGCAACATATTCGGGGGCAAAACATTCGGTTATGATTTTTTCAATAATCTTGCTTGTTGCAGGAGAATATGCACTTGGTTTAACAATCGCCGTGTTACCTGCGGCAATGGCATCTGCAAGCGGATCAATCGTCAAAAGAAAAGGATAATTCCACGGACTCATAATGAGAGTATTGCCATAAGGAACGGGCTGTTTAAAACTATGTGATGCAAAGTTCGTAATCGGAGTCGCAACCGTTTTTCTCTTTGCAAATCTTTTTGTGTGACGAATCATATATGAAATTTCAGACAACACAAGACCGGTTTCACACATAAAACCTTCAAAATGGCTTTTGCCTAAATCGGCTTTCAATGCATCGTTTACTTCGTTTTGATATTTTTTTACGGTTGCATAAAGTTTTTTCAGTTGTTCAATACGGAATTTAACCGGAATTGTCGCTCCGCTTTTATAATATTTTCTCTGCTTTTCAAGCAGGCTGTTTATCTGTTCACTTGTCATTTTATTTGCTCCAATCTGCAATTTTATAAAAAAAGTTTTCCAATTGTTTTCTTGTCATAAGTTTTGGAACGGGATAAAGTGGATTTGATTCCTTTTCCGCGTGCTTTGATAAAGATAAAACATCTTTCTTCTTAATGACATCTATCT
>JAZRUU010000067.1:0-3514 GCA_045652725.1 Clostridia bacterium | reverse complement strand
CCACTTTCACACCGTTGACAACCGCCGCCGCGGCAAACGCCCCCTCATTTTTTCGCGCTATGCAGGCGCCGGCAGCCACCGGTATCCTTTAGGATTTTCAGGGGATGCCATCATCACCTGGGAGTCGCCTAATTTCCAGCCCTATTTCACCGCAACGGCCTCAAACATTGGCTTTGGCTGGTGGAGCCACGACATTGGCGGGCATATGTGGGGCTCGCGTGACAGTGAACTTTACACCCGCTGGGTGCAACTTGGCGTGTTCTCACCCATTAACCGATTGCACAGCACCTGTTCACGCTTTATGAACAAAGAGCCGTGGTATTATGATAAAAACACCGAGTTTTGTTTAAAGAAGTTTTTAAAACTCCGCCACGAACTCATCCCCTACCTTTATACAATGAACCACTTGGCACACACAGAGGGCGAGCCTCTCGTTCAGCCGCTTTATTACAATTATAAAAGCGCGCTTGGTGACGAAAAGCCGGAATACACCCTTTGCAATGAATATACCTTCGGTTCGCAGATGCTGGTGTCACCCATCACTGCCCCGGCAGACAGCGAAACGGTTTGCGGTTGTGCAAAAACCTATTTCCCGAAGGGAATGTGGTATGACTTCTTCACTCACGACCGTTACTGCGGCGAAAAAGTGCTTGATGTTTACCGCACGGCTGAAAATATGCCCGTTTTCGTTAAAGCAGGCGGCATCATTCCCCTTGCTGAGGTAAAAGATAACAGCACCGCTAACCCCGAAACGCTGCGGGTGCAGATTTTTGCCGGCGAGAGCAACACTTTCACTCTGTATGAAGATGACGGCGAGACCGAGGCTTATCAAAGCGGCAACTTTGCCCTCACCGAAATGGTTCTTTCGTGGGGTGAGCGCCCCTGCTTCACCGTGCGCCGTCCGCAAGGTGATTTTAAAGTCGGTGCGCGCAACTTTGTGTTAGAATTCATCGGAATCAGCGAAAACACCGATGTTTCTGTGACAGAAAACGGCACAGAAATACCCTGCAACATTCTGTGGGAAAACGGGGTTTTAACTATCCGCACCGAAAAAGTCAGCGGCGAGTTGACCGTTCAGTTCGGCAGCGCTGTTTCGTTAAAAGCCAACGACTCCATTGCCCGTGTTGAAGCCTTTCTGCGTTTTGCCGAAATGGATAACCGCAAAAAAGATGAAATCTATGCCGCCGTGCTGGAGGCAACTTCTCCCAAAGAGCAGCTCGAAGTTATTAACAATTCAGATGTAAGCGACCATATTAAAAATGCGCTTTTCGAGATTGTTCAGGCAGAATTATAAAAATCATAGAGAGCCACAATGCTTAAACCCCGCAGCATTGTGGCTCTTTTTCTATGTCTTGAGCACGCGAAAAAATTTTTTAAAAATTTTAAAAAAAAGTATTGACAAACGGATATACGCTTGCTATAATGTAATTGTAATCATTACAAAAGTGTAATCGTTACAAAAAGGAGGTGCTGCTATGACATCTGCAAAAATTCTGGAAATGCACGATATTAAACCCTCGCTGCCAAGAGTTTTAATTTTCGATTATCTGCGGCAGCACAGAACGCACCCCACGGTAGAAGAAATTTATTCTTCCCTTGCTGCCCGGGTGCCTACCCTCTCAAAAACCACGGTGTATAACACGGTGAAGCTCTTCTCCTCGGCCGGCATTATTAAAACCATCACCATCGAAGAGCATCAGGCGCGCTACGATGCCTGCACTGACCTTCACGGTCACTTTCTCTGCACGGTGTGCGGCG
The DNA here is from genome assembly GCA_045652725.1 of Clostridia bacterium. Lineage (GTDB taxonomy): Bacteria > Bacillota > Clostridia > UBA1381 > UBA9506 > UMGS755. The sequence continues at coordinate 1,756 of JAZRUU010000067.1, read as the reverse complement.
GAGTTTATGATTTTGACATCTCCGCCCCTGACAGTCGCCTGCCATCAGGCTTCTCGGTAGAAACACAAGAGATTTATTACACCGGCGTTTGCAATCAATGTTGTCAAAATAATTAAAATATTTAAATTAAAAGGAGAATGAAAACTATGAAAAAATTTGTATGTTCTGTATGTGGTTATGTTCACGAGGGCGCTGCTGCTCCCGAAAAATGCCCGGCTTGCAAAGTTCCGGCTGAAAAGTTCAAGGAAATGGCAGAGGGTGCTGCTCTGGCTGCCGAACATGAATATGGCGTTTACGCTAAAACCGTTAAAAATAATCCCGATATTTCTGAAGAAGACAAGAAATATATCTTTGAACAGTTAATGGCAAACTTCAACGGCGAATGTGCCGAAGTTGGTATGTATCTCTGCATGGCAAGAATTGCACACCGCGAAGGCTACCCCGAAGTTGGTCTTTACTGGGAAAAGGCAGCATTTGAAGAAGCTGAGCACGCTGCAAAATTCGCCGAACTCTTAGGCGAAGATTTAGAACCCAACATGAAAGCCACCACCAAAGACAATCTGGCTTGGAGAGTTGACTGCGAATATGGCGCAACACAGGGCAAGTTTGATCTGGCCGCTTGCGCTAAGAAAAACGGTCTGGATGCCATCCACGACACCGTTCACGAAATGGCTCGCGACGAAGCTCGCCACGGCAGAGGTTTAGAAGGTCTTCTTAAGAGATACTTCAAATAAGATAAATGTGTCACTCAGTCGGCACTTTGACGGAGTAATACAAAAACCCCGGAGTCAGGGCTACTCCGGGGTTTTTAAAAATGATTTATATCCGGAGGCTTATTATGGAAAATTATATGGTTTGCAACTGCAAACAGGTTAGTTACGCTGACATTTCTGATGCAGTTCACAACAACTCACATTTTGATGATGTTTTAAAAACCTTTGAAGATGTGCAAAAAGTTACCCACTGCTCTACCGGCTGTGGCGGTTGCCATCAAAAGGTGCTGGATATTATCTCTGATATTTTAAACGGCGTAACGCCATAAAAACGGGTCAACCCCCAAAAAAGGAGAATGATTATGTTAGACAAAACAGTTGCACGGCTCTTAAACGAGCAAATTAACAAAGAACTTTACTCTGCTTATTTGTATCTTGATTTTTCCATTTACTATGAACAGCAGGGTTTAGACGGTTTTGCCAATTGGTATATGGTGCAGGCACAGGAAGAGCGTGACCACGCAATGCTGTTTTTAAAGTATTTGCAGTTGTGCGGCGAAAAGGCCACTCTCGATGCAGTTGCAAAGCCCGATAAAGTGCTTGACTCTTTAATGGCGCCTCTTACCTTTGGTTTAGAACACGAGCAATATGTCACCAGCCTGATTAACGACATTTATGCCGCGGCATACGGCGTGAAAGATTTCAGAACCATGCAGTTTTTAGATTGGTTTGTGAAAGAACAGTTAGAAGAAGAAAAAAATGCCGACGATATGATTAAGAAAATGGAACTGTTCGGCGGCGATTCAAAGGGTCTTTATTCACTTGACTCTGAATATGCTGCAAGAATTTACACCGCACCGTCACTTGTGCTGTAATAAAACAAAAAAAGGCTACGGCAGAACTGAACTGCACCAATTTGTGCAGACAACACAAAAAAGCACTCTATGGTAAACAATATTAAATTTTAAGCAACATACTGACATCGTTTTTCATGCGGTGTCAGTTTTGTTTTAAGTTGTATTCTTTCATTGTTGTAAAAATGT
>JAZRUU010000066.1:0-10379 GCA_045652725.1 Clostridia bacterium | reverse complement strand
CAACGGTGAGATGACACCGTTTGTGTGGAACGGGGATCTGATGCGTATGGAACTGGTTGACCCGTCAAATGCAACCGAGGCAATGTCAACAGCTGTGACCTGTGCGGCTATCCGCAATGTCCAAACCGGCAAATTCATTTCTACCCTCGCCGAAGACAGTTATTTTCACTCGGCCTATGTTGAGGGTGACACGGCCTATGTTCTGGGTGTTGATAAACAAAAACGCGACACTATTAACCTTTATGAGAGCAAAGACCTTGTGCATTGGGAAGAGCGCGTGCTTTTATCTAACCCCGGCTGGGTGTATTACAACACCGGTCTTACCAAGGGGCCTGACGGTTATGTGCTTTTAATTGAAGCGAGCGACCCGGTAGAATATGTGGGCGTGAAGTTCACCCACTTTTTTGCCACCTCGCCCGATATGAAAGAATGGACCTTTATGGACTATGACCTAGGCTATTCTAAAGAGCGCTATATGGGTGGCCCGTGGCTTAAATATTCAGAGGGCTGGTATTATATGATTGCCTGTGCTGAATTGCCCTGCCAGCGCTATACGAACTATCTCTACCGCACCAAGGACTTTACCGAGTGGGAAATCGGTTACTATAATCCCATTTTTATGCCCGATGAAAACGACCGCGTTATTTCTCCCAACGCGACCGAAGATTTGACAGATGAAATCAAAGAACGGATTAAAACGGCGTTTTTGTCAAGCAATGCCGATGTCGATATGTGTGACTTTGACGGTAAGGTTTATTTTAACTACGGGGTTGGCAACCAGCTTGGTTTTTACTATATGGCCGAGGCTGAATATGACGGCACCGTGGCAGAATTTTTAAAAGCAAACTTTGAATAAATTATACAGGAGGGATTCTCGTGGGAATGAAGACAAGAGAAATTAACTATGATGCAACCACCATTATGAAAAACGGCTACCCCAAAATTAAAAAGCTGGGTGCCTGCAGCCCCAACGGTGAAATGACACCGTTTGTGTGGAACGGCAGACTGATGCGTATGGAACTGTGCGACCCCTTAAACGGCACAGATAACACCGTTCGCCGCTATGCCATCATCCGTGATGTTGAAACAGGCAAAATTCTTTCAGAATTTGCAGAAAACAGTTACTTTCACGCTGCCTATGTTGAAAATGACACCATTTATGTTACCGGTGTTGATATGAAAAACCGTGGCAACATTAACATTTATGAAAGTAAAGACCTTGTGAACTGGGAAGAACGCGTGCTTTTATCTAACCCCGGCTGGGTGTATTATAACACCGGTCTTACCAAAGGACCAGACGGTTATGTGCTTTTGGTGGAAGCCAGCGACCCGGTTGAACATGTTGGTCAGAAGTTTACCCACTTTTTTGCCACCTCGCCCGATATGAAAGAATGGACCTTTATGGACTATGTCCTTGGCTATTCAAAAGAACGCTACATGGGTGGCCCGTGGCTTAAATATTCAGAGGGCTGGTATTATATGATTGCCTGCGCGGAGCTGCCATGCCGACATTTTACCAACTACATCTACCGCACCAAAGATTTTAAAGACTGGTATGTGGGTTACTACAACCCTATGCTGATGGCCGATGAAGATGACCGCCTCATTTCGCCCAGAGCTGCTGACCTTTCGCCCGAACTGGTTGAAAAAATCACCACCACCGGCTTTAACATTAACAACTCAGACCCGGATATGTGTGACTGGAACGGCAAGACTTATATTAACTATTTGGCCGGTAATCAGCTAGGATATTACTATATGTGCGAGGCTGAATATGACGGCACCGTGGCAGAATTTTTAAAACATTATTTTGAATAATTAAATCTGTAGCGGGGCTGCAATTTTTGCGGCCCCGCGTTAACATTAAAGCCTCCGGCGGAATTTATTGCACCGCCGAACTTTCGTGCCTTTTGGCGCGAAACGGCGATGTGCATAATTTCCACTACACGCCTTATTTGCCCACAATAAGAGGCGAGCGTATTTATAGTTATTATTTGTGGGCAGAAAGGCTGTGGAAATTTATATGAAGCTTGAACTGATTTTTGTCGTTTTTGCCTTGATTGGTGCTTTAGATAAAATCACCGGTAATCACTTTAAATTAGGGGATGAATTTGACAAAGGTATTATGACTGCCGGTCCGCTTATTATTTCTATGTCGGGTATGATTGTGATGGCACCTGTGTTAGCGACGGCATTAAAGGCAGTTTTTCAGCCTGTTCTGTCGTTGTTACATATGGATATGTCTGTGCTTTCTGCTTTTTTTGCAGTAGATGCCGGTGGCGCGTCAATGGCCTATGCGTTGTCTGATAATGAGGCAATGCGGGGTTATAACGGCATTGTGGTGGCCTCAATGTTTGGTGCCACACTTTGCCCTGTGATTCCATTGGCGTTGCAGATGATAAAAAAAGAATATCACGGTGATGTTTTAATCGGGCTTTTGTGCGGGTTTGCCACCATTCCCGTCGGTTGCCTTGCGGCAGGGATTATGCTGGGGATTCCGCTGGGTAACCTTTTGTTAAACACCCTGCTGATTCTCATTGTTTCGGCTCTTATCTGTCTGGGATTGTGGAAATATCCTGTGGCGAGTCAAAAGATTTTTGCCTTCATCGGCGCCATTTTAACGATATTTGTAACCGTTGGTTTGGTGGTTGGCATTTGTCAGTTGTTGCTTGGTGTGGAACTGATTCCGGGGATAGCTCCTTTGGAATCGTCTTTTACCATCATCGGGAATATTGCTATGATTCTGGCGGGCGTGTTTCCGCTTTTGGGCATTATTTCACGCGTGTTTAACAAACTGTTTCTGTGGCTCGGCAAGGCATTGAAACTTGATAACACTTCGGTTTTGGGTCTTGTTACAACGCTTGCCAATTCTATTCCCGTGTTTTCTATGGTTGAAAATATGAACAAAAAGGGTCGCATTATGAATATGGCCTTTGGGGTTTCGGCGGCCTATGCTTTTGGTGACCATCTTGCCTTTGTTCTCTCGTTTGACCGTGCCTTTGCTCTGCCGATGGTTGTGGGAAAACTGCTTTCGGGCGTGTTTGCCGTTATGCTGGCGGGGGCGGTTTATGAACGCTCTTATGCTGAAAAAAATAAGAGCGAATAAGCATAAAAATATAAAAAAAGTGCCTGCTTCGGGTTTTTATCCGCGGTGGGCACTTTTTGTTTTGATAAGGTGTTTAAAAACACTTGCAAAAACGGAGGTTTTCCAATATAATAAGAATATGTTGCTGAAAAAAGTCGGAAAAGAGGGAGGGGACAGCGTGAAACTTTCCGGTGCAGATATTATTGTAAAAACTTTAATAGAACAGGGCTGCGAGGTGGTGTTTGGCTATCCCGGCGGCCAGATTATTGATGTGTATGACTCGCTGTATCGCTACAGCGGTGAAATTCGTCACATTCTCACGGCGCACGAGCAAGGCGCCGCCCACGCGGCAGATGGCTATGCCCGTGCAACCGGCAAGGTGGGTGTGGTGATTGCCACATCAGGCCCCGGTGCAACGAACCTTGTCACCGGCATTGCTACCGCGCATCTTGACTCCATCCCTATGGTTGCCATCACCGGCAATGTTATGACATCGCAAATCGGTTATGACAGTTTTCAGGAGATTGACATCACCGGTATCACCCTGCCCATTACCAAACATAACTATTTTGTCGGCTCGGTTGAAGAACTGGCTGATACCATCCGTGAGGCGTTCTGCCTTGCAAAATCAGGCAGGCCGGGCCCGGTTTTGATTGATGTGCCGAGAGATATTCAAATGGCGCTTTGTGACTATGAACCGCAGGGCGCGGTAGATGCTGCTGAAAAATATCCCGCTAAGGATGTTCGCATTCAGGCGGCGGCAGACTGCATCAACGCGAGTGAGCGCCCGTTTATCTATTTTGGCGGCGGCGTTTTGGCAAGTGATGCGGCAAGCGAAATGCTGGAACTTTCTGAAACCATTGATGCGCCGCTCGGTTGCTCTATGATGGGGCTTTCTACTGTGCCGACTGACCATCCCCGCTTTTTGGGAATGCAGGGTATGCACGGGCACTACGCCTCATCGGTTTCAATGCATAATGCCGATTGCATCCTTGCGCTGGGTGTGCGCTTTAATGACCGCGTGATTGGCGACAAGGCAAAATTTGCCGCCGGCGCAAAAATTATTCATATTGATATTGACGGTTCTGAACTTTCAAAAACCGTTGTTGAGGCACATTCTCTCAGGGCGGATTTGAAGTTGACCTTGCAAAAACTGTTGCCGCTGCTTGAGAAAAAACAGCGCCCCATCTGGCAGGCGCAGGTTGACTCTTACCGCAAGGAAGAAGCAAAACTTGCCGATGTAAGAGAGGGCGTAACTCCGAAAAATGTGCTTTCACTTTTAAACGGCTATCTAAAAGAGAACACCCCCATCGTCACCGATGTGGGCCAGCACCAGATGTGGTCGGCTCAATATGTTAACTTTAAAAACAGCCGCCGGTTCATCTCGAGCGGTGGCCTCGGCACAATGGGTTTTGGCATTGGTGCGGCTATCGGTGCCGCTGTTGCCACGGGCGAGCGCACGGTTTTAATCACCGGTGACGGTAGTTTTTCAATGAGCCTTCAGGAACTTGCTACGGCCGTTTCATGCAAATTGCCTTTGGTGATTCTGCTCTTTAACAACGGTGTTTTAGGCATGGTGCGCCAATGGCAAACCCTGTTTTATGACAAGCGTTATTCCAACACCGTGCTTCAAAGGAAAACAGATAACATTGCCCTTTGCCGTGCCTTTGGGGCAGAAGGGGAGCAGGTGTTTGACCTTCTCTCTCTGCAAAAAGCGTTAGACAGGGCGTTTGCATCCGAGATGCCCTATTTGATAGACTGTGCGATTGATGCCGATGAATTTGTGTTGCCGATGCTCCCCCCGGGTGGCTCGGTGGATGATATTATTGTAAAGGCGGGTGATGAGGCGTGAACCGATATACCGTAGCCGTTCTGGTTCGAAACCAATTCGGTGTTTTAAACCGTGTTACCAGCATGTTCCGCCGCAGACAGTTTAACATCAGCGCCCTGACCGTTAGCGAAACCGAATCGCCCGATTTTTCACGCATTACGGTGCTCTTTGACGGAATGGAAATGCAGAAACAACAGTTGGTGAGCCAACTTTATAAATTGCCGGATGTGTGCTTTGTTCGTGAACTTTCTCCCGAGGCTTCGGTGAGTTTTGAACTGATGCTCTTAAAACTTGCCACACCGGAAGACATGCGCGAGCAGGTGCTTTTAGCGGCGCGTGAGTTTGGGGCAAACATTGTTGATGACAGTGGCGATGCCGTGATTTTTCAGGTGGCGGCAGACAGCCGCCGGCTTGATGAATGCATCAGCCGTATGCAGGCCTTTACCATTCTTGAAATCTGCCGCACGGGGTGTGTGTCTTTAGAAAAGGGCAGCACTACCATTCGGGAGATGTTTAATCAGTAATATGAAACAGCAGGAAGAAACAAAACATTATGTATATGTGCTCCGTTGTTGTGACGGCAGCCTTTACACAGGGTGGACAACACATTTAGAAGAACGCGTTAAAGCACACAACGAGGGGCGCGGTGCAAAATATACACGGTCACACAAACCGGTGACGCTGGTTTATTTTGAGGTCTTTTCAGATAAATCTGAAGCGCTGCGGCGTGAATGCGCCATTAAAGCCATGCCCCGGCAGGAAAAAGAAAAACTGATAGAAAGCAGAAATGAAAAAGCATAGGCACGCCTGCCTGTGTTTTTTTAATCTAAAAATAAACAACTTTAAAAAAATGATTGCACAAGGGACAAAAAAATGGTAGAATAATACTGTTATATGTCGGTTGCATAAAATTTTGTTTTTTCTCTCATACTTGTAAAAAAGGAAAGGAGAAAGCAAAATGAACGAACAAAACAATGCAGAAACAGAACCGATGCAGCCCGATGGAGATAATGCCGCCCAAAACATTAAAGATTTTGGCCTTGCCGGGGTGGAAAACTCACGCGGCAACATTCATTGCCTGACGATTGTGGGGCAGGTGGAGGGGCATCAACTTCTGCCGAACCAGAATAAATCCACAAAATATGAACATGTGATTCCGCTGCTTGTTTCTGTGGAACAGAACGAGAAAATTGACGGGCTTTTGGTAATTTTAAACACCGTTGGCGGTGATGTTGAGGCAGGCCTTGCTATTTCGGAGATGATTGCCAGCATGCAAAAGCCAACCGTTTCGCTGGTGCTTGGCGGCGGTCACAGCATTGGCGTGCCGATGGCGGTTTCGGCCGCGCATTCTTTTATTGTGCCCTCGGCGGCTATGACAATTCACCCCATTCGCATGAGCGGCACGGTGATTGGTGTGCCGCAGACTTATGAATATTTTAATATGATGCAGGAGCGCATCGTAAATTTTGTGGTTAAGCACTCAAACATTTCAAAAAAAGTTTTCACCGAAATGATGATGAAAACCGGCGAAATTGCCAACGATGTGGGATGCATCATATTGGGCGATGAGGCGGTAAACCTTGGCCTGATTGACGAAGTGGGCGGCATTCGCGAAGCACTTGAATGTCTTTATTCTATGATTGAAAAAGAAAAAGAAAATAAACTATAATACGGGCGGTTACCACCGCCCGGGGAAAGAGTGATACATATGCTAAAAGTAGGAATTAAAGGAAAAATTGAGTTAACCGTAGACGAAAGCGTAAGCGCGAAGAAGGCAGCCAGCGGCGAGATGGATGTGTTCGGCACACCCTATGTTATCGCCTTGATGGAGCAGACAGCCGATAAAAGCGTTCGCCCGTATTTAGAAGAGGGTTGCGCAACCGTTGGCACAGCCGTGAATATGCATCACACCGCGGCAACACCGATGGGCATGAAGGCCTATGCCGAATCAGAACTGATTGAAATTGACGGCCGCCGCCTTGTGTTTAACATTGCGGTTTACGATGAGGTTGGCCAGGTGGCCGATTGTGTGCACGAGCGTTTTATCATTTATAAAGAAAAATTTATGACAAAAACAAACAACCGCGGAAAGGAGCAATAAAATGGCAATGAAGAGTGACATTGAAATTGCACAGGAGAAAAAACCGGTTCACATTCGCAAAATTGCTGAAAGTCTCGGCATTTGTGAAGAAGAATTGATTTATTACGGAAACGACAAGGCGAAACTTTCTGATGAACTTTCGGCGCGCATTAGAAACAACCCCATGGGTAAACTTGTTCTGGTGACCGCCATCAACCCCACACCGGCGGGCGAGGGTAAAACCACCACCACGGTCGGCCTTGGCCAGGCGATGGGTAAACTCGGCAAAAAGGCCGTGATTGCTCTCCGCGAGCCTTCTATGGGCCCGGTTATGGGTTTAAAGGGTGGTGCGGCAGGCGGCGGTTATGCGCAGGTGATTCCTATGGAAGATATCAATTTGCACTTCACCGGTGATATGCATGCCATCACTGCGGCCAATAACCTGCTTTGTGCAATGATTGATAACCACATTATGCGCGGCAACGCCCTGCAGATTGACCCCACGAGAATCGTGTTCCGCCGCGTTATGGATATGAACGACCGCGCCCTTCGTGAAATTATTGTGGGCCTTGGCGGCAAAACCAACGGCCTGCCCAGAGAAGATGGTTTCACCATCACGGTTGCTTCAGAGATTATGGCAATTTTATGCTTATCTGACGGCATCCGCGATTTAAAGGCGCGTTTATCACGCATTGTCATTGGCTACACCTATGACGGTGCAGAGGTTAAAGCGGGTGATTTAGAGGCAGAAGGCGCAATGACGGCGCTGTTAAAAGATGCTTTAAAGCCCAATTTAGTGCAGACTTTAGAAGAAACACCCTGCCTGATGCACGGGGGCCCCTTTGCCAACATTGCACACGGTTGCAACAGCATCACGGCGACCAAAATGGCATTGCGCCTTGCTGATTATGTCATCACCGAGGCCGGCTTTGGTGCCGATCTGGGTGCTGAAAAATTCTTTGACATCAAATGCCGCGCGGCAGGTCTTAAACCTGAGGCGGTTGTGCTGGTGGCAACGGTTCGCGCGCTGAAATATAACGGCGGTGTGCTTAAAGAAAATCTGGCAGAAGAAAATTTAGAGGCGCTCTCTGCCGGTATTTGCAATTTGGAAAAACACATTGAGAACTTAAAACAGTTTGGTGTAGGCGTGATTGTGGCGTTAAACCGCTTTGGCACCGATACTGATGCAGAACTTGCACTGGTGCAAAAGGTTTGTGAAGAAAAAGGCGCTACGCTGGCGCTCTCTGAGGTGTTTGCCAAAGGCGGTGAGGGCGGTATAGAACTTGCTGAAAAACTGATTGCACTTTTAGATAAGGGCGAATCTGACTTTAAACCGCTTTATGACACATCTCTTTCTTTAAAAGACAAAATCAGCGCCGTTGTAACAAAAATTTACGGCGGTAAAGAAGTTACTTATTCTGCCGAGGCCGAAAAAGAACTGCGCCGGCTTGAAGAAAACGGTTACGGCAATCTGCCGGTTTGTATGGCAAAAACACAATATTCTCTCTCTGACAATGCAAAACTGCTCGGCCGCCCCGAAGGGTTCACCTTCCATGTGCGTGAAGTGCGCCTTTATGCCGGTGCCGGTTTTGTAACCGTGTATTGCGGTAACATAATGACAATGCCCGGCTTGCCGGCGCGCCCTGCAGCAATGAACATTTCTGTTTCTGATGAAGGCGTCATCAGCGGTTTGTTCTAGTTGACAATTTTTACAAAAAGAGTTATAATGAGAAAAAACATTCTAGGAGGCAATAAAAATGGATATTAAAATTACAAAAACAACCGCACCGAAGGCAAAACCGACAGGTAAACTTGGCTTTGGTAAGGTGTTTACAGACCATATGTTTATTATGAACTATACCGAGGGCAAGGGTTGGCACGATGCAAGAATTGAACCGTATCATCCCATTTCGTTAGACCCCTCTGCTATGGTGTTCCACTACGGTCAGGAAATGTTTGAGGGCCTTAAGGCTTACCGCGGTGTTGATGGCACCGTGAGACTGTTCCGCCCCGAAATGAACGCAAAAAGAACCAACGACACCAACCAGCGTCTGTGCATCCCCCAACTGCCTGAAGAAGATTTTGTTGAAGCCGTAAAAGCCGTTGTTTCGGTTGACAGAGACTGGATTCCCACAGAAGACGGCACTTCTTTATACATTCGTCCGTTCATCATTGCAACCGATGAATTTTTGGGCGTTGCACCGAGTAAGACATATCTGTTCATCATCATCCTTTCTCCCAGCGGCGCTTATTATGAAAGCGGCCTCGCTCCGGTTGGCATCTGGATTGAAGATGACTATGTAAGAGCGGTTAAAGGCGGTATGGGCTTTGCTAAAACCGGCGGTAACTATGCAGCCAGCCTGATTGCACAGGTGAAAGCGCATGATGACGGTTATTCTCAGGTTCTCTGGCTTGACGGTGTGGAGAGAAAATATATTGAAGAAGTTGGCGCAATGAACATCTTCTTTAAAATTGACGGCAAGGTGGTTACACCTGCGTTAAACGGCAGCATTCTGCCGGGCATCACCAGAAACTCTGTTATTCAGGTTTGCAAATCCTGGGGTTATGATGTTGAAGAAAGAAAAATCAGTGTTGATGAACTGATTGAAGCGCAGAAAACCGGCAAACTTGAAGAATGTTTCGGCACCGGTACGGCCGCCGTTATTTCTCCCGTTGGCAAATTGAGATATAAAGATGATGTTATGACCATTAACAACAACGAAATTGGTCCTCTGTCACAAAAACTGTATGATACCATCACCGGTCTGCAGTGGGGCAAAATTGAAGATACATTCGGTTTTGGTGTCAATGTTGACTAACAGGGCGGCGCAATTGCATACTGCTCTGAAATAAAAAAGACGGGGGAAAACAAATTGATTTAACACGGCTTTTTTGTTGTGTAATGAAAAAAACCTGCCACAGGGCAGGTTTTTGGTGCCGGTGGCCGGACTCGAACCGGCACGGTGTCACCACCGGTGGATTTTGAGTCCACTACGTCTGCCAATTCCATCACACCGGCACATTTTGTTTTTACAACAAAAATTATTATATACCAAAGGGCATAAAATGTCAAGAGAATTGTGAAAGAGTTTTTGAGATTGTGTTATTTGAGCACGCGTTTTTATGTATAGCACTTATTTTTAAAAGAAAAACGGAGCAAAGCAAGCTTTACTCCGTCATGGTGACCCGTACGAGAATCGAACTCGTGTTACCGCCGTGAAAGGGCGGTGTCTTAACCGCTTGACCAACGGGCCATAAGAATTATAGAAACGTCAGCTATGAGAAACCTGTTAAAGCCGACGGAATCTTTCACCATCACTGTGACAGCTTGTTTATTATAACAGATAATTTTTGACTTGTCAATATGTTTTTTAAAATTTTTT
>JAZRUU010000065.1:0-4333 GCA_045652725.1 Clostridia bacterium | reverse complement strand
TTTTTTAGTTGTCTTTTTTGCTGTGGTTGTCTTTGTGCCGGCAGACTTGGTTGTTTTTGCGGCAGTAGACTTGGTTGTAGATTTTGCTGCGGTTGTTTTTGTTGTTTTGGTCGCAGTTGATTTTGCCGTGGCAGACTTGGTGGTAGATTTAGCAGCCGTTGATTTTGCGGTTGTGGTTTTCTTTGCTGCAGGCTTTGCTTCGCCATCAGCCTCTGCTTTGGCCTTTGTTGCCTTTGCTTTTGACCACTTAGCACTTTCAACTAAAAGATCAACTGCCATTTCCATCTTCATGTCTTCTTTTAAATTCTCTGCTTCTGCTTCGCCAATGTTTTCTTTCAGTTTGGCAACATCCATCTTGAAGCTTTCAGCCATTTCAGTAATCTTGGCATCCAGCATCTCATCGGTCACATCAAATGCTTCAAGTTTAACAATGGCTTCTAAAATCAAGGTTGCTTTAACCTGCTTTAATGCATTGGGGCGCATCATTTCTTTAAACTGGTCAACTGTGCTGCCCATAAAAGAAAGATACTGTTCAAAAGTGAGACCCTGCTGAGCCATACGCATATTGTTATCACGGATAATGGCTTCCAAACGGTTTTCAACCATGCAATCGGGCACATCAATTTCGGTTTCGCTTACAAGCAGTTCAATCACAGCATTTTCTTTTTCCTGTCTGGTAGTTTTTGCCGCCTGCTCTTCTAATTTTGCCCGAATATCTGCTTTTAATGCATCTAAAGTATCAAATTCACTGACATCTTTTGCAAATTCATCATCTAAAGCAGGAACTTCTTTATATTGTATGCTGTTTACCTTCACTTTGAACACAGCCGGCTTGCCTTTTAATTCTTCAGCGTGATATTCTTCAGGGAAAGTAACATTTACATCAAATTCTTCACCAATGGCTTTGCCGATAATCTGTTCTTCAAAACCGGGAATGAACTGGCCGCTGCCAATAGTTAAGTCATGGTTTTCACCCTTGCCGCCGGCAAAAGCAACACCGTCAACAAAACCTTCAAAGTCAATGTTGGCAATGTCACCATCTGCAACAGCACGGTCTTCAACGGTAACAAGGCGTGCATTTCTCTCCTGCTTCTGTGCAAGTTCACGGTCAACATCTTCATCGGTAACGGTGTGAACAATTTCGTCCAGCTTCAGGCCTTTATATTCGCCCAGAGTCACTTCAGGTTTAACAGTAACGCTGATGGCAAGCACAAGGTCTTTACCAACGCCGATTTCTTTCACATCAAGTTTCGGAACATCAACCGGCTCTAAAGCCAGTTCTTTAATTGCTGCTTCATATTCAGCAGGGAAAACAAAATCTATTGCATCATCATAGAAAATTGCTTCACCATAGGTTCTTTCAATCAGTTTTCTGGGTGCTTTACCCTTTCTGAAACCGGGAAGCGCAATGTGTTTAACATTCTTTTTAAATGAACGGTCCACCGCTTCTGCAAAAACCTCTGCTTTGACTGTCATGGTGAAGTCAACTGTGTTCTTTTCTTTTTTGTCTAATACGCTACTCATCTTTCTTTCGTCCTCCTACTATTTCCTCAATTTGGTTATAAAAACCGAGGGATGACTGCCTTTTTCAGCCATTCTATGGTATTATACCACAAATAATACCAATTTTTCAATAGTAAATGCTTAATATTTTTAAATTTTTATAACATTTCTCTTATGCAATTTTACCATATAGATTTCACCACTTACCTGCATCGCCAAATCCATAGGCAAACACAAGTTCCAAATCAGAATCATAAGAAATATCACAAGGGGTAACAAGCCAGCCACCATCAGAATCAAGTTCAACCCCCGCCGCACGGTAGGCCTGCCAAACAAGATGTGAACAATGGGTAACATCAACACTCTCGCTGCCCGATTTATCTTTTTGAAACAAACCGGCCAGCAGATGATACGGCACGCCGCGCAGATGCGTTTTAGCATACTCTGCCGCCTGTTCGCCCTTTTCTTTTTCCTTCGGGCGCAACACCATCAGAGTGGCATAGGCCTCCCAGCCGTCTGTTCGCGTGATGGCAGAGGGCACGCCCAACATCATGGCCTCAACAACAAGCCCGCGCCCGGCATCTACAACAATTGCCGCGTGGCCGTGGCGGTAAAGGAGCGTTTTGGTTGATTTGGTGATTAAAATATCGCCCGTTTCAAGCGGCGGCAGTTTCAAATGCCGGTAGTTTCCGTCTTCCTCCAATATGTCTGCAATGGTGGTGGGAAAGAACAAATAATGCCGCTTTTGATTGGCTTTTAAAAACCGTTGTTCCTGAAAAGAAAGCAGCGTGGCTTTAAAATCATCACTTTCTTTTTTCAGAGCATCCACAGCCGGCTTGCCAAGACCGGTTTGCGAAAAAATGAAGTTATAATCCTGCTCTGAAAATGTTTCCTGATTACACAAAAAATCAAGATTTTCAGGCAAGGCCGTTCCATAATCGGCCATTTTTAAACAATCATAAATTTCAAGCCCCATCATCAGGCACAAAATAGCGAAACATAGCCAGAAAATTTTCTTTAACATAGCACATTCCTCTGTTTTTTATACGATTATTATTCTACTAAAATGCTGAAAAAAAAGCAAGCAAAAGAATAAAATATTTGTTTTATAAAATACTAACTGTAAACGAAATTTAAGGGAGAAAAACCATGAGATTAAACTTTATTCATTGCATCACCCTGTGCCTGATTGTAACAATGCTGTGTCTGGGTGCTGTTTTTCACTTGTCGGCAAGCACAAAAGAACGCCACGCAAATGCTGTTATGGTTTTTTGTGAATCAGCAGAAATAATAAAGGGGTGAAAAAATGTCAAAGAACACCATGACAAAACAAGAATATCAAAAATTTATTGAACAAAAAACGCCAAATTCCTCTCTTTTAAAAGATTTGTTTTTTGCTTTTTTAATCGGAGGCATCATTTGTTGCATCGGTCAGGCAGTTTCTGACGGTTACAAGGGGCTTGGCCTTGATAAAGAAGCGGCAGCCTCTGCCACCTCGGTAACAATGATATTTTTAGGTGCATTCTTAACCGGTCTGGGCATTTATGACAAAATTGCAAAGGTGGCAGGCGCAGGTACCATTGTGCCCATCACCGGTTTTTCAAACTCTGTTGTGTCACCTGCAATGGAATTTAAAAGCGAGGGGCTTGTGACAGGGCTGGCCGCCAAAATTTTTATTATCGCAGGCCCTGTGATTGTTTACGGAATCCTCTCCTCTGTTGTTACCGGCCTGCTGTATTACATTCTTTCGGTTTTATAGTCCGTGCCGTATTCATACAAACATTGTCCCACGGCATATACTGTTGTATGAAACCATTAAAAGGAGCAAACAGATATGGAGCGACACTTTTTTCTCACCACAACCGGTTGCCGTGGTCGCGCCGGATTTTTAGAAAACGAAATCAGCAAATACCACGATGTTGTAAGGTTATATGGCTACCCCAGACAAACGGCGGCATCGCTTTTGCGTGAATGCTATGCCACCGCCAAACAAGGGCGGCTTGAGGTGAACATTGTTCACAATTTTTTAGACAACACACCCGAGGGCATTTTCTTCCCCGCTTTGGGAACGGGCGTGGTTAACCACCCCATCTATGAGCCGCGTTTTGACCTTGCCTCTTTATTCGAAAAAGATGCATTAACCTCCTGCGAAAAACACCTCAACGAGGCAACAAATGCATTTACAGAGGCCAAGGCAATCCACGATGACTGGGAGAAAATTTATATTGATTCCACTGATTTTAACACCTTGAACCGATTAGCCGATGACACTGTTTCATCACTCATAGATGGGCATAAAACCGATTACCGCGGCACGATGTATGACCGCTTTTTCGGCGCGGCTACCATTAGCGGTTCAACCGATTACATTGACATTCTTACCGAGGGTACAAAGCGTTATTTCATCAAAGGGCGCCCCGGCACGGGTAAATCAACCTTTTTAAAAAAACTTGCACAAAGCGCATTTGATAACGGTTTCACCGTTGAACGCTATCACTGTTCTTTTGACCCCGGCAGCCTTGATATGATTATCATTCGCGAACTTGCGCTCTGCTTTTTTGACTCCACTGCCCCGCACGAATACTTCCCCTCTAAAGAAGGTGACGAAATCATTGACTTTTTCACCATGGCGGTAGATGAAAAGACAGATGCACAGCATTCTGCATTGCTTTCTGACATTTCGGCCCGCTACAAAGAAGGCATAGACCGGGCGGTTAAGCATTTAATTGCCGCTAACGAAGCCTGCAAAAAGGCAGAAGATGCCTACGAAAAGCAGATAAGCATTGATAAGCTGATGCATGTACGCAAAATGATTCTTTCACGCATTTTT
>JAZRUU010000064.1:0-3770 GCA_045652725.1 Clostridia bacterium | reverse complement strand
CTCTGCCTTGACTATGACGATGAACTGTTTTATGAAGATGTGAATGTTCGCATTAACTTTATCAACATGATTCGTCATTGCAAACCCGATGTAAAGTCGGATCGTAGCCATGTCGTTCTGTGAGCCAAGGAGTTGAGGATTTAATTTGTCTTCCTAAGACCGCTTGGCCTCCGACTTATCTCTGCCTTGACTATGACGATGAACTGTTTTATGAAGATGTGAATGTTCGCATTAACTTTATCAACATGATTCGTCATTGCAAACCCGATGTAATTCTGACACATAACCCTCATGACTACAATCCGGATCATATGCTGACAAGCAAAATCATCAACGATGTTGAGGTTATGATTCCCATTGCAAAGATTGAGACAGCAGAACCCCCCTGTGAAACGCTCCCGGTTGTTTACTACTTTGAGCCTCACAAAGGTCTGGGCTTTGTTCCGACAGATTTTGTAGATATTACAGATTACTTCGAAACAAAGAAAAAGATGTTCTTGTGTCATGAAAGCCAGCAGCAGTGGATGGCTGATAACTATGCAGGTTTTTCTGCAGACGATACCTTTACTGCTGATATGGAGATTCAGTCTCTCTACCGCGGTATGCAGTGCGGTGTGAAATATGCTGAAGCATTTATTCGTGCTAACGATGCATATAAAGTAACACCTTACAGATTACTGCCGTAATGTAAAACTTAAAGGACTCGCCTTGCGGCGAGTCCTTTTTTCTTTAACATATCAATTCTTTTCACTAAGATTTTTAACCGATTCACGCACAACCAGTTCCATGGGTAATAGCACGCTGTCTTGTTTTTTGCCTTTAATTTTCTGCAGGAGCATATCCATCGCAAGTTCCCCCATTTTGACCTTGTCAATGCCCACGGTGGTCAGCCTTGGTTCAATATAGCGCGAAAGCAAAATGTCGTCAATACCCATAAACGAAACATCTTTTGGAATGGAAAGGCGCAAATCTTTGGCGCAGTGCATGGCACCAATGGCGAAACTGTCAACCGTGCAAAGCACGGCGGTGGGGCGCTTTTTGCAGGCAAAGAGATTCTTTGCCGCCTCATAAGCTGTATTTTCGCCCGTGGCGCAATAACCGTAATATTCGGGATTCGGCGTCAAACCGAACTCCTTCATTGCTTCTGTAAAACCTGCAAGCGTCTGGGTATGAAAATCGGGCACGGTTTCTGATGAAATCATAGCAATGTCGCGGTGGCCGTTTTCAAGCAGAAATTTAGTCGCTTCAAAGGTGGCACTGCGGTAATCGGCGTTGACAGAGGTGATGCCCTCAACGGTGGAGTGAGAGTCAACCACAACAAAGGGAACGCCGCTTGCAATGGCCTTGTCCATCAATTTGCGGCTGATGTCTTGCATGAAAATGATGCCGTCAGTATCGCCGGAATAGACAATATCGGGCAGTTCATCTTTGCCCTCGGCCGGTTTGCTGATGGTGATGTTGTAATTATATTTCTGGCTGCGGTTTAAGATGCCGCGGGTAATTTCAAAATAAAACAAATCCTCAAACGGCGAAGCAAAAGAGTTAATGATTAAGCAGATGTTAAAACTCTTGTTTAAAACCAGTTTTTTTGAATTTAGGTTTGGTTTAAAGCCGGTTTCATCAATAATTTTCTGCACTTTTTTGCGCGTTTCTTCACTAACGCCCGGTTTGTTATTCAAAACAAAAGAAACGGCCGTTACCGATACGCCCGCCATTTTTGCAATTTCTTTCACAGTGACTTTTTTCACAGAATCACTCCCGTTTTGCTTGTTGTTTTGCTCTGCTTTATTATATCATATTCTGCGGAAGATTGCAAGTGATATTCCCGTTGCAAAAAAGGGGAGAATAACGAGAAAAATGGCGGTTTTAAAGGCCGAAAGGGCAAAAAAGGGATTGACAAATAATGCACAATAATATACAATATAAATGAAAGTCAAACGAAACAAAAAAGAAAATTTTATGAGGTGACAAACATGTATAAAGATTACCAAATTAAAGAACCGTTTTTTGAATATGGCCCCAAATGCTATATGTATGGTGAAGTTTTGCTGAATATGGCAAAAGGTCTTGATGAGCTGGCTGAGAAATATGATGTTGACATCGTGTTGGACATTCCCGATACCGAAATCAGCAACATTGCAAACAACACCAAGAGAGTTCATGTATATACTCAGCATATGGACAGTCTGCCCGTTGGCAGAGGTATGGGCAGAACCCTGCCCGAGGCTGTTAAGGCCGCAGGTGCTGTAGGCGTTATGCTGAACCATGCTGAACACAAACTGACTTTAGATGAAATTGCAGAAGCAATAAAGCGTGCCGATGAAGTTGGCCTTGCTACCATGGTTTGTGCTGACAGTATTGAAGAAGTTAAGGCTATTGCAAAACTTGGCCCCAACATTTTGGTTGCTGAACCGACAGAACTTATCGGTACAGGTAAGCCGGCTGATAAAGAATATGTTGATGAAGTTATCCGCGTTATCCGCGAAATCAATCCCGATATTAAACCTTTCCCCTCTGCCGGCATCAGCAAGGGTGAAGATTGCTATAACATCATTAAAGCCGGTTCTTCGGCTTCTGGTTGCTCCAGCGCTATTGCAAAGGCTGAAAATCCTTTGGCACTTGCTGAAGAAATGATTGCCGCTGTTCGCAAGGCTTGGGACGAATTACATTAAGGAGGGGTTAATTGTGAAGCAAGAATCCTTACAGGCGGCTAAAAACGCCTATCAGATAGAGGCCGATTGCATTAAAGAAATGGTAGAATATTTTGACGATGCGGCTTTTTCTGAAGCAGTTGCTTTGTTAAAAGATGCACCCCGCATCGGTGCGGCAGGTTGCGGCCACTCCGGCATTATCTGCCAGCATTTTGCACACCTTATGTGTTGCATTGAGCGTCCGGCGCGCTTTATTTCGCCGGCTGAGGCAATTCACGGTGCCACCGGCTTTTTGCAGGCGGGCGATGTTATTGTGTTAGCATCACGCGGGGGCAAAACCGCAGAACTGTTGCCGATTATTGATATTTGCAAAACCAAGGGCGTTAAAATCATCTCTGTGACAGAGAATATGGAATCGCCTCTGGCGCAGGCGGCCGATGTTGTGCTCAAGCAGCATGTGAACCGCGAAACCGATAAATATAACTCTCAGGGAACCACTTCAACCACCGCACTGTGTATGATTTTCCACGCTCTGCAGGCGGGTTTGATTGGAGAAACCGATTATAAAAACGAGCAGTTTGCGCTCATTCATCCCGGCGGTGCCGTTGGTGAGCGACTGAATAAAAAATAAAAATTTTAAGAAGGAGAATGCACAAATGGAATTTAAAGTGTATCAGAAAGAATTAGAACTGCAGTCAAGAGGCTGGATCCCCACTTTCCACGATGTTACATCTGACATCATTCACATTGTGGAAGAATCCGGCGTAAAGAACGGTACCGTATGTATCGCTTCTCACCACACCACCTGCTCCGTTATGGTTCAGGAATGCTCTCACGATGTTGACTCTTTTGATTTAGAGTTTCTGCAGCATGACCTGTTAGACATCATGAGAAAAATGATCCCCGACTTTGCTGAAGAACATCAGTATCGTCATCCCGGCCCGATTCATGCACAGTTCGGCAGATATGTTGACGAACCCGGCGACTTCACCAGCATGAATACCGATGGTCACCTGCGCAGCGTATTCTTCGGCAGAAGCGAAACAATGACCATTAAAGACGGCGTTTTAGACGGCGGCGAATTTGCTCATGTTTACTTCATTGACTGGGACCATGTTC
>JAZRUU010000063.1:0-1687 GCA_045652725.1 Clostridia bacterium | reverse complement strand
ATGCTTGATTACGGTTTTTCACAAACCGAAGCAAAGCCCTTTATTATGAAAGATATGATTATTAAAAGCGTGCCCGTCACAAACGGTACAAGTAAAACCGTTGAACTTGTGGCCGAAGAAGATTTTTATATGACCGACACCTCAAAAGAAGGTCTTTCGCACTATGACATACGATACAAGCTGCCGGATTCCGTTACCGCACCTCTCTCTTTTGGTGCACCAATCGGCAAAATGACGGTTTTATACGACGGGGCGGTATTAAAGGAAATTACGCTACTCTCAGGCACAGACATTGATTACCGCGAGCCACCTGCACCGACACTTTTTGAAAACATAAGAAAAGTTTTTGCGAATATGTTGAACTTTAAAGCACTTTTGTGGTACAATAAAATCACAGATTAAGTTTTAACCAAAAAGGAGTCGCTATGGCAGAACTGATGCGCTTACAAAAATATATGGCAGAGTGTGGCGTTGCTTCGCGCCGCGCCGCCGAGACAATGATAACAGACGGCAGGGTTTGTGTAAACGGCAACACCGTAACAGAACTGGGGACGAAGATAAACCCCGATTCTGACACCGTTACCGTTGACGCCAAGCCCATAAAACAGCCGCAAAAACTTGTATATATCATGCTCAACAAGCCGCGCGGTTATGTCACAACGGCTAAAGATAATTTCAGCCGCAACATTGTTTTGGAACTTGTGCCGAAAGAATTGGGGCGTCTCTTCCCCGTTGGTCGGCTTGACTATGACAGCGAGGGGCTTTTGCTGTTAACCAACGATGGCGCATTAACCTTTCATTTAACGCACCCCAGCCACGAAGTTACAAAAAGTTATGTCGCTCTCGTTTCGGGGACGCCAAATGAAGAAGCGCTTTTTGCACTTAGAAACGGTGTCGTCATTGACGGGCGAAAAACCCTGCCCGCCAAAGTCTTATTAAAAAAGGCAGAGGCAGATAAAAGCGTTCTGCAAATCACCATTTCAGAGGGTCGCAACCGTCAGGTCAGAAAAATGTGTGCCGCGGTCGGCCACGAGGTGCTTCGTCTCCGCCGTGTTGCCGAAGGCCCTTTGTCGCTCGGCACTTTAAAACCGGGCGAATGGCGCCATCTTACCTATAAAGAAATTGCAATGCTGAAAGGAAACACAAATGCTCACAATTAAAAAAATCATTACAACCGAAGAAGTTCAGGCTTATTTAGAAAAAGAAAACATCCAGCACCCCATTGGCACAGAACAATTTATGGGGATGTATGACGGTGACGAGTTAATCGGCATCGGCAGCATTACACTCCGCATAACAAAAGTATATATGAATTTCATTTATGTTGAGGGTGACGATATGGCTTTAAAGCACGGCCTTGCCAAGGCACTTCTGAACATGGCAGACCTGTCAGGCATCAAAACCGTTTACGGCGATGAGCCTGCGCTTTTTGACCTTTACTCTCTCCTGCGGTTTAAAAAAGAAGATGATGAATATATTCTACCTCTTGAAGGATATTTCACAGTAGATAGTTGCCAACACTAAAAAAACACCCCTTTTGCCTTACTGAACAGCACCAGTTTGTGCAGACAATACAAAAATACCCCTGTGGTAGATAATATTAAATTTTAAGCAGCATACTGACATCGCATTTCTTGTGGTGTCAGTTTTGTTTTGAGTTGTATTCTTTCATTGTTGTAGAAATGAA
>JAZRUU010000062.1:0-4071 GCA_045652725.1 Clostridia bacterium | reverse complement strand
TCCTGGGGATCCATCCAGTTATTGGTGGGGCCTGCTGCCTCTTTGGTTTTAGCACAGATAAAAGTTCTGTCTTCCACGCGGGCAACATCGTTCACAGCGGTGCGGTGCAGGTAGCAGCCGGGCAGTGTTTCTTCATTCAGTTTAATCATTTCGCCGGTTGAGCAAGCCTCAGCACGAAGCGCTTCATATTGTGCTTCGCTACCATCAATAACAACAATGTTATCGGGTTTAACGAGGGCTTTCATTTCTTCAATCCAGGCATTTACGGATTGGTTTTTAATCATTCCCAACACTCCTTTTAAAAATATTTAGGACATCTGTGATGTCAAGAGATGTCAGGACAGAGCCCTAATATCTCAGCATTTACAGTTAAACGACGGAGAAAAATCAATTCCCCCTCATTATGAAAGTATAGCACAAAATAATTTCATTTTCAAGTAATTCCGGTAAATATTTTTCATTTTATTCATAATTTTTCCAATAATTATGTCTTTTAGTTTACATTTTCCAAAAATTATATTACAATATAGTCATAACCGACAAAGTGGGTGAAAAGTATGAAAAACCAACAAGAAAAGAAAAGCGCAACCACGCTGACGAAAGAGTTATTCTTCAGACCCGACGAAAATGTGCACATTCAAATGTCAAACGAATTTCCCGATTACATCGGCGTGATGCACAGCCACGAATATATTGAAGTTGTGTATGTGATTTCGGGAAAAGCCACTCACGAAATCGGCGGTAAAATCTATGATGTTAAGCGGGGCGATTTGTTTATTATCAATATGAACACGCCGCACGCGTTTTACCAGAATACTGATGATAAAGAGCCTTTTGTGGTGTATGACTTAATGTTCACCCTTGATTTTTTTGATCAGTCGCTCACGGGGAGCGAATCGCTTGAAAAACTCAACCATTCGTTTATGTTTTATTCGCTCTTTCACGGCCGCAGTGAGTTGCCGCCTTACTTCAGTGTTTCAGGCAGCACCTACACAATGTTCGGCGAACTGTTTAACAAAATTTATTTAGAGCACCGCGGTCGCGAAAAGGGTTATATTGAAATCATCCGTGCTTATCTTCTGCAGCTCATTATCACCATCTTCCGTTTAGATAACAGCGGCGCAAAAAGTGCGGGTGGCTTTAAAAATCAGCAAACGGTGAACTATATTATTCAGTATATTAAAGAGAATTACCGTTCGCGCCTGTCTGTTCGCGAACTGGCCGAAAAGGTATATTTAAATCCCGATTATCTCGGCCGCGTGTTTCGCGCCGCAACGGGCATGAGCGTGGGCGGTATGATTCAAAAAATCAGAATTGAGCACGCCTGCCATCTGCTCTCTGCCACAGAGCGCACCGTGACCGACATTGCCGCCGCCTGCGGCTTTGAAGATATGAAGTTTTTCTACAGCGTTTTTAAAAAACACATGGGCGTGTTGCCCGGCTACTACCGTGAGCAGACTTCAAAAAAATAGTCTTTCCGCAAAAGAGTCGGGATATACCACTACATTGTAGGAATGTTCTACTGTTTTTTGGCATTGATTTTTTTATAATGAAATTATAGTATAGAAAAAATATAAGGAGGCAGAAAAAATGGTTAATATAAAAGAATGGAGCAAACAGGCAAACATTGTTGCCGATGTGCTCTCGAAAGTCCCCAAGTTTGATAAAACCCTGCGCGTTGAAAAACCTGAGTTTGAGCGCAGACAAAAAGCGGTGTATGAAGCGCTGAAGAAAGAGGGTTTTGACGGCGGTATTGTCTATTCTGACGAGCACTACCACGGCGATGTGCCCTATCTCGGCGGCAACACCAACATCTCTGTTGAACCGGTTGCCGGCATCGTTGGCAAAAACGGCTTTTCTATCATTGCAGGCCTTGAGGGCTGCTATGTTGCAGAACAACTCTCTGTCAGAAGCGGTTGCAAGGTGGCCCGTGTTGAAATGCTGAAACTGGCCGATGAAGACTATCCTGTTGAGGTTGACCGTTTAGAAGATGTTGTTGAAGAAATCTGCGGCGGCAAACCCAAGCGCCTGGCGCTTTTAACCCCGCGCGCTGTTATGCCGGTGAGCATTTTTGAGTGGTTTGAAGACTATGTTGGCAAAGGCAATTTGTTAGACGGTCAGGAAATTTATTATAAAATTAAATATGAAAAGTCTGATATTGAAATGACGCTGACCCGTCAGGCCGCAAAAATTACAGACTATATGATTGAGGGTATGCTCTCTGTTATGAAGCCGGGTATGCTTGAAACCCAGGTTGCACAGTGGGGTTATGCCATTGCATCAGAACTCGGTGTTGAAGAAATGGGTATTGATGTTATGGTCACCAGCGGCGAAGCCAACCGTTCTATTGTCGGCAAGGCTCTGAACCGCCCCATTCAAGAGGGTGACTTTGTTCATTTAGGTGTTGGCCCCGCGATGGATGGCTTAACCGCCTGCCAGCGCTGCAGCGTTGTGTGCACACAAA
This sequence comes from Clostridia bacterium, assembly GCA_045652725.1. Lineage (GTDB taxonomy): Bacteria > Bacillota > Clostridia > UBA1381 > UBA9506 > UMGS755. The sequence continues at coordinate 1,607 of JAZRUU010000062.1, read as the reverse complement.
AAGGCGGCAAACTGACAGAGCCGCAGGAATATTGGCTCAGTTTTGTTGAAGATGCCTACCGCGTTGGCCTTGAGGCTTACATCAATGTGGCCGAAAACAATCTGCCTGCCAGACTGCAGGAGCAGGCGCTTGTTGATTACTTTGAATCAAGACGCGAAGAGGTGAGCCAAAGAATCGGCAAACCCATTGATTTGGCTATGCTCAAACCCTACACCGGCACTCATAACGCCGGTTACACCGAGTGTCAGGAATTTTATGGTGCCATCACCTTAAATTCTGATGAACCCTTAGGCAACCAGATTGTTATGATGTTAGATGTGGCCGCCCGTGGCTTTGGCAGCACTTGGAACGAAGTTATCATTCCCGAATTTGACTATATTTTAGTTGAAAAAACGCTGGGTAAATTCGGCAAAAAGGTTGAAGTCTTTAACGACCTGCCCATTCGCGTGCAGCATCTGGTTGGTTGCGGTTATTAAGGAGGGGCTTTCGTGAAATTTACTTACTGTGATTTAAATACCAAAGCCGTGAGCGGTGACATTAACCAACTCTTCCCCGGTTTTGGCGAAAACGAAGTGCTGGCCGTTATGAGCCCACACGATGATGATGCCATCATCGGCGCAGGCTATGCAATGCTGGCGGCTAAGGCCGCCGGTGCTGAGGTGTATGTTGTTATTTTCTGCCGTGGCGACGCCGGTTACAGCACCATTGAAGAAAAGCCCACCATTGAAGATGTGAGAAAACGCGAGACCGATGACTGCTACGAGCGTTTGGGCATTCCCCGTGACCATATTCTGCGCCTTAATTTCCCCGATTTTTCGGCCATTGGCCATTGGGGATGGGAAAAAGCAGACGGCAAGCCCGGTGATATGCCCGTTCTTCTCCGTTTTCTGCGTGAGAAAAAGGTCACCCGTGTGATGATTCCCAATCACTATCACGAACACATTGACCATGTTGCGGCGCACAATATGTCAAGTTACACCGTGCCGCAGGCGGGCGATGTTTGTCTGGTGGATTACGGCACGCCACACGGTGTTAAATCAACGCTCCAATACTCTGTCTGGGCCGATTTAGACCCCGAAAACGCCTTAATTGCCGGCAGAGCCACCAACCTTCGTGCAAACCGTATGTTAGTGGTGAGCGGCGCGGTTGAAGAAAAGATTGCCGATGCCATTTCTGCCTATGTTTCGCAGGAGGAAATCATTCGCGGTCTGGTAGACGCCAGAAAAGAAAGAAAAACCAAAAACGGCGATTATGTTGAGGTTTACATTGCCTTTGACTGCCGCCCGAAAATTGATTTTTCACCTTATGTAGAATGGGCAGAGACCAACATTTAAGTTAATATGCTAATTAAAAAGGCTTCCCGCGGGGAAGCCTTTTTTGCAAAATGCCTGCGAAGATCTTGCCCCCGCATTTAAACCGCTTTTAGCTGTAATTTCTATTACACAACAAAAAAACCTTTGCCTTTGGCAAAGGTTTTTTTAGTTCTTACCGAACCCTCAAAATTAAACAGAGCAGAGCTATCGACCTAAGATTATTAAAACCGAAGTTTTAATGCTCCTTAGAAAGGAGGTGATCCAGCCGCACCTTCCGATACGGCTACCTTGTTA
>JAZRUU010000061.1:0-9873 GCA_045652725.1 Clostridia bacterium | reverse complement strand
TGTAAAAAATATGTTGAGATTTTTCTTGTTATGCGATATAATATATAAGATAGAATCCAAATCTAACGGATTTTCATCTTGTTTATTTTATATTTTATCATATTTTGGGAGGAAATGCAAATGGCAACGAAAGAAAAAGTTATTTTAGCTTATTCAGGTGGTCTTGATACATCTATCATCATCCCCTGGCTGAAGGAAAATTTTGATTATGAAGTTATTGCGGTCTGCGGTGATGTAGGGCAGGGTAAAGAAACCGAAGGTTTAGAAGAAAAGGCTTTAAAGACAGGCGCTTCAAAATTATATATTGAAGACCTGCGTGAAGAATATGTAACCGATTTCATCTGGCCCACCTTAAAAGCAGGCGCAATTTACGAAGGCAGATATCTTTTAGGTACTTCTCACGCAAGACCCTGCATTGCAAAGAGAATTGTTGAAATTGCAGAAAAAGAAGGCGCAACGGCAATTTGCCACGGTTGTACCGGTAAGGGTAACGACCAGGTTCGTTTCGAACTGACAATTAAAGCGCTGGCTCCGCACCTTAAAATTATTGCTCCCTGGAGAATGTGGGACATTAAGTCACGCGAAGAAGAAATTGAATACGCTGAAGCACGCGGTATCCCCGTGCCCGTTACCAAAGAAGATAACTATTCAATGGATAGAAACATCTGGCACTTAAGCCACGAGGGTATGGATCTGGAGAATCCTGCCAATGAGCCCAATTATGATAAAATTTTAAAACTCATGGTTTCTCCCGAAAATGCACCCGACACCCCGACCTATGTTACCGTTGATTTTGAAAAGGGTGTTCCCGTTGCAATTGACGGTGTTCGTTATGAAAGCGCCGTTGAACTGCTCACCAAGGCAAACGAAGTGGCTGCAGCTAACGGTGTTGGCATTGATGACATTGTTGAAAACCGTCTGGTTGGCATGAAGAGCCGCGGTGTTTATGAAACCCCGGGTGGCACACTTTTGTATGCTGCACACAAAGAACTTGAATATCTCTGCCTCGATAAGCAGACCCTGCATTATAAATTAGACCTTGCCAACAAGTTTGCAGATTTAGTGTATGATGGTTTGTGGTATACACCGCTCCGCGAGGCAATGAGCGCTTTTGTTGATGCAACACAGGAAAATGTAACCGGTAGTGTGAAAATGAAACTTTACAAAGGTAACTGCATGCCTGCCGGCACAACTTCACCCTATTCACTTTATGATGAAGAAATTGCAACCTTCAGCGAAGATGAAGTGTATGACCAGAAGGATGCTGCAGGCTTCATTAACCTGTTTGGTCTGCCCATCACCGTTCGTGCTATGATGAAGAAAAAGAACGGCGAAAAACTCTATTAAGATACAGCCATTTATAAAATCAATAAAATAAAACGGAATAAGAGCCGAGTTACACTCAGCTCTTATTCTGCATTTTGCAAAAGGTAGGAAGACACCGTTATGACGAAAAAAAAGTTATGGGGCGGCAGATTTTCAAAAGAAACTGACGCAATGGTTGACGATTTTAATTCCTCCATTCGTTTTGACAATCGAATGTATTGGGAAGATATTGAGGGTTCTGTAGCCCACGCGGGTATGCTGGGGCGGTGCGGCATCATTGCCAAAGAAGATGCGGCCTTAATTCAGAAAACCTTAAAAGAAATTCGTGCTGATATTGAAGCCGGCACGGTGGAATTTGATGTGTATGCCGAAGATATTCATATGAATGTTGAAACGCTTTTAATTGAGCGTATTGGCGATGTGGGTAAGCGTTTGCACACCGGCAGAAGCAGAAACGACCAGGTGGCACTTGATTTGCGCCTGTATCTCCGCCGCCAATGTGATGAAATGGAGCAGCAACTGCATTCGTTAATGAGCACGCTGCTTGATTTGGCAGAAGAACATACCGAAACCATTATGCCCGGCTACACACATCTGCAAAAGGCACAGCCCGTCACCTTTGCGCACCATGTTATGGCTTATTTTGAAATGCTTACCCGTGATAGAGAACGCCTCCGCGAGTGCCGCAAACGGATTAATGTAATGCCGCTTGGTTCGGGCGCTCTTGCGGGCACAACCTATCCTTTAGACCGTGAGTATGTGGCAGAACAACTTGGCTTTGACCGTGTGACAAACAACTCGTTAGACGGTGTGAGCGACCGCGATTTTGCTATTGAACTCTGTGGCGTTCTTTCGCTCTTGATGATGCACCTTTCGCGCTTTTCAGAAGAACTTATTCTGTGGTCAACCCACGAATTTGCCTTTGTTGAAATGGATGATGCCTATTCAACCGGCTCTTCTATTATGCCGCAGAAGAAAAACCCCGATGTGGCAGAACTGATTCGCGGTAAAACCGGCCGCGTTTACGGCGATTTAAATGCACTTTTAGTAACAATGAAAGGCCTGCCCCTTGCATATAACAAAGATATGCAGGAGGATAAAGAAGCGGTGTTTGATGCCGTTGATACAGCAAAACTCTGCATGCCCGTGTTCGAAAAAATGATTAAAACCATGCGCGTGAAAAAAGATGTGATGCTTGGTGGTGCAAAAGGCGGCTTTGCCAATGCAACCGATGTGGCAGACTATCTTGTGAAAAAGGGTGTGCCCTTCCGCGATTCTCACAGCATTGTGGGTCAGATGGTTGCCAAGGCCATTTCACTTAATAAAAATTTAGACGATTTTACTTTAGAAGAATTTAAAGAATGTTCTCCTTTGATTGAGGAGGATATTTACGAAGCAATCAGCATGCAAACCTGCGTGGGCGACAGAAAGTTAAAAGGCGGCCCCGCACCGGAGCGCGTGAAACAGGAAATTAAAGACGGTCGCAACCGTCTTAACGGTTAAGGAGGTAATTTGATGGATAGCGTATTTAAAGAATTGGGTCAGCGCATCAGCGGTCTTCGTGATGCTTGCGGTTTTTCGCAGGAGGAAATGGCAGAGGCGCTTCATCTTGACCTTTCTGTTTATTGTGAATATGAAGAAAACGGCAAGAACATTCCCATCAGCGTGATTTATGAAATTGCCAACAAGTGCGGTGTAGACTTTACGGAGGTTATGACCGGTGTCAAAGCCAAACTTGATACCTACCATGTGGTGAAAAGCGGTATGGGCCGTGCTGTTGACCGTTATCCCGGCTACAGTTTTGAAGATTTGGCTTTTCGCTTCAGCGGAAAAATTATGCAGCCCCTTTTGGTAACGCTTGACCCTTCTGACAAAAAGGCGGCGCTGGTCAGCCATCCCGGTCAGGAGTTTAACTATGTTCTCTCCGGCACTATTGCCGTTGATTTTGACGGCAAGGAACTGATTTTAGAAACAGGGGATTCTATTTATTTTAACCCCGCGTATCCTCATGGTCAGCGTTGCGTCGGCGATGAAAAGGCTGTGTTTTTAACTGTAATTTCTGAATAGAAAAGGATGAGTGAATTGCTGCTTGATCGTTTTTTACCGAGAATTGAATTTGATTCTTATGAAGATTTTAAAGAAAATTATACGGTTAAAGTTCCTGAGAATTTTAACTTTGGTTTTGATATTGTGGACGCCTGGGCCGAGCAGGATGAAAACAAAATGGCTCTGGTGTGGTGCAACGACCACGATGATGAAAAGAAACTGACCTTTTCAGACCTTCGTCGCCTTTCTAACAAAACGGCGAACTACTTTAAAAGTCTGGGCATTAAAAAGGGTGATGTGGTTCTTTTGATTCTGCGTCGTCGTTGGGAGTATTGGGTGTGTGCAACGGCACTTCATAAAATGGGTGCCATTTTAATTCCCGGCTCGTTGCAACTGACGAAAAAAGACATTGCCTACCGCGCCAATGCCGCCGGCATTTCGGCTGTGGTTTGTGTGGATGACCCCTTTGTTATTGAGCAGGTTGAACTTGCGCAACCCGAGGCAGAAAGTCTTAAACATAAAATTTTGGTCGGCAAAACCAAAGAGGGTTGGCTTGATTTTGCCGAGGGCATTAAAGAGCAAAGTGAAGACTTTCCCCGTCCTACAGGTGAGGCCGCAACCCGCTGGGATGATACAATGCTGGTGTATTTCACCTCCGGCACAACCGGCATGCCTAAAATGGTGCGCCACAACTTTTCTTATCCGCTTGGCCATATTGTGACTGCAAAATATTGGCAGTGTGTGCAGGAGAATAAACTGCATATGAGCGTGTCTGATTCCGGCTGGGCTAAATTCGGCTGGGGTAAAATTTATGGCCAATGGATTTGCGGTGCCGTGATTTTTGCCTATGATATGGACAAGTTTGTGCCGCTTAATTTATTGAAGAAAATTACGGAATATAAGGTGACAACCTTCTGCGCACCGCCGACGATGTTCCGCTTTATGCTGCAGGAGGATGTAACGAAGTTTGACCTGTCTTCCATCAAGCATTGCTGCATTGCCGGTGAGCCGCTCAATCCCGAAGTGTTTAAAAAGTGGTATGATTTAACCGGCTTAAAACTCTGTGAAGGTTTCGGGCAGACCGAGGGCTCGGTTCTCATTGCGAACTTCCCCTGGTTTGAGCCAAAGCCGGGTTCAATGGGCAAACCCTCGCCCTTATATAACATTCAACTGCTTGATAGTGATGGCAATGTTTGTGAAGATGGTGACGAAGGCAGCATTGTTATTATGGGCATTGATAAAAATCCGCCGGTTGGTCTTTTCACCGGCTATTATCGTGATGAAGCCTTAACAGAAGAAAATCTGGGCAGCGGCAACTATGACCTTAAAGATATGGCCTGGCGTGATTCAGGTGGTTATTATTGGTTTGTGGGCAGAAATGATGATGTTATTAAATGCTCGGGTTACCGCATTGGTCCTTTTGAAGTTGAAAGCGCCCTGCTTGAGCATCCCTCTGTTGTTGAGTGTGCCATCACCGCCGCACCCGACCCGGTTCGCGGTCAGGTGGTTAAGGCAACGGTTGTGTTAGCAAAAGGCTACACCCCGTCAGAAGAACTTGTAAAAGAACTGCAGAACCATGTTAAACATGTAACCGCGCCTTATAAATATCCCAGAATTGTGGAATTTGTTGACGAGTTGCCGAAAACGCTGGGCGGCAAAATTAAGCGCGCAGAAATAAGAAAGAACAGTTAACTATGCGGATTGAATCAGTTATGACGCCGCGCCTGATGGCAATTGCTGAGAGCGTTCCGCTGGGGGCCTCGGTTGCCGATGTGGGCACGGACCACGGGTATATACCCATTTATTTATGTTTAAAGAATCAAATTGCAAAAGCCCTGGCTATGGATTTAAGGCCGGGGCCTTTAAACCGTGCAGATGAAAATATTTGCCGTTTTCATCTTGAGGCCAGCATCAAAACCCGTCTGTCGAACGGCCTTGCCGAACTTAAAAAAGGGGAGGCCGACACGGCCGTAATTGCCGGTATGGGCGGCCTTTTAATTGCAGAAATTTTAGAGGCGGCGCCGTTTTTTCTTGACTGCTATGTGTTGCAGCCAATGACCGCAACGGCAGAACTGCGGCAATATTTAAAAGAAAACGGCTATCGGATTTGTGATGAAACGCTCGCGCGCGAAGAAGAAAAAATCTACACGGTTATGACCGTAGAGCGCGGCGAGATGGTGGTGGAAAATCCGGTGCACTATCTTGTTGGGCAGAAGTTGATTGAAAAAAAAGACCCCCTCTTGCCGGATTTGATAGAAAACCTTCTTGCCAAACACACGGCGGTGCACGAGGGGCTTTTGCTCTCTGACCGCGTTGAAGCAAAAGAGAAAGCGCAAGGTTGTTTGCAGTTGATAGAGTCTTTAAAGGAACTCAAAAAGGAGTGTCAGGCTTGGTAAAACTTGAGAAGTTGCTGGAATTTTTTGAGTCGGTTGCCCCGCGTGCGCTGGCAGAAGAATATGACAATGTAGGCCTTTTGGTTGAAGGTGTTACTGATGCGGTTCAAACAATTGTTGTTGCGCTAGATGCCGATGAAACGACGGTTTCATTTGCTGAAACTGTGGGCGCAGAACTGATTCTGACACATCACCCGATTATGTTTCGCCCTGTGAATTGCTTAACAGAGCAGGAGGGTGGCCAGCGAACCGTTCGCAGGTTGCTTCAAAAAGGAATTGGCCTTTTTGCAATGCATACCAATTTTGACTCTGCCGAGGGTGGCCTGTGTGATGTGTTTTTAGATTCCTTTGGTGACTTTGCAGAAAAGAAATCTTTTGCAGGCACAAAGGAGGGTATTGGCAGAATCGGCAGGTTACAATCTCCTTGCACGCTTTTTGATTTGCTTGCAAGGGGTAAAGAGGTTTTTTCACCCCACCGTGAACTGCGGTATGTAGGGGATGAACAAACGGTGGTAGAAACGGTTGCCGTTTGCAACGGCGGCGGTGCAGACCTTTTATTTGAGGCATATGGCCTTGGTGCACAGGGTTATATTTCGGGTGATTTTAAACATCATCACGCCCGTTTTGCAGTTGAAAATGCAATGCCCATCATTGCGATTGACCACTATGATGCCGAAATTGCCTTTTGTAAATTGATGAAAAAGCGGCTTGAAAATGCCTTTGGTAAGGATTTAAACATCATAATTGCTGAAGGTGAAAAAAGCCCGTGGAAGATATATAAATAAGCATAAAAAAGAAGCAGCCCTGCAGGGCTGCTTCTTTTTTATGCTTATATTTACGCATTGATTAAATTTTTCATATCATAAAAGCCTGCCGGTTTGCCGGCCATAAATAAAGCGGCTTTTACAGCACCTGAAGCAAAAACCTCACGCGAGGTTGCGCTGTGGTGCAATTCAATTACCTCATTGTCACCGGCGAAAATAACGGTGTGCTCACCCACAATGGTGCCGCCGCGAATGGCGTGAATGCCAATTTCGTTCTTATCTCTTTTTTTGCGAACACTATGGCGGTCATACACATAATGCCCTGTGCCATCCATCTCTTCGTTAATGGCATCAGCAATGGCGAGTGCGGTTCCGCTGGGGGCATCGAGTTTTTGGTTATGGTGCCGCTCGATGATTTCAATATCAAAACTATCACCCAAAAAGGCGGTGGCTTTTTTTGCGAGTTCGCAAATTAAGTTCACACCCAGCGACATGTTGGCAGAAAAGAAAACAGCAATAGAGGCAGATGCCGCTAAAAGCCGCTCTTTCTGCTCTTTTGAAAGGCCGGTGGTTGCCACAACAACGGGCACTTTTTTACTTTCTGCAAAGTTCATTAAATTTTCAAAATTTGCGGGATTTGAAAAGTCAATAATCACATCGGGCGTCTCGGTTACCTCATTAAAATGAGCATAAACCGGAAAATCGGCAGTGGGCTCTGTGTTTAAATCAACGCCACAGATGATTTCTGCATTGTCGGTTTCACTAACGAGGCGCGTAATGGCTCGCCCCATTCTGCCGCCCGACCCGCAAAGTAAAATCTTTGTCATCGGTATCGCTCCTTTGGCAGGGTCAGATTAAGCCGTATTTTGCCAGAACTTTTTTCAAAACAGCGAGGTTGCCCTCTGTCATTTCACAAAGGGGCAAGCGCAGGCTGCCTGCATTCATACCCATCAGATTCAGGGCCGTTTTGGTGGGGATGGGATTCACTTCAATGAAGAGCGCTTTTACCAAATCAAGCAGGTCAAGTTGCAGTTTCATTGCAGTTTCAACATCGCCCTCTAAATATTTGGCACACATATCGTGCGTTTCCTGCGGCATAACATTGGCAAGAACCGAAATGCAACCTTTAGCACCAATGCTCATTAAGGGAATATTCAAATCGTCATTACCCGAATAGATGGTGAGTTCGGGGCACTCAGCCGCAAGCTGCACAGCGTAAGACATATCACCGCTGGCTTCTTTAAAACCAACAATATTGTCAAGTTTAGCCAGTTCTTTTGCGGTTGCAATGTCAATCTTAAGGCCGGTGCGGCTCGGCACATTATATAAAATAATGGGGATGTTCACCGCGTTTGCAATGGCGGTGTAATGCAAAATCAAGCCTTTTTGGCTGGCTTTGTTATAATAAGGCGTAACCAAAAGCAAACCGTCAACACCAAGTTTTTCGGCATTCTTTGCCAGTTCAATGCCGTGCGCGGTATCATTACTGCCGGTACCTGCAATCACAGGGATTCTGCCGGCTACGCGGCGGACAGCAAAGTCGATAACAGAAAGGTGCTCGCTGTCAGGCATGGTTGAAGCCTCGCCCGTGGTGCCGCAGATGATAATGGCATCGGTATTGTTTTCTATATGGAAGTCAATCAGTTTGCCCAGAGCGTCAAAATCTACACCGCTTTCATTAAACGGGGTAACCAGAGCAACGCCGGAGCCTGTGAAAATAGTTTTCTTACTCATTGCTGTCTTCCTTTCAAATTAGCGGGTAACTTCACCGTTTTCCCACATTTCAATCAATTTGCTTGCAATCTGCACAGCGTTTGTGGCCGCGCCTTTTCTGATGTTATCGGCAACAACCCAGAGGTTCACGCCGTTTTCGATGCTCTCATCACGACGGATTCTGCCGACAAATGTTTCGTTCTTACCTTTGGCGGTGATGGCCATGGGGTAAACTGCGTTTGCCGGGTCATCCTGCACAACAAGGCCGGGTGCTGCGGCGAGAACTTTTTTAAGTTCTTCAACTTCAAAGGGCTTTTCAAGTTCAACATTGATAGATTCGCTATGGCAATCAAAAACCGGCACACGAACGGTGGTGGCGGTGATGCGTAGAGAATCGTCACCCAGGATTTTTTTGGTTTCGTTCACCATTTTCATTTCTTCTTTGGTGTAGCCGTTTTCTAAAAAGACATCAATCTGCGGCAGGCAGTTGTTGAAAATGGGATGATTAAATTTCTTCGGTGCTTCACCCTTAATACCGTTTTCAAGGTCAGCATAGCCACCCATGCCGGCGCCTGAAACGGCCTGATAGGTTGAGTAGATAATACGGCGGATGCCATAAGCCAACTGCAAGGGGCGCAGAGCCACCATAGCCTGAATGGTTGAGCAGTTGGGGTTGGCAATGATGCCGTTGTGCCACTTAATGTCATCGGGGTTAACCTCAGGAACAACTAAAGGCACCTTGGGGTCCATTCGAAATGCGCTGGAGTTATCAATAACAACAACGCCCTTGCTTGCGGCAATGGGAGAGAACTTTTCGCTTGTGCTGCCGCCGGCAGAGAACAGGGCAATGTCAATATCTTTATCGAAAGAATTTTCGGTGAGTTCTTCAATCACATAGTCTTTACCCATGAACTGAATGGTTTGACCGGCAGAACGGCTGGAAGCCATTAAATAATAATTTTCAACAGGCAGGTTCATTTCTTCGAGTACCTTTAAAAAGGTTCTGCCCACCATACCGGTAGCACCAACCACCGCTACATTGTATTTTTTCATTTTTACCAACTCCGTTTCTAATGCCGTACGCGGCATAAATTTATATTTTTCTTAATAGTAAACAATAGTAAAAAAGCCAAACCTCCCGAATGCGGAGAGTTTGGCTTTTGCATACAAATATACATAGATTTGCCCGATATGCTAAAAAGCAACGATAGCTCTCCATCCGGTGGCGGATGACAGTGATGCGGCTATTGACCGAACCCCCAGGAAAAATGCGGGCGGAACCGCACAACCTTCGGCGCTTTTCTCCTTTCACTGCGATTTCAGCAAATTTCCGCATTCTCTTTCACAGTTACTGATAAAAAAACGCACCTCTACCTACTATATTATAGTACCACGCTTTGCTTTTGTTGTCAATCTTTTTTTCGCTTTTTTTCGCCCCGGGTTTTATGCTGAGAATATTTGAGGTTTTTACAAAGCCGTTGCTTTCTCAATTTTACAAAATTTCTTTCTGCAAAATGCCTTGGGCAGTTACATCAAAGGTATCCACCTCACGGCAATTTATGGTGAATATAAAGTTAAGATTTAAGAACAAAAGAAAGCGGCCTGCAGCAAAATGAACTCATTTTGCTGCA
>JAZRUU010000060.1:0-3616 GCA_045652725.1 Clostridia bacterium | reverse complement strand
TCATTTGCACGTTCCCGAAGGGGCAACCCCGAAAGACGGTCCCTCTGCCGGCATCACCATTGCCACAGCGCTTGTTTCGGCTCTGGGTGGCAAAACCGTGAAGCGCGAGGTTGCTATGACGGGTGAAATTACCCTGCGTGGCAGAGTGCTTGCCATTGGCGGCTTGAAAGAAAAAACGCTGGCGGCTTACCGTGCCGGCATTAAAACCGTTATCATTCCGAAAGAGAATGAAAAGGATATTGAAGAACTTGAAAGTGTTGTGAAAGAAAACCTGACCATCATCTCTGTTAAAACGATGGATGAGGTACTTAAAATTGCGTTGAATTGAGGCAGATTATGAAAGTAAACACCAACAAAGTGAAACTGATGATTTCGGCAGTTACAAAAATGCAATATCCCAACACGAGTATGCCTGAAATTGCCCTTGCGGGGCGCTCGAATGTGGGTAAGTCTTCTTTAATAAATAAGGTGTTAAACCGCAAGAGTCTTGCACGCGTGAGTGGAACACCGGGTAAAACCATCACCATCAATTTTTATAATGTTGATGATAAACTGATGCTTGTTGACCTGCCCGGCTACGGCTATGCCTCCCGCTCGAAAAAAGAGGTGGAGGCCTGGGGCAAAATGATTAACGATTATTTAGAAGGCAGACCGCAACTTTGCCAGGTGGTGCAGCTTGTGGATTCACGACACAAGCCGAGCCGCGAAGATGTTGCAATGCAGGAGTGGATTCAGGAATATTGTGAATATTCGGTTGTGTTTGCCACAAAGTGTGACAAACTCAACAAAACCCAACTTGCAAACAATTTGGAAATGCTGGCCGAAGAACTCTCCCTGCGTGACGGTGATATTTTAATTCCCTTTTCGGTGAAGCAGACAGAATGTGTTGACCATTTCTGGGAATATGTTGAGGGTTGCGTGCTGGAAGAAGATGACGAGTAAAGGGAGAAGAATATGAAGTTTTTACGCTATACAGCAAACGGCAAAACATCTTACGGTGTTTTGCAGGGCGATATGGTGCACCCCGTAGAGGGGAACATTTTTGAAAACTATACTGTGGCCGAGAGGGGCATTGCGCTCTCAACGGTTCAGGTTTTGGTGCCCTGCGAGCCGACAAAGATTATTGCCGTTGGCTTAAATTACACAGACCACGCTAAAGAGATGAAAGAAGAACAGAGAAAAGACCCTGTTTTGTTTATGAAACCCACAACGGCATTGCTCGCGCACGGGGGCACAATTGTAAAACCCACACAGTCAAATCAGGTTGATTATGAAGCCGAACTTGCCGTGGTGATTGGCAAAAAGGCTGAAAGCGTTACGCCGGATGAGGCAGAAGCCTGCATTTTTGGTTACACCTGCTGTAACGATGTGACCGCGCGCGACTTGCAGAAAATTGACGGGCAATGGACCCGCGCCAAAGGTTTTAACACCTTTGCACCGCTTGGTCCTTTTATTGAAACCGAGGCCAATGCAGAAAATCTTGCCATCCGCCTTGAGGTAAACGGTGAGGTGCGCCAAAGCGGAAACACCAATATGATGATGTTTTCACCCAGAGAACTTGTGAGTTTTGTTTCGGGCATTATGACGCTTTTGCCCGGCGATGTTATCACAACAGGCACGCCTGCCGGCATCGGGCCGATGCACCCGGGCGATGCAGTTTCGGTTATAATTGAAAACATAGGAACATTAACAAACTATATGCAATAATATTGCAAGGAGGAAAATGATATGAAAAAGATTTTACAACTGCTTGAGAAAGATGCCAGTTTAACCGCGGAACAAATCGCCGTTATGCTGGGGCGCGATGCCGCGGAAGTGGCGGCGCAGATTAAAGCGTTTGAAGAAAACAATATTATTGTAGGCTATAAAACCATTATCAACTGGGAAAATACCGATTCAGAGCCGGTTTCTGCCATCATTGAACTGAAAGTTACACCGCAGCGCGGCGAGGGATTTGATGAAGTGGCAAACCGGATTTATCAGTATGAAGAAGTGGCTTCTTTATACCTGATGTCGGGCGGGTTTGACCTGGCAGTGATTATTGAAGGCAAAACAATGAAAGAGGTTGCGCTGTTTGTTGCTGAAAAACTTGCGCCTATGGAGCAGGTTTTGAGTACCGCAACCCATTTTGTTCTTAAAAAATATAAAGTTGATGGGGTTATTGTGAATGACCGCCATCAGGATACTCGTGAGGTGATGTCTCTGTGAACTACGAATCTTTATTATCAGAGCGCGTTAAAGAAATAAAGCCCTCGGGCATCCGAAAGTTTTTTGACATTGTAAGCGAGATGAAAGATGCCATCTCTCTCGGCGTGGGCGAGCCGGATTTTGTCACCCCGTGGCATATTCGCAGCGAGGCCATTTATTCGCTTGAGCGCGGCAGAACCTATTACACCTCAAACGCCGGTCTGATTGAGTTGAGAACCGAAATTGCGCGCTATATGGAGCGCCGCGTGAATCTTTCTTATGACCCGATGAAAGAAATTTTAGTAACGGTGGGCGGCAGTGAGGCAATTGACCTTTGCGTTCGTGCACTGATAAATCCCGGCGATGAGGTGCTCATCCCCGAGCCGAGTTTTGTGTGCTACACCCCCTGTGCTATTCTGGCAGGCGGTGTGCCTGTTCCCATTGTGACAAAAAATGAAGATAAATTTAAACTGACAAAACAGGCGCTTTTAGATGCCATTACCCCAAAAACAAAACTGTTGGTGCTGCCTTACCCCAACAATCCCACAGGTGGGGTTATGACAAAGGCCGATTTAGAGGAGATTGCTTCTGTTTTAAGAGAAAAGAATATTTTTGTGCTGTCTGACGAAATTTACGGCGAACTGACCTACGGTATGGAGCATACTTCTATTGCGAGCCTGCCCGGCATGCGCGAGCGGTGCGTTGTGGTTAACGGCTTTTCAAAAAGTTATGCTATGACAGGCTGGCGACTGGGTTGGGCGGCTGCGCCGAAAGAAATTATGGAGCAGATGATGAAAATTCATCAATATGCCATTATGTGTGCACCGACCGCCAGCCAATATGCGGCTGTTGAAGCGGTGAAAAACGGGGACGAAGATATTGCCCGCATGCGGGAAGAATATAATTACAGACGGCGCGTGATTGTAGACGGATTCAACAAAATCGGTCTGCCTTGTTTTGAGCCTGAGGGCGCTTTTTATGTCTTCCCCTCGGTTGCGCCTGTTGGCCTTTCATCCGCTGATTTTGCTGAAACGCTGCTTATGCGTGAGAAGGTTGCCGTTGTGCCGGGTACGGCCTTTGGTGATAGCGGTGAGGGCTTTGTTCGCTGTTCTTATGCCTACAGCATTCAGAACATTAACGAGGCGCTTGAGAGAATTGACCGTTTTGTGAATGGGAAGGAGTCATAAACCGTGGCAATGAATATTGTTTTGGTAGAGCCGGAGATTCCTCAGAACACGGGGAACATTGCCCGCACCTGCCGTGCAACAGGGAGCGTTTTGCACATTGTTAAACCGATGGGTTTCACCATTGATGATAAAAAGTTAAAACGAGCAGGGCTTGATTACTGGCATGAACTTGATATCCGCTACTACGAGAATTTAGATGATTTTTTTGAAAAATGCCCCGGAACCTATTATTTTTGTTCCAC
>JAZRUU010000059.1:0-10296 GCA_045652725.1 Clostridia bacterium | reverse complement strand
TGTCTTCCTAAGACCGCTTGGCCTCCGACTTGGGCATAACCACCCAGACCGCCGGCGAGAGCCTGACCGATTTTTCGGGCAAAAGAGTAAACGGCGTAAACCGTTCCATCTTCTCTTGTGCCGCTCAAAACTTCCTGGCTGTCAATCACATCGGTGATAAAAGCCCAAATCATCAGGTTAAACAGGCCGACACCCAAGTTGCCCGCAAAGAGAAGAACGCAAAAGACCCACGGGTTTCTGATGCGGAGCAAAAAGAGCAGAAAGAAAACGACAGAGGAGAATAAAACGCCAACGCCTGAGGCTTCTTTTTTGCCGAATTTTTCTGCAATTGTCACGCTGAACGGTGCGAGGATCAATGTGCAGGCGGTTTGTAAAAGACCGGCAACGCTCATGGCCTCTTTGCTTTTGAAATAATCCATAAAAAGGTAGAGATTCATTGTGTTTGATAAAAGTGAGGAAAGCAAAAGCACAATGGCCGCAGCAATGATGGCCCACAGAGAGCGGTTTTTGGTCATGCTGTGCAAGGCAGTTACAAAACTTACATCGTTTTTCTTTTGCGGGGGTGAAACCCGTTCGCGCGTGAGTGAGTAGCAAAGAGCGTAACAGATGAGCGCAAAAGCACCAAACAAAAGCACAATGGGTAGAAAACGCTCACCCAAAATGAGTTGGTTGCCTTGCGCATCGTAGGTGTAGATAAATAATGGCACTCCGGCACCCACAATGACGCCCGAAATGGCTGCGCCAATGGAGCGAAAGGTAGAAAGTGAGGTGCGCTCGGCCGGGTTTTCGGTAATGGCCGATGCCATTGAACCATATGGAATGTTGATAGCGGTGTAGCAGATGCTTCCCCAAAGCAGATAGGTTACATAAATGTAGATAAGTTTACCCCAATACGGAAGATTTTTAGCAGCGGGAATGAACATTAAAATGCCTGCCAGCACCACGGGGATGGCCATGCGGCGTATCCATGGGCGAAATCTGCCGTTTTTTGTGGTTTTGGAACGGTCAACAATGCGCCCCATTGTAATATCTGTTACGGCATCAACCGCGCGTGACACCAAAAACAGCGTGCCAACAACTTCGCCGGCAATACCCAAAACCTTGGTGTAAAACACCATTAAAAATGAACTTGCTAAAATAAAAAAGAAATCGTTTCCAATGTCGCCGAACATATAACCGATTTTGTCGGAAAAACCAAATTTTTTCACAAACACACACTCCTTTTATCGGTTAGTGTAACCGTAATTTTTATTTCTATATATTTTTTTCAAAAATTTATAAAATTTCTATATTTTTTTGTAAATAAAAAAGGAAAGAAAATGTCAATCGTAACTTGACCAAAAGAATATGTTGTGATACAATATATTTTGAGGTATTTTTTGTTATACTAAATAGCGTTACAGAACCGACAGAAGAGAGGAGAAAATTATGGATAAAGAAAAAATCATTACAAAAATTTGTGACTCCGGCATTGTGGCAGTTGTTCGCGCAACTGATGCAGATCAGGCAATCAGAATTGCAGATGCCTGCATTGAGGGTGGCGTGCCTGCCATTGAACTGACCTTTACCGTTCCCGGTGCTCACCATGTTATTGAAGAACTTTCAAAGCCTTACACTCCTGACCAGATTATTTTAGGTGCCGGCACCGTTATGGATTCTGAAACCGCAAGAATCGCCATCTTATCCGGTGCACAGTATATTGTTAGCCCTTATTTCAATTTAGAAACCGTTAAACTCTGTAACCGTTACAGAACTGCTTGCATGCCCGGTGCTATGACCATTAAAGAGGTTGTTGAGGCAATGGAAGCCGGTGCTGACATTGTGAAACTCTTCCCCGGTGAAGCAGGCGGCCCCAAAATGATTAAGGCCATCCGCGGGCCTATTCCTTATGCTAAAATTATGCCCACAGGCGGCGTTGATGTTGACAATGTTGCCGAGTGGATTCGTGCAGGCGCTGTTGCTGTTGGCGCAGGCAGTTCGCTGACCGCCGGTGCAAAAACAGGTGACTATGCCGCAATTACGGCTATGGGTCGTGAATTTGTTAAGAGAATTAAAGAAGCAAGAGGTCAATAATTTTTACTAATATATAGGAGGCAAACAAATGGCTAAAGTAATTACTTTCGGTGAAATTATGCTCAGACTGCAGACTTATGACCATCAGAGAATCATTCAGGCAACTGGCCTTGAAGCAAAGTTTGGTGGCGGTGAGGCAAATGTTGCCGTGTCGCTTGCTAACTACGGTCATGAGGCTCATTTTGTTACCAAACTGCCCGATAATTTAATCGGCGCATGGTGTGAATCTGAATTAAGAAAATATGGTGTTGAAACTGACTATATTGCCAAAGGTGGCGAGCGTGTCGGTATCTATTTTGTTGAAAAAGGTGCTTCTCAGCGT
Source organism: Clostridia bacterium (assembly GCA_045652725.1). GTDB lineage: Bacteria > Bacillota > Clostridia > UBA1381 > UBA9506 > UMGS755. The sequence goes on along the minus strand of JAZRUU010000059.1, from coordinate 7,901 downwards.
GCTTCTACGGTTACCTATGACCGTGCTCATTCTTCAATTTCAACGGCCAAGCCCGAAGATTTTGATTGGGATGCAATTTTTGAAGGCGCAGATTGGTTCCACTTTACCGGTATTACCCCGGCTCTTTCTGACGATGCTGCAGAACTCTGCCTGCAGGCTTGTAAAGCAGCAAAGAAAAAGGGCATTACCGTAAGTTGTGACTTAAACTTCAGAAAAAAACTGTGGACAAGCGAAAAGGCCGGCAAAGTTATGGGCGGCCTGATGGAATATGTTGATGTTGCCATTGCAAATGAAGAAGATGCTGAAAAAGTGTTCGGCATTCGTGCAACTGAGACCGATATCACCTCCGGTGAACTGTCAGATAGCGGCTACCGTGATGTTGCAAAACAGTTGGCTGACCGTTTCGGCTTTACGCATGTTGCCATCACCCTGCGTGAAAGCATTTCTGCTTCAGTTAACAACTGGTCTGCACTTTTATATGACGGTAAAGACTATTACAAATCCAAAAAATATACCATTAACATCATTGACCGTGTCGGCGGCGGCGACTCTTTTGGCGGCGGCCTGATTTACGGTATGCTTGAAAAATACAGCATGCAGGATACCATTGAATTTGCAGTGGCTGCATCTTGCCTGAAACACTCTATTGAGGGTGACTTTAACTTAGTCACCGTTAAAGAAGTTCAGGCTCTTGCCGGTGGCGACGGTTCCGGTAGAGTACAGAGATAATTTTACTTGCAGTGCGACCGGTAAGCGGTCGCACTGCATAACTTTTTATTGTGGCATGCCGGCCACTTGAGTTTATTTTTGCTAGGGGGCGTTTTTACAGTATGAATAATAATGAATCTGTTATCATTTCCGGCGAGGCAAAAGAAGAATGCGGCGTTTTCGGATTTTATGATAACGACGGCTTTGATGTAGCCAGACTGACCTATTACGGACTTTACGGTTTGCAACACAGAGGACAGCAAAGTGCCGGAATCGCCGTTAACGATGACAACACTTTTCATTGCTACAAAGATTTGGGGCTTGTACCCGATGTGTTTAATGACCGAATTTTAAACAGTTTAAAGGGCACGATTTCAGTCGGACATGTGCGCCATTCCACCAAGGGTGGCAACAAACTTGAGAACACCCAGCCGCTGGTTTATCAATATGTAAAAGGCACCCTTGCTCTGGCTTATAACGGCAACTTGATTAACGGTAGCCAGCTGCGTGAAGAATTTATGAAAGAGGGCGCAATTTTTCACACCACCATTGACCCTGAGGTTATGATGTATAAAATTGCACAGGAGAGAATTAAAACACACGCGGTTGAGCGTGCAGTTTTAAATATGATGGATTATATTCACGGTGCATATGCTTTGGTGATGATGAGCCCGAGAAAACTGATTGGTGCAAGAGACCCTTATGGTCTTCATCCGCTTTCCATCGGCAAACTTGAAAATTCTTATGTGCTTTCATCTGAAACCTGCGTTTTTGATAACATTGGTGCAGAATTTATTCGTGATGTTGAGCCGGGTGAAGTTGTTTGGGTGGATAAAGACGGGTTGCACTCCATTAAACACAAAAGCGCTTTAGAAAAAGCCAAAATTTGTGTGTTTGAATATGTCTACACTGCAAGACCTGATAGCTTTATTCAGGGCTCTAGCGTGTATGAAGTGAGAAAAGCAATGGGGCATCAGTTGGCAAAAGAACATCCCGTGGAAGCAGATCTCGTTTTCGGGGTGCCCGATTCAGGCCTTTGTGCCGCCATTGGTTATGCAGAAGAATCTGGTCTGCCTTACGGCAAAGGATTTATAAAAAATAAATATATTGGCAGAACTTTCATTCTGCCGACACAGGCACAGCGCGAAGCGGCTGTTAATATTAAACTGAATGTGTTAAAGAACAGCGTTGCGGGCAAACGCGTGGTTATGATTGATGACTCTATTGTTCGCGGAACAACCTGTGCTAACATCATTCGGGCGCTTAAAGAGGCAGGCGCAAAAGAGGTGCATATGCGTGTTTCGTCGCCGCCCTTTTTGTGGCCCTGCTTTTTCGGAACAGATATTCCGTCACGCGATTGCCTGATGGCTGTGAAATACAGCGTGGAAGAAATAAGAGAAAAAATCGGTGCCGATTCTTTGGGCTATTTAAGCGTTGAGGGCTTGAGGGAGGCAACGAAAGATTTGAAATGTGACTATTGTCAGGCGTGCTTTACCGGAGAATATCCTATGGAGGTACCGCTTGATGTTAAAGATGCAGATAATAAACACACCGAGGAGGGCAAAAAATGAGTACAGCATATAAAGCAGCCGGCGTTGATGTTGAGGCCGGTTACGAGGCAGTTAAATTAATGAAAGAACATGTTAACAAAACCTTTACACCCGGGGTGCTCAGCGGTCTGGGCGGTTTTGGTGGCCTGTTTGAATTGGGAAAGGGTTATGCTGAACCCGTTCTGGTTTCGGGTACAGATGGCGTTGGCACAAAACTGCGCCTTGCCTTTTTGATGGACAAGCATGACACCATCGGGCAGGACTGTGTGGCTATGTGCGCTAATGATATTGCCTGCTCGGGCGCAAAGCCCCTCTTCTTTTTAGACTATCTTGCCGTTGGCAAAAATGTTCCCACCCGCATTGCTGAAATTGTTAAGGGTGTTGCAGACGGTTGCCTGCAGGCAGGTGCGGCGTTAATCGGCGGTGAAACCGCCGAAATGCCCGGTTTTTATGAAGTGGATGAATATGACCTTGCAGGTTTTTGCGTGGGTGTTGTAGATAAAAACAAAATTGTTGACGGCACAAAGACCAAAGCAGGCGATGCTCTTGTTGGTATTGCCTCTTCGGGCATTCACTCAAACGGTTATTCGCTCGTGCGCAAGATTTTTAATTTAGATGCTGACGGCGCAAGAGAACGCCTTGCCGAAACACCGGCAGGTCTCGGCAAAACGCTGGGTGAGGCACTTTTGACTCCGACTAAGATTTATGTAAAGCCGCTTTTATCTGTCATTGAGAACTTTGGCATTCACGCCGTTTCTCATATCACCGGCGGTGGTTTTTATGAAAATATTCCCCGTATGCTGCCCGAGGGCTTGCAGGCGGTGGTTAACAAGAACAGTTTTGAAGTGCCTGCTATTTTCCGCTTGATGGAAGAAACAGCAAAACTTTCAGAGCGTGACCTGTTTAACACCTTTAATATGGGTATCGGTCTTGTTTTGGCTGTTGAAAAAGAAAAGGCCGATGCCATTGTCAGCCATCTTAAAGCGCTGGGCGAAAAAGCCTGGGTTATCGGCGAAGTGGCCGAAGGTAGCGGCGATGTTATTTTAGGCTAAGAGGAAAAGGCTATGGAAAAGAAAAAACGAATCGGCGTTTTGGTTTCGGGCGGTGGCACAAATCTGCAGGCGTTGATTGATGCCGAGGCCCGTGGAGACCTTAAAAGCGGCGAACTTGCCGTGGTTGTGGCAAGCAAGCCCGGCGTGTTTGCGTTGGAGCGTGCGGCGCGTGCAGGCATCCCCGGTGTTTGTGTTGAACGCAAGGCCTTTAGCGATAAAAAAAGTTTTGAGGCAGCGCTTTTAGCTGAACTCACAAAACGCGAGATTGATATTTTGATTTTAGCCGGCTTTATGCTGGTGTTGTCTGATGATTTTATCAGTCACTTTCCTGACCGTATCATCAATGTGCATCCGGCGCTCATTCCATCGTTTTGCGGTGACGGGTTTTACGGCTTGCATGTTCACGAGCGGGCGCTTGAATATGGCGTTAAGGTCACAGGTGCAACGGTGCATTTTGTAAATGAAATTACAGACGGCGGTGCGATTATTCTGCAAAAGGCGGTTGAAATTCCCGAGGGGATTTCGGCAGAAGATTTGCAGCAAAAGGTTATGAAAGAGGCGGAACACATTCTGCTCCCGCAGGCAGCAGAACTTTTGTGTGCCGGCAGAGTAAAGCGTGACGGTCGCCGGGTTATTATTCAATAAACTGACAAAAGAAGGGAAGAGAACAATGGCAAAGAGAGCATTATTGAGCGTATCTGACAAAACAGGTATTGTAGAATTTGCAAAAGAACTTTTAGATTTAGGTTTTGAAATTGTTTCCACAGGCGGAACAAAAAAAGCATTAGAAGCAGCCGGCCTTGCGGTTACCGGCGTTTCTGAAATCACCGGTTTTCCCGAGTGTTTAGACGGCCGCGTTAAAACACTGCACCCCAAAATTCATGCAGGTATTCTGGCAATGCGCTCAAACCCTGAACACATGGAGCAACTTGCTGAACTCGGCGTTGATACCATTGATGTTGTGGCAATTAACTTATACCCCTTTAAAGAAACCATTCAGAAAGAGGGCGTAACCTTAGAAGATGCCATTGAAAACATTGATATTGGCGGTCCGACTATGATTCGTGCGGCAGCTAAAAACTATCAGGATGTGGCCGTTGTGGTTGACCCTGCAGACTATGAAACCGTTGTAAGCGAATATAAGGCAAACGGCGAAGTGAGCCGTGACACCAAGTTCTATTTAGCTTACAAAGTGTTTGAACACACTGCAAGTTATGACACTTTAATCTCTACATATTTAAGAAAAACCATTGGCAAAGAACTGTTCCCCAAAAACCTGTCATTGACATTTGAAAAAGTGCAGGATATGCGCTACGGTGAAAATCCGCATCAGCAGGCTGTTTTCTACAAAGAAGTAGGACCCTGCTGCGGTACACTTTCTGCGGCAAAACAACTGCACGGTAAAGAACTTTCTTACAACAACATTAACGATGCCAACGGTGCACTTGATCTGGTGAAAGAATTCACAGAGCCCACCGTTGTGGCTTCTAAACACGCAAATCCGTGCGGTGTTGGTACCGGCGCAACCATTTTTGAGGCCTACCAAAAGGCTTATGAGGGCGACCCGGTTTCTATCTTCGGCGGCATTATTGCGGCAAACCGCGAAATTGACGGTGCAACGGCGGCCGAGATGAGCAAAATCTTCTTAGAGATTATTGTTGCTCCTTCGTTCTCAAAAGAAGCAATGGAAATTTTGACGCAGAAGCAGAACATTCGTCTTTTAGAACTGCCGGATCTTGCTGTGAAACCCGATATTAACGACTTTGATATGAAAAAGGTTATGGGCGGCCTTTTGGTTCAGCAGCGTGACACAGAACTCTATGACGAAGAAAACTGGACGGTTGTGACCAAAACTCAGCCGACAGAAGAACAGATTCGCGATATGAAATTTGCGTGGAAAGTGGTTAAACACACCAAGTCAAACGCCATCACCGTTGCAAAAGATAATATGTCTTTAGGTGTTGGCCCGGGTCAGACCAATCGCGTTATGGCTGCAAGAATTGCTCTTGATTACGCCGGTGAGCGCGCACAGGGTGCGGCACTCGCGTCTGATGCTTTCTTCCCCTTCCCCGATACGGTTGAGGAGGCTGCAAAGGCAGGCATAAAGGCAATCATCCAGCCCGGTGGTTCTAAAAAAGACCAGGAATCAATTGATGCCTGCGACAAACACGGCATTGCTATGGTGTTTGTGGGTATGCGTCACTTTAAGCACTAAAATCGAAAGGACAGAACAAAATGAAAGTATTGGTTGTTGGCGGCGGCGGCCGCGAGCATACAATTTTATGGAAACTCGCCCAGAGCCCGATGAAGCCTGAACTTTATGCGGCGCCCGGTAACGGCGGCATTTCAAAACTTGCCACCTGCGTAAACATTAAGGCGACAGATGTTGACGGCGTTGTTTCTTTTGCAAAAGAAAATAAGATAGATTTTGTTGTGGTTGCACCCGATGATCCCCTGATGCTGGGCATGGTTGACCGCTTGGAGGCTGAAGGCATTAAAGCGTTTGGCCCGAGACAGAATGCGGCAATTATTGAGGGCAGCAAAGTGTTTTCAAAGGAACTGATGAAAAAATATCAGATTCCCACCGCGGCCTATGAAGTTTTTTCTGATGCAGATAAGGCAATTGATTATTTAAAAACCGTTTCTTATCCCACCGTTATCAAGGCCGAGGGCCTGGCACTCGGTAAGGGTGTTATCATTGCCGAAACCTTTGAAGAAGCAAAGGCAGCAGTGAATGATATGATGTGTGACAAGGTGTTTGGCGATGCCGGCAACCGCGTGGTTGTTGAAGAATTTTTAACCGGTAACGAGGTTTCTGTTTTAGCATTTACTGACGGTAAAACCATCTATCCTATGGTCAGCGCGCAGGACCATAAGCGTGCCTATGATAATGATGAAGGTTTAAACACCGGCGGTATGGGCACCTTTTCTCCCAGCCGTCTTTATACTGAGGCTATTCACGAAGAATGTATGAACAACATTTTTCTGCCCACCGTTCACGCTATGAATGCAGAGGGCAGAACCTTTAAAGGCGTTTTGTATTTCGGCTTGATTATGACCAAAAACGGCGTTAAGGTGATTGAATATAACGCCCGTTTCGGTGACCCTGAAACACAGGTTGTTCTGCCGAGACTCAAAACTGACCTTTTAGAAATCTTTCTGGCTGTTGCCGATGAACGCCTCAGTGATATCACCGTTGAGTGGGAAGATAACGCGGCAGTTTGTGTGGTTATGGCTTCGGGCGGATATCCGAAAAAATATGCCACCGGCTTTGCCATCAGCGGTCTTGATGCGGCAGAAGAAGATAAGGATGTTACCGTGTTCCACGCCGGCACCAAGCGTGAGGGTGAAACATTTTTAACCTCAGGCGGCAGAGTCCTGGGCGTTACCGCGGTTTCACAGAATTTAGAAGATGCCATCAACAAAGCCTATGCCGGTGTGGCAAAAATCTCATTTGAGGGCGCACACTTCCGTAAAGACATTGGCAGAAAGAAAGAGATTGTTTTTTAAGGCAGAGAGGGTAAGACATTGGCAAGAAAAATTGTAGATTTTCACGCGCACGCTTTTCACGATAAAATTGCAGAAAAGGCAGCGAAAAATCTGGAAGAATATTATGACATTCCGCTGGCCGGAAACGGTAGATTTTATGTTGTGACAGACAGCATGAAAGAAAACGGCATTGACAAACTTGTGGTTCACGCCACAGCAACCAAAAGCGAGCAGGTAGAGGTGATTAACAATTATGTTGCGTCGCTGCTGTCTGATAACATTCTTGGTTTCGGCACCCTGCATCAGGATTATGAAAATTTTGAGCAGGAGCTTGTGAGGTTGAAGTCGCTGGGGCTTCGCGGTGTTAAATTTCATCCGATTTTTCAGGGTTTTGCCATTGATGATGCCAAAATGATGCCCGTTTACCGTGCCATTTCCGAATTGAAACTGCCTGTTTTGATGCACATGGGTGATAAAAATTTAGACGGTGCAACACCAAAACGGCTGGCAAAGGTTTTAGATGAAATTCCCGACTTGGTTGTGGTAGCAGCTCATTTAGGCGGCGTTTTTGAGTGGGAAGACGCAAAACATTACCTGTATGGCCGTGACAATGTGTATCTGGATACATCCAGTGCTATGCGCTTTTTAGAACCTGCTGTAGCAACGGAGATGATTCGAACTCACGGAACAAAGCGCGTGCTCTTCGGAACAGATTACCCCCTTTCACTTCATCAATATGAGCTGGAGGTTTTTGACCGGCTCAGCCTGTCAGAGGCAGAACAAGAAGATATTTTATGGAAAAATGCATATCGCCTGCTGAACCTATAGGGCAGGCTTATGAGGGAAAATGATGCATAATGATATTTTAGCGGCGATGATTTCGCCGCTTTGTTCTTGGTATGAAAAAAATCAAAGAATTTTGCCTTGGCGCAAAAATCGGGATGCCTACCGCGTGTGGGTGTCTGAAATTATGCTGCAGCAGACGAGGGTAGAGGCGGCTTTGCCTTACTATCATCGGTTTTTAGAAACGCTGCCGACGGTTGAAGCCTTGGCAAATGCGCCTGAGGCCCTGCTCCTTAAACTGTGGGAGGGGCTTGGGTAT
>JAZRUU010000058.1:0-5270 GCA_045652725.1 Clostridia bacterium | reverse complement strand
TATCACCGGACTCAATGCCCAGTTCTTCTGCAATGCTCCCCGGTACAACCGTTTCCACAACAGCACGATATTGCAAACCATACACCTCCAGCCTTGTTACCTTTAAAAAATATAACCTTACAAAAATAGAGAAGACGAACCGCCTTCTCTATTTTTTAGCAAAATCGAATTATTCAGCCTTGGCGATTACTTCCTTGCCCTTGTAGTATCCGCAGGCTTTGCAGACTCTGTGGGGCATGATAAACTCACCGCAGCGGGGGCAAGTGATGATGCCCGGAACCGCCAGCTTCCAGTTAGCTCTTCTCTGATCACGTTTTGCTTTTGAGGTTCTTCTCTTAGGTACTGCCATTTACTACACCTCCAATAACCAGGTCACGGGTTCCCCCACAGACCATAATTTACACTTAATGTTTACTTAAACAGGTCAGCAAGACCTGCAAGTCTCGGGTCAATATCATCCTTCTCGCAAGAGCAGGATGTTTCATTTAAATCAGCGCCGCAAACGGGGCAAAGACCCTTGCAGCCCGGCTGACATAAATACTTTGTATTAATTGAAAGCAAAACATTTGGCCAGATTGCCTCATCAAGTTCGATGCTCGTTCCCACAAACGCAAGCACCTCATCAAGGTCCACACCTTCGGCATTTTCATGGGCATAAGTTTCTTCAATTAAAACACTGTAATGCTGTGTTGTGATTTTTGCACAACGGGCACAGGGCACACTAAAAGCACCTTGAGCCTTGCCATGCAACTTTAAAACACCGCCGATGTTTTCTATCTCACCGGCAAACGCGCACTCACCAACAAAGGTCACCTCACCGCCCGAAAGTTCTTCCGGAGGCGGCAATTCTGCCTGAACCGGCACATGAACGCCTTCTGTTTTTAAAATTGCTTGCACATCAAAAATCAAAACACCCACACTCCCGATTTTTTATTATATAAGATAAATCCATTGTTGTCAACCTTTTTTTCTGCATTTTTCCCAATCGTTTCTAAAAAATGATGAAGATAAGAAAATTTTTGATTCTTTTTTTTCGTTCTTTGCTCTTTTTTGCAAAAAATGTAAAATTTCGTAATACTTGACAGATGCACCGGATTGTGTTAGAATAAAATGGTAATTTGGCAAAGGGAGGCTTTACAGTGATTGATAAAACGGATATTCAGAGAATTAAAACCCTGCTTTCGCAAAACGAAGGAAAGCGCATTCGTCTGGCAGCAAGAAAAGGCAAAAACCGTGAAATCATCCGCTTCGGCACTTTGGGCGAAACCTACCCTGCCATCTTTTTAGTAGCGCTTGAAGGCATTTCTGATTTTGCCGAGTCTACGAGAACCATGTCTTTCAGTTATGCTGACATTTTAACAAAATCAATCGAAATCACAATTTTAGACACAAAAACCGTTATTGCATAAAACCTTTTCGCATAATTTTATTTTTGCAGGAAAGCATAATTTTAAAACATAACCGATATTTTTTGATTTTTTTGCAAAAAAGGCTTTACAATCAAGTTTTTTTATGCTAAAATATTTTTCGGTCCAACAGCCGGGCTTGGGGTGTCACCTCAAAACTGACCCTTTGCTCGGGGTTCGGCGAATTTTTAAATTTTTTAGGAGGTTTACTATGAGACCCGAAGTAAAACAGGAAATTATCGCAAAGTACAAAATCCACGAGACCGATACCGGTTCTCCCGAAGTGCAGATCGCTATCTTAACCGAGCGCATCAACCACTTAAATGAACATTTAAAACTTTACAAAAAAGACCATCATTCAAGACGCGGCCTTTTAAAAATGGTTGGTCAGCGCAGAGGTCTGCTCAACTACCTGACAAAGATTGACATCGAAAGATACCGTGCAATCGTTGAAAAGTTAGGTCTGAGAAAATAATTTTATCTAAAAACGCAATGGCAACGCCTGCCATTGCGTTTTCTTTTTTCCTTTCTGTTTCCAAATTCTTCACCATTCTATTTTTTTTGCTAAAATATGATTTTGCCCTTTGCATTTTCAGTATAATTGTGTTATAATAGAACTAACCGTTATATTTTATATATATTATATATTAATAACGGCAAATGTTGCAAAAGAAAGAAACGGTGTGAGATATGCTTTTAGAATCAAAAATTCCCTGTGCCGGTGCGGATTACCTTGCTCTGCCATCACAGGCTGCTGACCTGCTTGACAAAGCCGGTTGCCCTACATATCTGTCCGTTTATATATTTGCTCTCAGGCAATATGAAAAAGGCAACCGTAACATTTCAAATGACTGGATTGCCCAGGCTTTAAAAATCAGTCGTATTGATGTGGTAAATTCCTTTTTCTTTTATAGTTCTCAGGGGCTTGTGAAAATTCACAATTTCACCACAGCCGATGATGATTTTGACATTGAATTTTGCTGTGCCGTTGATAATAAAAACGCGGCTGTTCCATTTAAGCCAAGTTACAAAGCCTCTGAAATCAGCCGCAGGCTGCAAGAGAACCCCAAAATGGCGCAGATGTATAAATTAGTCGGCCAGATTCTGGGCAAAACATTAAGTTCGGCTGACACCGAACTTTTATACTCTTTCCACGATTATTATGGTCTTTCGGTTGAAGTGATTCTGGTTTTAATTGAATATTATGCCGGCAAAGGCAAATGTTCAATGAAATATATTGAAAAAGAAGCCGGCAAATGGGTTTCTGCCGGTATTGATTCGATTGACAAAGCAAAGGCATATATTGTCAAGCGTGAAGAATTTTTGAGTTTCACAGCCCGCGTCCGCACGGCGCTCGGTATTCAGGAGCGGCGTTTGACCACGCGCGAACTGGGTTACATTCACGCCTGGCAGAGCGAAATGAATATGCCCATCGAAATGATTCAGGCCGCTTTTGAACGCACCGTGAATCAAACGGGTAAACTTTCTTTTGCTTATATGAATAAAATTTTAGAATCCTGGGCAAAAGAAAATATCCGCACTGTGAAAGACATTGGCAAAAATACCGCTGCTCAAAAAACAGTACCGGGCAAAAAATCGCGCTATGACTTTGAAGCACTTCAGCGGCAGGCTTTAGAGGCTGTTAATGCACCCGACAGGAAGGACGAATAACTATGGCTTATGAGCAAAGTTTATATCAGGCAGTTGAAACTGAATATGAAGAACTCCGTCGGCACAATCAGGAGGATTTGGATAATCGCCGCCACGCCGTCTATTTAGCTGTGCCCGAAATTGAGGCCATTGATAAAGAAATTCACTCGGCAGGCCTTTCCATTATCTCTCTTTCGATCAGCAATCCGCCTGACCTTGCAGAGCGCATAGCCGCCCTGCGCGAACGGCAGCAATATCTGCAGCGCCGTCGAAAGGCTTTGCTTTTAGAGAACGGCTTTGCCGAAGATGAACTTTCTATGCGTTATATGTGTGAAAAATGCCAGGATAGCGGCGTGCTGGGCAACAGAACCTGCGAGTGCTATCAGCGCAGTCTTGTGATGAAGGCATTTGAAAAATCAAACCTTTCACAGCAACTTCGCAATCAGAGTTTTAAAACCTTTGATGTTTCGCTCTATTCTGAACAGCCTGACCCGCAATTTGGCGTGGTGCCCCGCTCTAATATGCAGCGCATTTTAGAAATTTGCCGGAACTTCATCCGTGACTTTGAACACACCGATAAAAATCTGCTGTTCTGGGGTGAATCGGGCCTCGGCAAAACCTTTTTATCAACTTGCATTGCAAAAGAGCTCATAAACAAAGGCTACTCTGTTATTTACGAAACAACCTATCAGATTGTTTCACTGTTAGAAGATTATAAATTTAAGCGCAGTTCTGATATGGATGAACTTAAAATCAAAACCGACCGTCTGTATGAAAGCGACCTTTTGATTTTAGACGATTTAGGTGCAGAGTTTTCAACGGCCTACACCAATGCTGCCCTGTTTGACATTTTAAACTCGCGTTTAATCACAAATAAAAAGACCATTATCAACACCAATTTGAATATGAAGGAACTTTCTGAGCGCTACTCTGAACGCGTCATCAGCCGCATTTTCGGCAGTTATCAGGGGCTGCAGTTCATTGGTGAAGATTTGCGCCTTAAAACATCTGTCAACAATTTTCAATCAAATTAATTTATAAAGGAGATTTGCTATGAACCGTGCCGAAATTATTGCAAAACACAAGAAAAACGGTGTCATCTTTTCTGACGAAGAAAGTGCTTTTATTGACGCTGAGGTTACCATTGGGGCGGGCACAACCATTGCTCCGAATGTGCGTCTTGCCGGCAAAACCGTGATCGGCGAAAATGTCAGCATTGGCTTTAACACCGAGATTGAAGATTCTGTTATTGCAAACAATGTCAAAATCCGTCAATCAGTTATTTTAGAAAGCGAAATTGGGGCAGGCACCACGGTAGGGCCCTTTACTTACATCCGCCCCCATTGCAAGGTTGGCGAAAATGTAAAACTGGGTGATTTTGTTGAAATTAAAAACTCAAACATCGGCAACGGCACAAAGCTCTCGCATTTGACCTATGTTGGCGATGCTGATGTGGGTGAGCGCATTAACTTTGGTTGCGGCACCGTTGTTGTGAACTACGACGGCAAGAAAAAATACCGCACCGTGATTGAAGACGATGCTTTCATTGGTTGCAACACAAACCTTGTTGCACCTGTTACCGTTGGCAAAAACGCCTTCACCGCCGCCGGCTCTACCATTACAGAAGATGTTCCGGCAGATTCTTTGGCCATTGCCAGAGCAAGACAAGTTGTTAAAACAAACTGGAAGAGAAAATAACAGGCGCAAGTCGCCTTAATAAGGGAAAGGGGAATATATTCCATGATTAGCCATGGCAAAGATGTAAAAATTTTCACTTGTAACGCGAATCCTGATTTGGCGCAAAAAATTGCGCAGGGGTTAGGTTTAGGTGTGTGCGACGCAGAAGTGACCATGTTCAGTGACGGCGAAATTGGCGTTAACATTTATGAAACCGTGAGAGGTTCTGATGTTTTCATCGTTCAGTCTACCTGTAACCCGGTTAACGACCACTTGATGGAACTGCTGATTATGATTGATGCTTTAAAGCGCGCTTCAGCAGCCCGCATCACCGCTGTTATGCCCTACTTCGGCTATGCCCGTCAGGACCGTAAGGCAAAAGCACGCGATCCCATTTCAGCAAAACTTGTGGCAGATTTAATTACCTCTGCCGGTGCTGACCGCGTTCTCACTATGGACCTGCACGCAGCACAGATTCAGGGCTTTTTCAACATTCCCGTTGACCATATGTTAGGCGGTCCTCTCCTCGCCTCTTAT
>JAZRUU010000057.1:0-8456 GCA_045652725.1 Clostridia bacterium | reverse complement strand
AACATCGTCTCCTGCGGAATTTTGCCGCTGGTGGTGTCAAACGCATCATAAAACTGCATTACGGGCGTTTCTGCCACCATATAGCCGTAACTTTCAAAGACATCGGCAATGGCTGCCTCTGTTTTCATTTTATTTGTACATTGGCGGGGGAGCACATCTTGCGTGCCCTCCGGCGTGTATCGTTTCCAATCTGCCATAATAGCCTCCCTGAGTCAATAGTCTGTAATTACATAATTATACAACATATTTGATAAAGTTTCAATATGCTTTTACAAAAAAGCATAAAAAAGCCGCCGACAGGGCTTGTCGGCGGCGCAGATTTTGTGTTACGGCAGGGGCGTAATGTCAATAAAATTAAAACCGGATAAGAAATTCTTTAAGAAAGCATACATTTTCTGCATGGTTTCTTCGCTGTCGCACTGCATATCAAGCGGCATCAGCGGGTCGTGGAGAGACAGGCGGAGCAAGAACCAACCGTCACCCATGTTCACGCGAACGCCTTCAAAGTTCGGCTCTTCAAGGCTCATATCGGCAGAGGCTTTAACGGTTGCAGAAAGCGCGTCTAAAATCTTTTGTCCGTCTTCTTTAAAGTTTTCACCTGTCAGGTTCAAGCGGTGGCCTGCAGCGAGCTTCGGCTCTTTTAAGGTGGCAATCAGCTCGGTGAGTTTTCTGCCCTCGGCGCGCATATTAACAGCCTTAATCAAGAGTTTTGTCACAAGATAGGCACCGTCATCTAAGAAATAGTTCTCTGAAAGAGCAGCGTGACCGCTGGTTTCAATCGCCAGGGGGCAATAAGCACCTTCAGCATTTAAACGCTTGGCTTCGTTAATAACATTTTTGTAGCCGCGTTTGAATCTGTGATGCACACCGCCCAAATCGTTGCGAATAAAATCTGCAAGGCCGGTTGAAGTAACAGAGTCTGTTACAATGGTGCCCTTTTTCTCCTCAAGCAGTACGGCAGAAATCAAGGCAATCAGGCGGTTTTTGTTAATTTCGCGGCCTGCATCGTCAACAATGGCGGCACGGTCAACATCGGTATCAAAAATAACGCCCAAGTCAGAACCGGAGGAAAGAACAGCCTTTGAAATGGCCTCCATAGCCTCTTTATCTTCGGGGTTGGGAATGTGGTTGGGGAAGGAACCGTCAGGCTCTAAAAAGCAACTGCCGCTCACATCGGCGCCAAGGGGTGCTAAAACCTTTTCGGCATAAAAGCCGCCGGCACCGTTACCGGCATCCACAGCGATTTTCATACCAGCAAAGGGTTTTTCAAGGCCGGTGCCTTTTTTAATAATATCAGCAATCTGTGATGCGTAGCGAGAGAGATAGTCAAAAGTTTTAACTTCGCCGTCTTTGGCATCATCAAAGGCATAATCATCTTGTGCAAAGGTCAGAATCTCTGTAATATCTGCACCCTCTAAACCGCCCTCACGGGTGAAAAATTTAAGACCGTTGCGGTTAAAGGGCAGGTGGCTGGCGGTCAGCATAATAGAAGCAAAAATGCCAAGCTCTTTGTCAATTGTGCTCATGAACATTGCCGGGGTGGTGCAGAGTGCAAAGTCATACACCGTTGCGCCGGTTTTGGTGATAGCGCGGATGCAGGCGTTTTTAATGCGCTGTGCAGAAACGCGGCTATCGTGACCGATGGCAATGGTCAACTCGCTTGCTTTTTTCTGATATTTCTCCTGCAGAAAAGCCACAAAGCCTGCGGCAATGGCCTCAACAACAGGGTCTGTTAAATTGATTTCGGCACCGGGAATGCCCTCGCTCCCTACGCCACGGATGTCGCTGCCGTTTTTAAGAGCAGCCCATTCTTTGGTCAACATTGTGCATCATTCCTTATTTTAAAATTTTTTTGTTTCAATATGATATAAACAGTATATCAAAGTTTATCCTAAAATGCAAGAAAAAAGGCTGCCGATTTCAGAAAATCAGCAGCCTTTATTATTAAAAAATTATTCTTCGGTTGTTTCAACGCCTAAAGCATCGCCAATAGTGTCAGAAACCTCTTCGGTGTAAGAAGTGGGTTCTTCTTCAGTAGCTTCAGCAACGGGGGCCTCAACAACTTCGGGTTCAGGCAGAAGCGCACGGATAGACAGCGCAATCTTCTTGTTCTCCCAGTCAATTTCAACAACTTTAACATCAACTTCCTGGCCGATGGAGAGTTCATCCTGCGGCTTGTCAATGCGCTTGTTGGCAATTTGTGAAATGTGAATTAAACCGTCAACGGTGGGCAGAATCTCGGCAAATGCGCCAAAGGGCAGCATGCGAACGATTTTAGCCTTAACAACTTCACCAACGGCGAGTTTTTCTTTTGCCATTTCCCAGGGATTTTCAGCAGGGTTTTTGTAACCCAGAGAGATTTTTTTGGAATCTTCAGCAATGTCTTTAATATAAACTTCAATGCTGTCACCAACATTAACAACCTCGGAAGGATGCTTGATTCTTTTCCAGCTCAGTTCAGAAATGTGAACCAAACCGTCAACGCCGCCGATGTCAACAAAAGCACCGAAGCTGGTTAATGATTTAACAATACCAACATATTTTTTGCCTACTTCGGCAGTTTCCCAGAATGCTTTTTCAAGCTCGTGCTTCTGAGCAACTAAAACGGTTTTAATGTTGCCGACGATGCGCTTTCTGGCTTTGTTCAGTTCTAAAATTTTAAAGGGAACAATTTTTCCAACGAGTTCGTTTAAGTCGGTGAGGAACCGGTCGTTTGCAAGTGATGCAGGAACGAAAACACGGAAACTCTTATATGTAACTATAATACCGCCGTTAACAACGCCATCTACTTTCCCTTCCAGAATATCGCCGTTTTCGCGAGCAGCCTCAATCAGTTCCCAGGTTTTAAAGGAATCGAGCCGCTTTTTGGAAAGGGTGATTTTGCCTTCCACGTCATTAACACGGACAACATATCCTTGAATTTCGTCTCCAACCTTAACAATGTCTTCAGGTGTCAGGCTGGGATCGTCTGAAATCTCAGAAGCGGGGATTACACCGTCTTGCTTAACGCCCAGGTCTACAATTACTTCTGTAGGACCTACTTCGATAACAGTACCGGTTACAACATCTCCTGTGTTGATTGATTTCAGAGATTCTTCTAAGAGTGTTGCAAAGTCTTTGTCTTGGTTTTCCATCTTGTTGATAGCCTCCTTAATTATAACTGCCGGTGTTGATGCACCTGCAGTAATTCCAACACGCCTGTTTTGAAACCGCCGAAGGTCACCTAATGCCTCGATGGACTCGGCACAATATGCTTCAGGGCAAACCTCACGACAAATCTGGTAAAGCTTTTGGGTGTTGGAACTGTTCGTTCCGCCCAGAACCAGCATAACATCAACTTCGCCCGAAAGCGTTCGAGATTCGGCTTGTCTCTCTTCAGTCGCATTACATATTGTATCAAATATAACAGGGGTTTGGCAAGTTTTTTTTAAAAAAAATATTATTTTTTTGTAAATATTTTGGTTAAAAGTGGTTTGAGCAACGATGCAAACCTTTTGTTCGGGACAAATAAAGGCTTCTGCCTGGGATAAATCTTCAATAATGATGGCCGAATTGCCACACCAGCCGTTAATGCCGATGACCTCAGGATGGCGGCTGTCACCGATGATGATAATCTGATACCCTTCGTCGTGGTGTTTTTCAACCAGCGTATGAATTTTTTTCACGAAAGGGCAGGTTAAGTCAAGGTAGGGGATTCCCCGTGATTCAAGTTCAGAGCAAACACTTTTGGGAACACCGTGTGTGCGGATGATAACCGTAACATCGTCTTTAATTTCATCAATAGAGTTAATTACCGAAACGCCTTTTTTTGTTAAATCATCCACCACTTGCGCGTTGTGAATGATGGGGCCGAGCGTTACATAGGACCGGCTTGTGTCATTGGCGCATTGATAGGCCTTGTCAACCGCGCGGGCCACACCGAAGCAAAAACCGGCCGTTTTGGCTACTCGAATGTCCATTGTGCCGTCTCCTTTTTTATGGGTGCGTTGCTGTAGCCTGCCATGTGCAGAATTTTTTGCATTAAATAGTCACTGACTTCCTGCAGTTCTTCACCCGTCAGTTTTTCGCCGGTTTCACTTTTTACGCGAATCGGCTCGCCAATGTAGACATTGATTTTAGAAAATAAACGATATTTGCCCGAAATGGCAACGGGTATAATGGGTGCCCCGGTGCGCTCGGCGAGCATAGCCACTCCGGCTTTGGCAGTATGAGCTTCGCCCTCTTTAACGCGGTGACCTTCAGGGAAAATGGCAAAAGCCTTTTCTGCCTTGAGTGCAGAAAGGGCCGCCTTAACGGCACCAATATCATTTTTGCCGCGCGCCACGGGAAAAACTTCTGCCCAACGGAGAATGGCGCCCAACACGGGAATTTTAAACAGTTCTTTTTTAGCCATAATGGCGAGCCTGCGGGGCAGGCATGCGGCGGCCAGGGGGCCATCCCAAAAACTTGTATGATTCATTGCCACAATCACAGCGCCACAAGACGGCATATTTTCTTTGCCGTGCACTTTAATGCGGAAAATAAGGTGCATAATACCATTCACTATGGCACGCAAAATACCAAATAACATATGATTCAGAGCCTTTCTTCAATGATTTAAAAAACGAAACATCTGATAAGCCGGGGCTATCTTTAAATTTTTGTTCTGCCGCTTGCAAAGGTTGTTACTGCAAGAAATTGAGCAGAATATTGTTATGATACATCGCAGAAACAACACTTGACTCCTGCACAATTTGCATGGGCAGGTTTGTCGCATTCAGGGTGGTTACAAAGGTGAGCAGAGCGAGGAGAAGGTAAATGACCAAAACCCCGTAAACAGCGCCGACAGCACCACCAAGCAGCTTGTTTGCCGTTCTGATAATCGGCAGTTTTGTCACAACATCCAGCAGTTTTAAAACCAGCCAGAGCAGAATTTTGACCAAAATAAATACAATAATAATACCTAACAGAGTCAGCGCCAAATCTGCCACAACATTTGCCAGCGTTTCTTTAGCGGCGGTCTCGGCCTGACGGATGGCTGTGCCGAAAATTTCGGGCAGGTTCAGAACTGAAGTGTCACCGGCAGCAGCACCATCTGCCCCAAGCACTTTATATACATTAAGGCGCACAAAGTCACCTAAAGCACTCTCTGCCAGAAAGCCTGTAACAGGGGGATAGAGAATGAGTGAAAGAATCAGAGAAATAAGCAAAGAGCCCAGACTAAAAATGGCCTTTACAAATCCTTTTTTTATGCCCCATACAATCAGAAAAGCCACAATGAGAATGGCTATGATATCTGCAATGTTAAATCCTGTCATTATAAAACATCCTTTCTAATTCAGTTGAATCAATTCGGCACCTGTAGCGGTGATGCCGATGCCTTTTGTGCTGTTGCCGAAGAAGATAAAGTCACGCAGGTCAAAATTTAAGTTAATCTGCCGTTTTTCCTGACAACGGCTGTTTAAAAGAGAAATGGTTCTGCCGTTGTTGAGCACGATTGTACCGTCTTTTGCATCAAGATAGTCATAATTTTGCAAAACAGAAAAACTGCCCAGAACTTCACCCTTTTGATTGAACGACTTAACTTCAGCCACGCCAGAAGAATCAGACGAGCCGGAAAAAACCAGAATCAAAAGATCATCATCCAGTGCATATTTCTGCAGTTCGCGGCCGTTGTAGTTAACCGTGCCGATGCACTTGCCATAGGCGTTGTAAACATAGGCATTAGCTGTGCCAACACAGTAAAGATTATTACCGCTGTAGCGCACAACAGAAAACAGTTCGCTTTCATAAATATCATTTGCAAACGGTTTTTCTTTGGCGATGTTAAACATAATAATGTGGTTTTTAAGTTTACCCTCATCGGTGTTGACTGCCGAAACGGTCACATCTTTATTGTTATCGGCAATGTCGGCGGCAACCACGGTGAGACCGCCCGAATTCCAGACGAATTTTTCTTTGCCGTCGGGCGAGAAGACCCGAACCGCACATTTATGTAAATCGCTCTCGGTTACCAAAACAGTGTAACCGTTTGCATTGGTGCAGGCGATGAGAATGCTTTCTTTCGTATCAATGGTTTGTGTTTCACGCGTGCCGTCAAACAGATAGGCCTTGTGACCGCCTCTGTCATAAAACAGCGTCATATTGCCCCTGACCGATGCGGCCGGATGCGCCAGTTTGAGAGAAACATCCTGAGCCAGCTCGCCTTTTGCATTGATGGCCTTTATGTTTTCGCTGCTGTAAAAGAACAGGGCGTTATCTGAAACGGCATTCTGATAACTGATGCCGGGGTCAAGTTCAAATGTAAGCGGTGTAATGGTTGGCTGATTGTTAACGGGCACTTGTTTTTCGCGCGTGGCATAAAATCTTGCCAGTAGGCTTGCGCCGACAACAATGGCTAAAACAGCCAGACAAATGCCAACGGTTATCAGCACCCGTTTTAAAATATTCGGTTTATAAAAGATAGATGAACGCATGGTTACACTTCCTTTATCTGAGTATCGTCATAATAGGCCTTATATAGCGTGAGCCCGTGTGCCGGCGCTGTCATACCTGCCTGAGTGCGGTCTTTTGAGAGAATGATGGCGGGTAAATCGTCCGGCGCGATTTTGCCCTTGCCTACAAACACCAGCGTGCCGGCTATGATGCGAACCATGTTGTATAAAAAGCCGTTACCCGTGATGCGGTAGGTGAGCAGAGAATCTTCTTGCACGATTGCCGATTCATAAATGGTGCGCGTGAAAGTTTTAGAACTGCCGCCCTGCGCCATAAAGCCGGAAAAATCGTGTGAACCCAAAAAACAATCGGCGGCTTTTTGCATGGCTGCCACATCTAACTTGTGTGGCACATGCCAGGCATAATTTTTATAAAAAACATTGCCGTAAAGCGAGGTATCAATCCGGTAAAGATAGGTTTTTTTTAAAGAATCAAAACGGGCGCTGAAAGCTTCATCACAGGGGTTTACCTGCATCAGACGGATGTCTTTGGGCAAGAGTGCATTAACACCGCGAAGCAGTTTATATTCATCAACGGGATTTTCAAGATGCACATTAGCCGTGTAGTCAGCAGCGTGAACGCCGGCATCCGTGCGGCTCACACCAACGGTAGAAACCGTTTCACGCGTGATGACAGAAAGCGCCGCTTCAAGCTCGCCCTGAATGGTTTTTGCATTTTGCTGGCGTTGCCAACCGGCATAGTTTGTGCCGTCATACATGAGTCTGAGTCTGTAATTCATACAAAACCTCTTTACAGCAGAATTCTGGCAACGATAACGGCAGCAACGAACAAAAGAAAAATGCCGATCGCCGCAAAATCAATGCCTGAAAAGTGAATTTCGTTAAGTCTTGTTCTTTTGCTGCCACCCTGATAGCAGCGGCTTTCCATTGCAACCGCCAGCTCATCGGCGCGGCGAAAAGCGCTGATGAACAGAGGAATCAGCATCGGCGCCAGCGCCTTAACGCGGCGGATGAGGGAGCCTGATTCAAAATCGGCCCCTCTTGCTTTTTGTGCTTTCATAATTTTATCGGTTTCTTCAATCAGCGTGGGAATGAACCGAATGGCGATGCTCATCATCATAGCAAGTTCATAGGTCGGCAAACCGAGTTTTGCAAAGGGTGAGAGCAGTTTTTCTATCCCGTCGGTTAAAGTGATGGGCGAGGTGGTGTAGGTGAGCGCTGAACTTGTGATGATTAAAAGCACAAGCCGAAGCGCCATTTTGCCTGCCAATATAAGCCCCTCGCGCGTGACGGGCCAGGTGCGTTCAAACAAAACAATTTTTTCGCCCGGGGTCAGAAAAATGTTTAAAACCGCCGTGAACACAATGACAAAAACAATGGGCTTTAAGCCTTTGATATAGGTTACAAGCGGCACGCGAGATAAAAACACAATGCCTAATGTAAATAATGTAACTAAAGTGTAAGAAATCGCATTGTTTGCCAAAAAAATTACAACAATGTGCAAAACGAGCAGAATGATTTTTGTTCTGGGATCCATTTTGTGAAGGGGCGAGTCAATGGGGAAGTATTGACCTAAGGTAATATCTTTCAGCAATTTTCGTCCCCTCCTTTGTTCTGCTTTGCAGAAAGAAGCATCTGTATGGTGGCTTTTGCTTTTTCAATGGTATAAATGCTGCTGCCGATGGCAAAACCTCTGCGGCGCAGCTCATCAGCCAAGCGTGTTATTTGCGGCACATCAAGCCCCATGTTGCGCAAAGCCTCGGCCTGTGAAAAAATGTCTGCCGGTTTTCCGTCTAAAGCAACGGTGCCCTGATTCATAACAATAATGCGGTTTGCCGCGCGCGCTACATCTTCCATTGAGTGAGAAACGAACAAAACGGTCATTTTCCGCTCTAAATACAGAGCGCGGATTTGTGTTAAAATTTCTTCACGGCCGGCGGGGTCAAGGCCGGCGGCCGGCTCATCTAAAATGAGAAAATCGGGGCGCATTGCAAGAACACCGGCAATGGCAACACGGCGCTT
>JAZRUU010000056.1:0-4545 GCA_045652725.1 Clostridia bacterium | reverse complement strand
GCTTACAACATTAAAGTTTCAGATTTGGAACAGCATTTAAACTGCTGTCGGCAAAAATCTGTTTTTCAAATAGATAATATCCGGCACAGCCGATCATTGCCGCGTTATCGGTGCAAAGAACAAGCGGCGGATAATACAGGGTGTAACCCTCCTCTGCTGCCATTTTCTCAAAACTCTCGCGCAGAGCACCGTTGGCACTCACGCCGCCAGCCAAAGTGACAACTGAGCAGCCTTTTGCCCGGGCCGCCTGCCGGGTGTGTTCCGTCAAGGCCTCAACCACAGCGCGCTGAAAGGATGCCGCAAGGTCAGCCTTTTCAACTGTTTCGCCGCGCTGCTGTTGACGGTGGAGATAGTTAATAACCGCCGTTTTAACACCGCTGAAACTAAAGTCAAAACATCCCTCGCCAAAGGTCACCTGCGGAAAGTCAATCGCATTCGGATTGCCCTCTTTTGCAAGTTTTTCAAGCTTTGGCCCACCGGGATACCCCAGACCCAAAACACGGGCAATTTTATCAAAAGCCTCGCCTGCTGCATCGTCACGGGTGCGGCCTAAAATTTCAAATTCGGTATAATCTTTCACATACACAATATGGCTGTGACCGCCGGAAGCCACAAGGCAAACAAACGGCGGCTCAAGTTCGGGGTGGGCAATGTAATTTGCTGCAATGTGACCGTGAATGTGGTTCACGCCGATAAGCGGCAAGTTCCGTGCCGTGGCAATGGCCTTGGCCGCCGAAACACCCGTTAACAGCGCGCCCACAAGGCCAGGGCCATATGTTACTGCAACGGCCGAGAGGTCACCAAAACCACAGCCTGCCTCCTCCAGCGCCTTGTCTATCACACCGGGCAGATTCAGCACATGGTTGCGCGAGGCAATCTCCGGCACAACGCCGCCATAACGCTCGTGGATGGGAATTTGTGATGAAATAATGTTCGACAAAACAGTTCGTCCATCCTTTAAAACGGCCGCTGCCGTCTCATCACACGAGGATTCTATTGCTAATAATAATTGACTCAACTCGGTTTCTCTCCTTTTACCCAACTGAAAACATCATACATCCAGATTCATCAGCAGGGCGTCCTCTTTGCCTTCATAATAATTCCGCCTGAGACCAACCTGATAAAAGCCTAAACTTCGGTAAAGGTTGATGGCGGCTTGATTCCCCACGCGCACCTCTAAGGTTAAAAATGAAAGTTCTTCACTGCGTGCAAGGTCAATAAAACTCTGAATTAACTGTTTTGCAAGGCCCTGCCGACGATGCTCCGGGTGCACGGCCACATTGGTAATCTGCCCCTCATCTGCCACACACCACATCCCCATATAAGCCACCGGTTTTTCATCATATAAAACAACCCGATACACCGCAAGGGGATTTTGCAATTCTTCGGCAAACATAGCCGCTGACCACGGCACAGCAAAACACAACACATCGAGTTCTGCAAGGTCTGAAAGCATTTCTGCCGTCAGGTCGGCAAATGCATATTGATTCTGCTTTTCCATACCCTTACACCATCTCCGTTTTTGTAATCACGCTACCTGCAAGCACTTGCCCGCCCGAGGCTTTGAGCATGCGGTTCATAAGGGCCGGCACAATGCCGCCTTCATCTTTGGGGAGTTCGGCAAAAATAATATCTGCGCCATAATCATCCATTGAACGAAGCGCATCAAACAACACACCGGCATATGCCTCTGCTGTTGTGCCGCAATCAATCACAAAGTCAGCATCATAGGGGTGAGACGAGTGACGCAACACACCGGTTTTTTTGCCCTCTGCCCTGCATTTTTTAAGTGCCTCACACAGTTTCTCTTCACAACCCTGTTCAAGCAGATAAAGCACCGCTTTTGGCGCATAATGCCGGTATTTCATCCCCGGGCTTTTCGGCGTTTTGCTACTATCTTTCAACGCCGGCTCATAGGCTACCTCGCCAAGCACAGCGCGGAGTTCTTCAAGGCTCACGCCACCCGGACGCAAAATTTGCGGAATATCGCCCGTTAAATCGAGCACGGTAGATTCAAGCCCAACGCGGCAAGCCCCACCATCAATAATATAATCGACGCGCCCTGTTAAATCACGAATTACATGAGATGCGCGTGTGGTGCTGGGGCTACCCGATAGATTGGCACTGGGCGCGGCCACAGGCACACCGCTTTTTTCAATTAAGTAGAGCGCCGCCGGATGAGACGGCATTCTGATGGCCACCGTAGAAAGGCCGGCGGTAACCTGCAGGGGTACGGCATCTGACTTTTCAAAAATAATTGTCAGCGGCCCGGGCCAGAAAGCATCCATCAGTTTTTCTGCTGCCGCGGGCACGGTTTTAACCAGAGAATAGAGCATCTCACGGTTAGCAATATGTATAATGAGAGGGTTATCCTGCGGGCGGCCCTTGGCACGAAAAATATTTTCAACGGCTTGGCTGTTTAAGGCGTTTGCACCAAGACCGTAAACGGTTTCAGTAGGAAACGCAACCAGACCGCCGCCTTTTAAACATTCTGCCGCTTCGGTGAGCACCTCTAAATTTCCCTCTGTATGCACTACCTTCGTCATTGTTGTCACCTGTTTTTTCTCAAAAAATAATACCAAATGACAGGCAGTCTTTTTTTGTGACCGCCTGCCATCTTGTTACATACTTAAAACCTTTTCCATATTCATAATGTCTTTTTTAAATGATTTTTCCATTTTCAGACCTTCTGAAATGTCATAGTCTATAATTTCATCATTCTTCACGGCAACAATACGGTTGCCAATGCCATCGGCCAAAAGGCGCACTGCGTGCACACCCATACGGCTGGCAAGCATACGGTCATTCACCGTGGGGCTGCCGCCGCGCTGAATATGACCCAAAATGGTGGCACGGGTTTCGATGCCCGTCATCATTTCAACGCATTTGGCGAGTTCAACCGCACCGCCAACACCTTCAGCCACAACAATCAGGTTATTTTCTTTGCCGCGTTTTTTGTTTTCTAAAATCGGCCGAAGAATATCTTTTTCAAAACTATAGGGCTGCTCGGGGATAATCGCCGCCTCGGCACCGCAGGCAATGGCAACATAAGCCGCAATATAGCCTGCACCGCGCCCCATAACCTCAATAATAGAGCAACGCTCGTGTGACTGGGCTGTGTCTCTGATTTTATCAATGGCATCTTTCACGGTGTTGAGTGCCGTGTCAAAACCAATTGTGTAATCGGTGCAGCCAATATCGTTATCAATGGTACCGGGAATGCCCACCGTGGGGAGACCGGCTATTGACAGGTCTCTGGCGCCGCGAAAAGAACCGTCACCGCCAATAACAACAACGCCCTCAATGCCGGCTGCTTTGGCAACCTCAACCGCCTTTTTTATCCCCGCTTCTTCGCGAAATTCGGGACAGCGTGAAGATTGCAAAATTGTGCCGCCGTGATGCAGAATGTTTGACACACTGCGGGCGTTCATCTCTTCAAAAAGGCCGTTCATCAAGCCATAATACCCTTTGCGGATTCCGCAAATTTCCATATCTTTTGAAAGCGCAGTTCTCACAACGGCACGAACAGCCGCGTTCATACCCGGCGCATCACCGCCGCTTGTTAAAACACCTATTTTTTTCATAACGCTCTCCTTTTGCGGCATTAAAATGCCTGCTCAATGATAATTTCGTGTGCCTCTGAAAGTTCGGCTTCAGGCACCAGAATTTCGTAACAGCCAAACTGACCATTTCCGCTTTGGTTTACACTGCGGATTTTAACCGGCAAACCAGCCTCCTGCAAAAAGGCTCTGATGCGTTCTGCCGATTCTTTGCTCTGAGTTACATAAGCAACCATCCACATTAAAACCCCTCCTTTAAAATGTTGCCTGAATCAATTTTTTTATACAAATTTTACTGATTATCTCTGGTTTTAACCTTTTCAAGAATCAGTTCAAGGAAGGCTTCTTTCGTCATAGCGCCCAGGTCAGCCTGCTTGCGACCACGAACCGAAACCGTGCCCTCTTCACATTCTTTTGCGCCAACAACAAGCATAAAGGGCACTTTATCCATCTGCGCTTCACGGATTTTATAACCAATTTTTTCGTTACGGTTATCAACCTCTGCACGAATGCCGTTTTCCATTAAAAGTTTGCACACTTCATATGCATAGTCGTGATGAGCATCGGCAATGGGCAGAATTTTAACCTGTGTCGGTGCGAGCCATGTCGGCAAAGCGCCTGCATATTTTTCAAGCAGCAACGCCAGCGTTCTTTCATAGCAACCGATTGAGGTTCTGTGAATAACATAGGGATATTTTTTAGAACCGTCTTTATCAACATATTCCATACCAAAGCGTTCTGCCAGCTGGAAGTCAATCTGCACGGTAACCAAAGTATCTTCCTTACCGTGAACATTTTTAATCTGAATGTCAAGCTTCGGACCGTAGAAAGCGGCTTCGCCCTCTTCTTCGGTGTAGTTAATCTTAAGGTCATCTAAAATTTCTTTCATGCGGGCCTGCACATTTTCCCATTCTTCAGCAGAACCGATGTATTTTTCTTTGTTATTAGGATCCCACTTTGAGAAGCGGTAAGAAACATCGTCACC
>JAZRUU010000055.1:0-15833 GCA_045652725.1 Clostridia bacterium | reverse complement strand
CCTAAGACCGCTTGGCCTCCGACTTTTTTTTGGCTTTTTTCTTCATAACTGCTTCAACATCGGCCGCGAGCACAGAATCGTCTGCCAAAATGGCAAGGTCACGCGTAACAGCCGGATATTTGGGCAGCGGCGTGTAAGTTTTTGTGCTTTTAGAATAGGTCAAAAGGTCAGGCATGTTAATTTGTGCAACATAAATTTCAGTATCAATACCGTAGTTATCACAAACGGCCGGGTGAATCTGACCAAGCACACCAATTTCTTTTTTGCCAACGCAGATAGAAGCGCAACGACCGGGGTGGAAGGTGGGGTTTGCACTCTCGGGAACAAACCGCGCGCCGGAAAGGCCAACGCCGTCAAACAACGCCTCTACAATGCCCTTGGCATCAAAGAAATCGCAGCCGCCGTACATACCCAGAGAAACCACCTTGCGCTCTTCGGGCAGGCTTTCATCTTCAGCGGGGATGTAAATGGTGGCAAGTTCATACAGTTTGGCTGTTTCTGCCTTAAAGTTGCGGTTGCGCGCCAATGTTTCAAGCATTGAGTGAATGGCAGTTGTGCGCATAATAGAATTTTCTTCACCCAGAGGATTTGAAATGGTCACGGCGTTTCTGAGCGGACTGTCAGGCGCCAGGCAGAGTTTATCAAACAGGTTGGGGTTTGTGAAACTGTAGGTTACAATTTCGTTTACGCCGCAGGCACAAAGCAGGGTGCGAACGGTGTCTTCCATCATCTGCGAGGGGGTTTTAACGCTGTGAGCCGTTTCACCGCACATTAAGGTTGAAGGAATTTTATCATAGCCGTAAATACGCAACACTTCTTCTGCTACATCGGCAAAACCCTCAATATCTTTACGGAAAGAGGGGGGTGTTACGGTGTCTTTTGCGACAGTAAAGCCAAGAGCGGTCAGAGTTTCATCCATAAACGCCTTGTCAATGTCGGTGCCTAAGAACTGATTGATTTTATCAGCGTCATAGGGGATGACATTGGGTTCATCAACGCGGCCGCGGATGTCAATCATACCGTCAACCACTTCGCCGCAGCCGAGTTCTTCAATAAGTTCGCAGGCGCGGAGAATGGCAGGAGCCGTATTCTCAGGGTCAAGGCCCTTTTCATAGCGGGCAGAACTTTCGGTACGAAGACCGAGTTTTCTGGCGGTTTTACGAACCAGCGCACCGTTAAAGGTTGCCGATTCAAATAAAATGGTGGTGGTATCTTCTTTAATTTCAGAGTTCTGGCCACCCATAACGCCGGCAACACCAACGGGCTTTTTGCCGTCACAAATCATCAGCATGGTTTCATCTAACTCACGGGGAATGTCATCTAATGTGGTTAAGGTTTCGCCGGCTTTGGCGCGGCGCACATTGATGGCAGCACCCTCTAAATCACGCATATCAAAGGCGTGCATCGGCTGGCCATATTCAAGCATAATGTAATTGGTAATGTCAACAATGTTGTTAATGGCACGAATGCCGCAGGCCTTTAAACGGTCCTGCATCCACTTGGGAGAGGGGGCAATGGTCACATTTTTAACCACCTTACCACAGTAGCGCATGCAACCTTCAGTATCCTCAACCGAGATGGTGACATAATCGGCAATGTTGCCGCCGGCACCCTTAACAACGGGTTCTTTCACGGTAAAGGGCTTGCCGAAGGTGACAGCCGTTTCACGCGCAAGACCAATGACAGATAAACAATCGGGACGGTTTGAGGTGATTTCAAACTCAACAATGTTCTCGTTTAAGCCAAACACCTCGCGGATGTCCATACCTGCGGGCAGAGCATCATCTAAAATTAAAATGCCGTATTCTGCATCAGGAAAATCAGCCTCACTCATACCCAGTTCTTCATAAGAGCAGAGCATGCCGGCAGATTCAACACCGCGGAGTTTGCCTGTTTTAATTTTTGTTCCGTCAGGCAGGAGCGCCCCGTCCAGCGCAACGGGAACGGTTTGCCCAACTTTAACATTGGGTGCGCCGGTAACAATCTGCAGGGTTTCG
This sequence comes from Clostridia bacterium, assembly GCA_045652725.1. Taxonomy (GTDB): domain Bacteria; phylum Bacillota; class Clostridia; order UBA1381; family UBA9506; genus UMGS755. Next base: position 13,836 of record JAZRUU010000055.1, on the reverse strand, counting down.
CTGCCCACATTGATTTTGCAGACAACAAGTTTATCAGCATCGGGGTGGGGAGCAATTTCTAAAATTTTGCCCACAACAACATTTACAAGGTTTTCACCGGGGTTTTCAATGCCTTCAACCTTGGAGCCTGTCATTGTCAAAGCGTGGTTATATTCGGCGGGAGTTACCCCGGAAATGTCAGTATAGTCACTGAGCCAACTCATAGGTATTTTCATTGTGAATCATCCTTTCTGCTATCTGTTAAAACTGATTTAAAAAGCGCAGGTCATTTTCATATAAATGACGCATATCATCAATGTTTAAGCGGCGCATAACAATACGCTCTAAACCAAGGCCAAAGGCAAAGCCGCTGTAGACCGAGGTATCAATGCCGCAACGCTCAAGCACTTTAGGATGCACCATACCGGCACCTAACAGTTCAATAAAGCCTTCGCCCTTACAAACGCGGCAACCCTTGCCGCCGCAAACGAAGCAGGAAACATCAACCTCTGCGCTGGGCTCGGTGAAGGGGAAGTGGTGCGGACGGAAACGAAGCACCGCATCATTGCCGTAAAGCGTTTTCATAAACACTTCCAGCGTGCCCTTTAAATCACCCATTGTGATGCCCTTGTCAACCACCAAACCCTCAATCTGGTGGAAAACGGGGGAGTGGGTAGCGTCAACCGCGTCACTGCGGTAAACACGACCCGGCGCAATTACGCGAATGGGCGGTTTCTGATTTTCCATCACGCGAACCTGAACCGATGAGGTTTGTGAACGCAGAACAACATTGTCGTTAATATAAAAAGTATCCTGCGTGTCACGGGCGGGATGATCGGGGGGGATGTTAAGCGCCTCAAAATTATAATAGTCATATTCCACCTCGGGGCCTTCAGCAATTGAAAAGCCCATACCGATGAAAATGTTTTTAACTTCTTCAAGCACGGTGGTTAAGGGGTGTGTTTTGCCCAGAACCGGTGTGCGGCCTGCCATTGTTACATCAAGTGTTTCGCTCTTTAACTGTTCGGCTCTGGCAGAGGAGAGCAGAGCGTTTTTCTGTTCTTCAATTTTGCTTTCAATAAAGCTTCTCACATCGTTGGCAAGCTGGCCAATGACGGGGCGTTCTTCAGCAGAGAGTGCACCCATGCCGCGCAAAATGGCGGTGAGTTCACCTTTTTTACCTAAAAGGCCAATGCGGATATCCTCCAGATCCTGCAAGGTTTTGGCGCCTGAGAGAGCCTGACTTGCTTTTTCTTTCATACTTAAAAGTTGTTCTTTCATTGTTTTCTCCTTTCTGAAATTACGGCCGGACATAAAAAAGCCCGCCCCTGAAAAGGGACGGGCATAAAGTGCTCGTGGTACCACCCTTATTCCCGAAGCAAAGGCTTCGGCTTCGTTGTCGCGTAACGGGCGAATCCGGCGCAATCTAATAGCATTTTGCGTTCAAAAGCGCGGCTCCGGAGTGAAATTTCAAACCTGCCCTTAACCGGGTTTTCTCTCAGCCGGTGAAAAACCCTCTCTTTTTTAGGTGGTGGCGATTCTACTTTGCTCCATCATTGCCTTTATTCACATATTTTTAATCATTATATCACAAAAAACTGCACTTTGCAAGTGCTTTTTTTAAATATGGAGGAGGGAGAAGTTTTATGTTAAAAGAAAGGATATAGAAAAGGTGGCACCCCGCAGAGTGCCACCGGAACGGTTCTGAAAGAGACTTAGTCGCAAAAATCAGAACAGCCTGAAATGCATTTCACCAGACAAGCGGTTGTTGCCAGCGTCAGCGACAGGAAAAAGAGCAGAACACCGGCAATAATCGCACCTAAAACGCTGGTTGCGGCAAAGCCGACACCCAGCAGAATCACAGATGACAATGCCGTGCCTAAAATGCCCGTCAAAAGCGCGGGAACCGAGCTGCAGACACAACCCTTTGAACCGACCGAACGAATGAGCGCAGAAGACAGCAAAACGGCTGCCAGATAGAAAACCGCAATGCCGAGCGCCACCCATAAAAATGCCGGTGTAATGGTGATGGTTGCTGTAAATGTCAGCGCTGCTGTGATGATGCCGATGATAAAACTTGCAATGGCAGAAATTGTCACGCAGCCGCACTTACAGTCGCAATAATTTTGACTCATAAAATTCACCTCCTGATTCATTATATGAAAAAAGAATCAGAGGGTGAAAAGAGCGTCGAAAATGTATAGAAAATATTTACTGTAAGGGAGTAAAGTCTCCAATCATCCGAACCTCGGGCTCGAGAGTAACGCCATAGAGCGCGAAAACCTTTTCTTTCACCAGCTCCATCAAAAGGCAAACATCTTGCGCCGTGGCATCGCCTGTGTTGATTAGAAAACCGGCGTGTTTTTCTGAAATCTGAGCGCCGCCGACAGAGAGCCCCTTTAAACCGGCATCTTCAATCAGTTTGCCGGCAAAATGCCCTTCGGGGCGCTTGAAAAAACTGCCTGCGCTGGGGTAGGAGAGTGGCTGCTTATCTTTGCGGCGGGTGTTCAGCTCCTGCATGGTAGCGCGAATGGTTTCGGGGTCACCCTGCGCCAGTTTCATCCGCGAGCGAAGAACAATGCCGTCATTTTCACAAAAAACGCTGTGGCGGTAACTAAACTTGTGTTCTTTGCCGGTAACGGTGGCAACCTCGCCGTCTTTTGTTAAATAGTCGGTTTCAAAAACAACATCCTTCATCTCACCGCCATAGGCACCTGCATTCATAAAAACAGCGCCGCCCAGCGAGCCGGGAATGCCGCTTGCAAACTCAAGACCGGTCAGACCGGCAGAGAGCGCCTCATTTGCAAGGCGGGCAAGCGATACACCTGCTTCTGCGGTGATGATGTTACCCTCTGTGGTGATGCGGCTCATAGCCTTGCCGAAGTGGATAACAACCCCGCGGATGCCCGAGTCTGCAACCAAAAGATTAGAGCCTGCACCAATGATGACGGGTGAAACCCCCTCTGCTTTGAGCGTTTTGCAGCAGAAAAGGAGGGCATCAACAGAGTCCGGCTCAACCAAAAGGTCAGCAGGCCCGCCAATGCGGAAAGATGTATAGTCACTCATCGGAGCGTTTTCAGTAACGGTAAGACCGGAATGTGCCTTTAGTTTTGAGGCCAACTTTTCCATAAAATCCTCCTGAAAAATTATTCGGGTTTTGTGTTTTCAAAGCGTTCTCTGTCAAAACCCTTGCGTCGGCAGAGATAGTTTAAAAACCGCTCTGCATCTAAATTCACAATCTGTTCTTCGCGGATGCCGGCCTCCATAGCCAGATTCCAGCAAAGTTCTGTGTCGCCCAGGTCAAAAACGCTATGTGCATCGGTTGAAAGCACCACATTTACACCAAGCTCGGCGCAACGACGGGCAATTTTTTCACAGTTTTCAACGCTTTTCTTGCGCGAATAGAATGTGTGATTATTCAGTTCAATGGCCTTGTCAAGCCGTTTGGCGGTCAAAAGCACCGCATCAATATCATAAGGGTGTGAGGCAAGGCCGCTGTGGCCAAGCACATCAACATAGGGGTTTTCAAGCGCCTTGATGTAGGCGTTTGTGTGGTCTTTCTCCGTGCCCGGGGGCAGGCAATGACCGTGAATGCTGGCAATAACCCAGTCGAGGCGTTTTAAAATACCCTCAACAAGGTCAACATTGCCGTTAAAATCAATAATGTTCGTTTCGGCACCCCGCAAAAGATACAGTGAGTCAATTTTATGCGGCAACACCCTTAAATTCAGAAAGTGCCAGCCGTCTGCCCCGTCTCTTGAAGCAGGGCCGTGATCGGTTATAGCAAGCAGAGAAATGCCCAGTTCTTTTGCCTTGGCAACAAGTTCACCAACGGTGCTGTAGGCGTGGTGGCTGACCAGCGTGTGAGCGTGTACTTCTGTGTTAATTTTACTCTTCAATGCTTTCCATTAGCCTCCTGTTTAATTCTTCGGCGGCGTTGTAGCCCATTTTTTTCTGCCTGTGGTTCATAGCGGCAACTTCAATGATAATGGCAAGGTTACGGCCGGGCTTAACGGGAATGGTCATAGAGGGAATTTCAAGCCCCATAATGTTTGTTGTTTGCGTGTCAAGCCCCAAACGGTCATACTGTTTGCCGGATTGCCACAGTTCCAAATGAATCACAAGGTTAATATTTTCAGTGTCTTTAACAGAACCAATACCGAAAATGCGCTTAACATCAATCACGCCGATGCCGCGCAATTCAATAAGGTGACGGATGATTTCAGGCGAGGAACCAACCAGCGTTTTGCGTGAAACCTTTTTAATTTCAACAGCATCATCTGCCACAAGGCGGTGGCCACGCTTAACAAGCTCAATGGCGGTTTCGCTTTTACCCACGCCGCTTTCACCCATTAACAGAATGCCTTCGCCAAATACCTCAACCAAAACGCCGTGAACTGAGGTCATTGGCGCAAGCGCAACAGAAAGCGCCAGAATCAGGTCGCTTGTAAAGCGCGAGGTGGTTTCGTGAGTGCGGAGCAGGGTAACATCATGCTTTTTTGCGCAGGTAATCATCTCGGGAAAAACAGGCAGATCGCGGCAAATCACCATTGCGGGGATTTTTTGTTCAAACAAAGGCTCAAGGCGGCTCAACCGTTCTTCTGATGAGAGTGCCTCAAGATATGTATATTCCACTTTGCCGAAAATCTGAATCCGTTTCGGGTCAAAATGTTCAAAAAAACCGGCAAGCGGCAAACTAGGCCGGTTCACCTCGGCAACGGTAATCGGCAGATTCAAATAATCTTTAGCGCCATAAAGAAGTTCAAGCGCCTGCTCATCAATTATTGCGCCAAGTTTAACAAAATTATCCATATCGCACCATCCTTTCGGCATAAACAAATATCCATTTTAAGTATATCACAAAAACCAAATGATGTAAATCATAAAAAAACAAAATTTGCCGCAGGGACTAGATTTTTCGGTTCATTTCATATATAATAGATAATGATAATTTATTTTTAGGGGGATTTTTATGCGCGCAGTAATTACTGTGGTCGGAAACGACAAAATAGGCATCATCGCCGAGGTCAGCCGTGTTCTGGCAGAAAATGATGTGAATATTTTAGACATTTCGCAAACAATTATGCAAGAAATGTTTACCATGATTATGCTTGTCAACACCGAAAAATCGGGTGCAAGCTTTAAAGAACTGTCTGAAACGCTGGGTGGTCTCGGTAAAAAACTGGGGCTCTCTATTCAGATTCAGCACGAAGACCTGTTCCAGTCAATGCACAGAATTTAACGGGAGGGATATGTGTGCTTAATTCAATGGAAATTATGGAAACCATTAAAATGATTTCCGAAGAGCATTTAGACATTCGAACCGTTACAATGGGTATTTCTCTTTTATCCTGCACAGGGGCAAGCCCTGAAAAAGTGTGCGACGCGGTGTATGATAAAATTACCCGTCAGGCAGAGAAACTCGTTGAAACGGCAGAAAATATTGAAACGGAGTATGGCATTCCCATTATCAACAAGCGTATCTCCGTAACGCCGGCCTCTCTTTTGTTGGGTGCCAGCGAAAATCCGGCAGATTTTGTAAACCTCGCAAAGGCGCTTGACCGTGCGGCCAAAACCACCGGTGTGAACTTCATCGGCGGCTTTTCTGCGCTGGTGCATAAGGGTATGAGCCTTGGTGACCGTGCTTTGATTTCTGCCATCCCCGAGGCGCTCTGTGTGACAGAACGCGTTTGCTCAAGCGTGAATGTGGGCACCACCCGTGCCGGCATCAATATGGATGCGGTGGCAGAAATGGGCCGCATCATTAAAGCCACAGCAGAACGAACCAAAGAGCAAGACGGTTTCGGTTGTGCCAAACTGGTTGTTTTCTGCAACGCTGTGGAGGATAATCCTTTTATGGCGGGTGCTTTCTGCGGCGTTGGTGAGCCGGATGCGGTTATCAATGTGGGCGTTTCCGGCCCCGGTGTTGTGAAATGTGCGCTGGAGCAGGTTCGCGGTGCCGACTTTGGTGTTGTGGCCGACACCATTAAGAAAACGGCATTTAAAATTACCCGTATGGGTCAATTGGTAGCGCAGGAGGCTTCGCGCCGCCTGAATGTTCCTTTTGGTATTGTAGATTTATCGCTTGCCCCCACGCCGGCCGTTGGTGACAGTGTGGCATATATTTTAGAAGAAATGGGCCTTGAAAAATGCGGCACACACGGCACAACAGCGGCGCTTGCTCTGCTTAATGATGCGGTGAAAAAAGGCGGCGTTATGGCAAGTTCTTATGTGGGTGGGCTTTCGGGCGCGTTCATTCCCGTTAGTGAGGATGCCGGCATGATTGAAGCGGCAAAACTCGGCGCGCTTTCACTTGATAAATTAGAGGCAATGACCTGCGTTTGCTCGGTGGGCCTTGATATGATTTGTGTGCCGGGTGATACCACGGCAGAAACCATCTCGGCCATCATTGCAGATGAGGCGGCCATTGGCATGGTGAACAACAAAACCACAGCGGTTCGCATTATTCCCGCGCCCGGTAAAAAAGTGGGCGACACGGTGGAATTTGGCGGTCTTTTGGGTACCGGCCCTGTAATGCCGGTGAACCCGAACAGTAGTGAGGCTTTTGTTGCGCGTGGCGGCAGAATCCCCGCGCCGATTCACAGTTTAAAGAATTAAGGCAGATAAAAACCGCCTGAACGAAACCTATCGTTCAGGCGGTTTTTTTGTTTTAATCTGCCCACGGCATTATTTTATCGCCCTTTACCAAAAAGGCTTTTTGGGCAACTTCTGCCATTGGTGTGTCAGAATATGAATCAGAGTAAAATTCTTCAACCAAAGCATCGGGAAACAGTTCACGAAAACGGCGCACCTTTTCTTTGCCGTGGCAATTTTCACCCGTGTGTTTTCCCGTTTCGGCATCCACCGGTGAGGCGATGAGGTAACGAATGCCCAGGGCTTTGCAGGCCGGCTCTAAAAAGAAGGTCGGCGAGGCCGAAATGATGACATCATCATTTTTTTGCTGCGCCTTGTAAAAGGGTTTGACCTTATTAAGATTTTTTGCCCAGAATGAAGAGAGCGCCGCATCCATATCGGGAATATCCATAAAATATTCATAAAAAATTTCTTTCATCTTCGTTTTGGTGATGCTGTGTGTTACATAGTGGCGGATAAAGGCGACAATTTGACGGGGGAGCCGCCGGAATATTTTTTTGTAGCGAAACAGGCAGAACAGATAAAAATCTGTGCTGCTGTCATTTTTATAAATGGTTTTGTCAAAATCGTAGCAGTTCATAATGCCTCCCGTGGTGTGATATAGTTTGATTATAGTACACATCTTTCGGCCTTGTCAAGAGAAAGCCGCGAGCAGAACAAAAAACAGACTGCAGAAGCGCTTGTTTGCTGCCGCAGTCTGTTTGTTTTTATGATAACAATTTCTCAGAAGCTTCTTTTAAAGCCTTCAGTTTTTCTTCGGCATCGCAGAGCGAATTGCCGACAACACAACTGTAAAGTTTAATTTTCGGCTCTGTGCCCGAGGGACGGAGAATGAAGAAACCGCCACCGGAGAGTTCAAAATAAAGCACATGAGAAGGCTCTAAATGAAGCGGTTCTTTTTTGCCTGTCTCATAGTCTAAACGAAAACCCTCTTTATAGTTGCGGTATGCCACAATCTCTATGCCGCCAATGGAGCGCAAGGGGTTTTCGGCAACATGCGCCAAAAAAGCGTTCATCTTTTCCATGCCGTCTAATCCCGCCATGGTGATGGCAGTGGTGTTTTCAAGAAAATAGCCGTATTTTTCGTAACATTCATTCAGAACATCGAGCAGGGTTTTGCCTGCGCTTTTGTAAAAAGCAGCAGCGTTGCAGGCAAGCAGCGCCGCGCCAACGGCATCTTTATCTCTTGCATAGGTGCCGGGGAGATAGCCACAGCTTTCTTCAAAACCCATTAAAAATTGACCGCCATTTATGGCGTTTTCGCGCTTTTTAATCACCTCGGCAATGAATTTAAAGCCGGTGTAAACAATATGCGCGGTGATGTTATATGCCTTTGCAATGGCCTCTACCATATTGGTGGAGACAACGGTGCTGACGATATAATCCTCTTTTTTCAGCGAATCTTTTTTTTGAGAGAGAATATATTCAGTCAGCAAAACACCGACCTGATTTCCGTTTATATGCACATATTCGCCGCCGGCTTTGCAGATAACACCTAAACGGTCGGCATCGGGGTCTGTTCCGATGATGATGTCGGCATCTTTTTCTTTTGCATAGCGAATGGCAAGCTCAAAACTCTCAACATTATCGGGGTTGGGCGATGTAACGGTTGAAAAATTCGGGTCACGAACCGCCTGCGACTCAACGGGAAAGACCTGCGAAAATCCCGTTTCAGAAAGCACGCGCTGAACCGGTTTGTTGCCCGTTCCGTGAAAGGGTGTGAAAACCACCTTGAGGTCTTGTTTCATTTTGGCGGTAACGGCAGGGTTTTCTGCCTTGGCTTTAACCGCCTCTAAAAACGGTGTCAACACATTGTTGTCAATATATTGCAGCAGACCGCTGTTTGTCGCGGTTTCAACATCGGTGCGTTTAATGCCGCTGAAAAAATCAATTGCTTCAATGTAAGAATAAACGGTTTTAGAGGCCTCTGGGGCAAGTTGTGCACCGTCTTGGCCATAAACCTTATAGCCGTTATATTCGGCAGGGTTGTGGCTGGCGGTAATCATAATGCCCGAAAAAGCATTCAGGTGGCGCACAGCAAACGAAAGGGCAGGGGTTGGCTGCATTTCGGTGTAGAGGTAGGCGCGAATGCCGTTTGCCGCCAGCACACAGGCGGCTTCTCTGGCAAACTCTTCAGAGTAGTGGCGACAATCGTATGAAATGGCCACGCCTCGTTTTTTGGCTTCTTCACCGTTTTCGGCAATGTAACAGGCAAGACCCTGTGTGGCGCGCCGCACCGTGTAAATGTTCATGCGGTTGGTGCCGGCGCCTAAAATACCCCTGAGGCCGGCTGTGCCAAACTCTAAATTTTTGTAAAAGCGCTCTTTAATTTCTTTGTCGTTGCCGGCAATTTCTTCGAGCTCTGCGCGGGTAGCAAGGTCGGCTTGGTTGAGCCATTCTTTATAGCGCTCCTGATAGTCTTTTTTCAATCCGAATCATCCTTTCGGGTTCTTATTCTTCGTCACCTGTCCACCAGAATTGTGATTCATCATCTGTGATAGGCTCCTGACTGACGGGCACAGAGGGCTCTGCCCCTGCCGGTGCATCGGGATTCGGGTTTACGGTTTCACCTTCAGCCGGCGGATTGTTGGCGCCTGTGCCGGGGAGAGTTTCGTTTAAACCCTGTTCTTCGTTTTCGATTGTTCCGTCAATCATATCTTCCGGCACAAGTTCCTGATGTCCTGTGCAGAAACTGTTCGGCTGCGTGCCGGATTTAAAATAGTCAGTTCTGGTGTTGGTGCAGTCACCTGTGGCAATCACACCGCTTTCCTGACAAATCACGCGTGAAACCACATTGCCGGGAACGGGGATTTGTTTAACGGCAACCTGCTTGTGAATTAAATCCATAACCTTTTTCCAGGCTGAAGTACAGGGGTTGCCGAGACCGGTCATAGATTTCGGCGTGTCGTAACCAAACCAGACAACGCCTGCATAGTTGGGTGTGATGCCGGCAAACCAACGGTCAACATCCTTATCGGTCGTTCCGGTTTTGCCGCCTGCAAACACCGAGGCAGGGCGGGCCGCTGTGCCCGTGCCGTAGGTCACAACGCCGGAGAGCATCTGTGTCATCGTGTATGCGGTGGCTTCGCTCATCGCCCGGTGTGTTTCGGTTTTGTTCTCTAAAATCACTCTGCCGTTTGCGTCAATAACTTTAGTATATGTGGTTGGCTTGGTATATATACCCTTATTGACAAAGGTTGCATAGGCGGCGGTCATTTCCATAACCGAAACACCATCTGTCAGGCCGCCGAGACCCAGCGAACTTAAATATTTATCGGTGTAGGTTTTTCCATCGGCGCGTTTTTCAGAGCTGACAAGGGTGGTAAAGCCGAGGTTTTTTGTCATAAAGTCAAATGAACGGTCTACCTTTAAATTGTCTAAAATGCGAACCGCAGGCACATTGCGGGATTTTTCAAGCGCAACGCGGGCGGTGATGGGGCCCATAAAAGAACCGTCAGAGTTCTTGGGTGACCAGTTGCCGATGGAAAGCGCGGTGTCATCTACCATGGTTGCCGGGGTGATAACGCCATATTCAATGGCGGGAGCATACACGGCAAGCGGTTTGATGGAAGAGCCTGCCTGCCTGAGGGTTTGGGTGGCGCGGTTTAAGCCGCGGTTTGTCTTCTTTTCACCGCGACCGCCAACAATGCCCTTAACCTGACCGGTGTAGGGGTCAATCACAACCATTGCTGACTGCGGCTTGTTTTCACCTGAACCGGGGAAGTTGCGGTCATTTTCAAACACCGTTTCCATAGCGGTTTGCACAACGGGGTCAACATTGGCATAAATTTTTAATCCGCCCTTGAAAATGGCTTTGGTTGCAGCACTTTCAGACATTTTGTTCCGCGTCATTAAGTCATTCATAACATCTAAAATAATCTGGTCAACATAATAAGACTGAATCTGCGAGGTGGCTTTTGAAGTGCCTTTAACGAGTTTTAATTCCTCGGCCACGGCGCTGTCGTGCTCTTCTTGCGTAATAAAGCCAAGTTCAAGCATTTTAGAAAGAACCAACTCTTGCTTTTCCTTGTTGGCTTCATAGTTTAAAATGGGGTCATATTTGCTGGGGTATTGGGTGATGCCGGCAATGGAGGCACATTCAGCCAATGAGAGTTTTGAGACATCTTTGCTGAAATAAACATTGGCCGCCGTTTGCACACCGTGGCAACCCTGACCCAGATAGATGGTGTTCATATACATTTCAATAATCTGGTCTTTCGACATTTTCTGTTCCAGATTCAGCGCGCGGATAATCTCCTGAATTTTGCGGATGGGTGAACGCTCATTTTCACCGGTGACATTTTTAATGAGCTGCTGTGTGATGGTTGAACCGCCGTAAGAACGGCTGCCCTTGAACAGATAGCCGAGTGTAGCACCAAAGGTACGCTTCCAGTCAACGCCGTGGTGTTTTTCAAAACGCTCATCCTCAATGGCGATGAAGGCTTTTTTGAGCATTTCGGGGGTGTTTTCAAGGTCAACCCACACGCGGTTCTGCTCGGCATAAACCCTGTCATACTCAACGGGCTGGTTGGTTGCTTCATCAATGTAATAAACCACCGAGGTGAAGTCAAGGTTATATTCCTGCGCAATCAAATCGGTGCTGTTGTCAATAAAACCAAATATGGCGCCGGCCGCAATGGCAGTTAACAGCACAAAAATAACGCAGAAAGTGATGAGCGCCCGCTTGGCAATCTGCTTGAAACTTTTTTTGTTTTTATCCGTCTTTTTTTCTTGTGTGGTTGTATCGGCTTTTTTTGTAGCCATACCGTTCACATCCTTTTTAGCAGGGGAAAAACCTGCGACAATAATATGTAGAATTTTATGAAAATCTAATTTCACAACTATATTATAATAAAAATACTTTACAAATGTATTACAAAATGCTGATATTTGTGTTAAAATCGCGATTCAGCAGAAAACGATAAAAACCGAGTTTTTTTGACAGAAAAAAGAGGCGCGACCATAGTCGCGGCTCTTTTTGTTGTATTATACAATTTTTTTGTTTAAATATTCAAGAGATTTTGCCACCATCTCATCGCCCAGTTCTTTTGAGGCTTCTTTTGCGCTGGCGGTGAACCAATGCTTAATGTCACCCAAACGCTCAAGTTTCACAGCCTCGGGGTAGAGCGACATTAAAATGGAACATTCATATTTGCCGGCGTGGTCATAGCCGGTGGCATTCTGCACCTCGGTGCTCATTGTGGGAATAACCTTAATCCAGGAGAAGGGGTCATCACCGCCGCCTACATTTTCATAATAGTCGGCAAAGTTTTCGCTGCCCCACCAGCCGCGGCCCTGTGTTTTTTCAAGATACCGCATAATGGCTCTTTGTGAGGCTTTCATATAAGAAAGTGTCATAGGTTTTAAGTTTTCTTGCTCAAACTGGTGATGAATCACAACATAAATGTTGCGGAGACCGGCATCTAGCATATTGGTGAAAATGTTCATTAAATACGCTTCAAAAATATCTTCTTCAATATGCACCGTGCCACTTGTTTCATCTGCCACAGCATAACTTGAGGGGCTGTAATAGATGGTGGGGGCAAGCATCAGTTCTTTTGTTTCGGCCAGTTTTTTAATAAGACCTTCTGCAACCAGAGTATCGCAACCGTAAGAACAATGAGGCCCGTGATATTCAACCGTGCCGCCGCAGATGACAAAGGGAATGCGGTTCTCTTTCACCCGGTTTAACTCTTTGGGGAAACTCATATTCATTTCCATAGCACTACCTCCTTATTCGCCGTAACCCAAAGTGGTGTAATAAGCCAGATTCACCTGGCGGTTATCCAAACGGCCATATTGCAGCACAATGGGTGTGTTGCTTTCAACCTTCATAGCATACTGGGTTTCGTAGGGAACATGAAAGCCACTCATATCGTCGGGGTTATTCATGCGGAAGCATCTCACACGGTCAGCACCGACATGCCAAGTAATGTCTTTATAAGATTCTTTGTCAGTAAAATAGATTTTAACGCGGATTTCGGCATCTACATCAGAATCGTTCACAATAATAACGGATTCGTGCCCTTTCATAACGCCCTCGCCCTCGTAGGGGAGTTCACAGTCGGGGATAATCCATACTTTTTTACCGATAGCCATAACATATCTCTCCTTTTTATTGCAAAAAGGATTGGCAAAAAGCGGTGTTTTCGCCAATCCGTATGTTTTTAATTAGAATTCCAGCTCGATGAGGCCTTTCTTTAAGTAGTCGGTCATCTTGCGGCAACCATCTTTAGTGATAGCAGCGCCGATTTCCCATCTGCAGCCGAAGCCATTGCCCATAATAAATGTATCAACCTGGAAAGTCATATTTTCTTCCAGTTTGTAGTTTGAGTCTGTTTCCATCCATGGGGGCTCAACCTCAATCATACCGGTTCCGTGGCAGGGACCGTATACATAACTGTCCTTAAATCCGTTGTCAACATACATATTATAGAAGCCTTTGGCAACATCACACGCCATAACGCCTGCTTTAAGCTGGTCAATTGTCCAGTCGTGTGCCTGTTTACAGAATTCAACAACTCTTTTTCTTTCACCTTCCAGCTTGCCCATAACAACGGGCAGACCAATAGCCGGAGAATAACCGTCAATTTTAGCAGAGAGGTTTAATTGCACAATGTCGCCCTTGTTAATGGTGCGGTAGCCGGAACGGCTGATAGCGTGACGGGTGGATTTTTCGCTGAAGACATACATCGGCAGACCTTCATATTCTGCGCCTTCTTCATAAATCACTCTCTGTGCAATACCCACCATCTGCAACTCGGTAACACCGGGTTTTAACTGACGGATAACTTCATCAGTCGCAAGGTCAACGATACGGAAACCTTCCTGAATGCAGGCAAGTTCGTTTGCGCTCTTGATTTTTCTCAGGTCAACCATAATTTCGTTGCATTTAACGATTTCAGCCTTGGGGAAACTATTCTTTAAACCTTCATAAATAGGCAGAGTGCATTCAACATAGCTGCCCAGACCGATTTTAATGTGCTCGCCGGTTACACCAATTGCCTTGAATACATCGGCAAAAGTGTCAGCTTTGAGTTCGGGGTAAGAGGGGTCAGCCGATTCTCTGAATTCACGCAGGCAGAAAATTTTGTCCATCTTGGCAACATCCTGCGCGAAGATGATGCACTCAGGGCCAACCATCAAAGCGGCCTGACCGTTAGCGGCAATGGAAGTCGGATCGTAGCCATGTCGTTCTGTGAG
>JAZRUU010000054.1:0-11132 GCA_045652725.1 Clostridia bacterium | reverse complement strand
TACAACTCAAAACAAAACTGACACCACAAGAAATGCGATGTCAGTATGCTGCTTAAAATTTAATATTATCTACCACAGGGGTATTTTTGTATTGTCTGCACAAACTGGTGCTGTTCAGTTTTCGCTACCCGAAAGCATAGGGGGTTTTTATAGAAATTATTGCATAAATGCACTCATTTTCTCCAGAAAAGAAAGAAAGGCAAGGGAACGGTTTCTGTTTCTTCCCGAATCACCTGCAGGCTGCAACGGCTAAAGCCCGGTTGCAGAACTTCAACTTTTCCCCTGCGGGTTTCTTTGTCGTAGCCACCGTCTTCGTAGGCGGAATCTAAAATGGCAATTCTGCCGTCGCGCTCTTCAGATACGGCTACAATGTAATGTCGCCAGCGGTCGCTGAAAACGCCGTGATATCCTTCGCGGTCGCCGCCGACTTTGATGATAGCCGCACCACCGGTGCGGAGGCAATGGAGCAAGTCTTCAATCTTGTCGCTGTTTTCAAAATCCAGATTGAATTTTTCAGCAAAGGCAGGGAAGTAGATGCTGCCATCCGTACCCTGACTGTGGTTTGCACCGCTGTCATAAGAAAGCTGTCGCGCATCTTCTATCTCAAAATTTCCGTCATCCACGCGCAAACGGTCAGCAACCATAACTGATGAACAAAGTCCGCAGCCGGACTTGGCAACCGTGTTCGCAAGGCCTACCTTGCGGCGCTCTTCATCAGGATCTTTCACGCGGGTGATGTATTGCATATCAGGATATTGTAATTGATTCACATATTTCATAGTTAAACCCTCCTGTCAGTTTTCTTCATTATATCATTTTCCGTTTAAGAATGCAAGTTTTTATCGGCTTTTTTGTTGATTAAATAAAATTATTATGATACAATAAAAAAACAACTGTGTGAGGTGATATTATGTTTAACTGGGCCGGATGTCCGCCGGAGTTATATAATTTATACATAGAGGTTGGAGAAGTAAAAATATCGAGCGTCAGATCTGATACATGTGTGTTCATAGAAGTTTGGGTTGCATCAAATTATCAGGACAATCGCGGGCGGATTGAATGTGAAAAACCTGTGCGGCGCCCGATTTACGCTGTGTTCAAACAAATCCAAAGGCTATGCGGCGATCGACCTGCCTGTGTCGTCATTATGTGCAACGATGTTGGTGTTGATACGCTGGATTGGGGCGTTTCGCTCTCGTTGCTTCTTTGGCAGTTAAATAAAGAAAATAGAGTGAAGCATACAATGCTTTACACAAAGAAAACAAAGGAACAGGTTGAGGCGATGCCTGAGGCAGATCTGTGGCGAAGTGAGAAAGACAAAGAATTGGTTCGTTCTCTCATAAACACGGTAGATGTGTTTGTGTATGAACAGGCGAATTGTTATTCAAACAATGAATCTGCAAAAGATCAAACAAAAAATTTGCAACCCCCATCGTTGCTATGTGAATTTATTGATTTTTTTAAATGAAAAATAAACGAAGGTGCGAAATTCTTATCGTAATCAAAAAGTATTTTAAAAACTAAATCCCACCATTTTCCTTACATAAAAATTCCTTGATTGCACAAAATAGCGTTGTAATTCAAATGATGGGACCGGCGTCCCCGACGGTCCGCGTAGAAGGAGTTTTTATATATGAAAGCCACAGGCAGTGTGAGACGAATTGACGACTTAGGCCGTGTTGTTATACCGAAAGAAATCAGAAGAACGATGAGAATCCGCGAGGGCGACCCGCTTGAGATTTATACCGACCGCGACGGCGAGGTGATTTTCAAAAAATATTCGCCCATTGGCGAGCTGGGTGATTTTGCTTCAGAATATGCCGAAACCCTGTCAAAAACAAGCGGTCATCCCGCCTGCATTACCGATAAGGATAACATCATTGCCGTTTCGGGCGTGCCCAAACGCGAACTTTCGGATAAAAAGATAAGCCCCGAACTTGAAAAAATGATGGAAGAGCGTTCTACCTTTGTTTTAAAAAGCGGAGACGATAAAAAAATCAATGTGATTGACGGCAGCGAGAAATATACTGCCGGTGTGGTGGTTCCCATCATCTCCGAGGGTGATACCATTGGCTCGGTTGTGTTTTTTTCAAACGAGGCATCTCCGAAAATGGGTGAGGTAGAAGAAAAACTGGCTCAATCGGCGGCTGGTTTTTTAGGCAGACACATAGAACAATAAAAAGAAAAAGGCTGTGGCAGGGGTTAACTCTGCCACACCCGTTTTTACACATCGATGTGGTAAATCATTGCCTTTGCGCTGTTTCCGGTCAGCGCGAAAAACGCTTCGCAATAAGCCGTGAGTTGCTCGTGATATTTTTTATCGAGCCCGCTTGCGTCGGCATTTGTTTTGTAGTCAAGAATATGCCACACATCTCCTGTGCGATACACAACATCCATAATGCCGTGCCAGAGAATGGTTTTTCCGTTTTCTGTTGTGCTGTGGCAGAAGGGTAGTTCGCAGTAGACTTCGTCGGCGTTAAGAAGAGTTTTAACTATGTCTTTCGGCGCGTCGCTCTTCTGCTCATAACCGCCGGCGAGCATTTTTTCTGCCACATCTGCCAGCATAGCAGAGTAGGTTTCATTGTCGGCTTCATATTCAGATGCGATTTCTTTAACGAGGGTGGGCACATCAACTTTTAAGCGGGATGTGATTAAGGCCTCCATCAAACTGTGTACCATTGTGCCGATGAGGGCGGCATCGTGACGGATAGCGCCGCTGCGGTGTTCGTCGGTGGATTCATCCTGAGCGTTATCCTCCGAGGTGCTTTTGCCCTTTAATTTAATCTGGCTGGGGCGACGGATTTCGTAACTTTCGCCATAAGATTTTGTGGCTTTTAATAAGTTTTCTGACTCGCCGCTTTGGTAGAGCGAATCAGCAGTCACCGTTTGCCTTTGCAAAGCAGGTTTTTCTTTGCCGGCCGGCAGAATGGTGAAAAAGTCGCCCTCTGCGCGGTCAACAAAAAACTTCCACAGGTTTGCATCGTTTGCAGAACCGTCTGACTTCAATTCATTAGCCACCAAAAGCACGCGGCGCGCACGGGTTGCGGCTACATATAAGAGCCTGTTTTTTTCGGCATCAAGGCAGGCCTGCTCGTCGGCTTTTTCCGCTGCAAAACCGCTGTAGGAAAAGAGGGTTGACAAACTGCTCGAAACCTCAAAAATGTGACAACCCGGACCCGCATCTGTGTGTGTAACACGGATTGATGGCGTTTTATTTATTGTTGCGGGGTCGGCTAAAATGACAATGGGCGCCTCAAGCCCCTTGACTTTATGCAGGTTGGCAATGTGAACGCGGTTTTCGTTTCTTGTCAGGCTGATGGTTCTTTCGGCATCAGACTCGTTTTGAAT
This sequence comes from Clostridia bacterium, assembly GCA_045652725.1. Lineage (GTDB taxonomy): Bacteria > Bacillota > Clostridia > UBA1381 > UBA9506 > UMGS755. The sequence goes on along the minus strand of JAZRUU010000054.1, from coordinate 7,784 downwards.
TAACCCCTCTAAAAATGTTGCGGCTTGCGGCAGGGTGGCAAATGTGCCGCCTGCCTCTGCTGTGCGGAGCAATTCCTGCGCAAAATAGATGTATGGCAGATTGGCCGTGCTGACATGGCGGAACAACTCCAGAGAGTCTATAATGGTCATAAACAGAGCAGAGGCGCTCAAATACCGCGCGCGGCCCGCTAACTTTTTAAGGCTTTGCATTGCATCTGAGAGTGCATCTGACGGCTTGATGTTTTCATCATTTTCGGCAAACAAATGAAACACAAATCCCTGTTTTTTCAAAGCGTGAATTTCGTTCAGGCTAATTCGATAGCGTGCCGAGGTGAGCGCGCCGATGAGCGCGGCTGAATCGGTGGGGTTGGCCGCCAACGAAAACAGTTTTGAGACCGTAATCAGGGCAGGGCACTCGTCAAACGAAACCGACCCCTCAACCCGAAAGGGAATGTCGTGCGCTGAAAACGCCTGCATATAACTTGTGAGTTTTGTTTTGCGCGGGGTAATCAGCATAATATCTTTATAGGTTACCGTTCTCGTTTTGCCGTCTTCAAAAATCTTATAAGCCGGATTTTCTACTATTCTACGAATAATTTTTGCAACGATTTCGGGGTCTTTATCCTTGGACGCGGCTGACCTGACCATGGAGCCGGCGACATTGTAAGAATAAACACCGCAGAAAGTGTCATCTTTTACCGGGTTTGCTTCAAGCGGAATCGGCTCGAAACGGCTTTGAATATCTGTGTTATTCGGCAAAAGGGCACAAAAGGCAGAATTAAACCAATTACGGAGTTTATAGGTTGAGCGGAAATTTCGCGTTAAATAGAGAACCTCACCAACTTCGTCGCAAAACAGCGCTTTCACCCGTAAAAATGAGGTAACATCGGCATAGCGAAAGCGGTAGATGGACTGCTTTGGGTCGCCGACAATGAACAGTGAACCTGCACGCGGCACACACTTTTTCCAATCGGGTAACGGCTCTTTTGCCGTCAGATAAAAGAAAATTTCGGCCTGCATGGGGTTAGTATCCTGAAATTCGTCAATCAAAAAATAACTGTGGCGGTCATAAATGTGTGCAATCAGTTTGCCGCCTTCTGCGGCATCTTTTTTCAAAAGGTCGCGCAGATAGAGCAGATAGTCAAAATAAGTCAGTTGCCCGCTAAGGCGGAGGGTATCTGCAATGGCGGTAGAGGCCTTATCTAAAAATTCCATTGTGACGGCATATTGCAAATCAAGAATTTTTTGTCTTAAATGCGCCACGCCTGATTCATCAAACTGAAACCATGCGAGTTTGCCTCTTGTGTCGTGCGGCTCTAAAAATTGTTGCGCATTGGGGCAAAGACTGTGGATGTCTGCCTCGGGAATCAGCCGCAGCGGCAAAATGTCTTTCAGCGTGGCCAGAATGCCGCAGATGTTGTTTTGCCAGGATGAAAAGAGCAGTAGTTCTTTTGTTTCGAGTGTCTCCCAGGCGCTTTTTGATGCGGCATTTTTATCGTAGGCAAGGTGCTTGTTGTTAAGCAAAGCACGAAGCAACGAGAGCAGAGCTGCCTTTTCATCTTTTAAAATGTCATCAATGCTTTTGTCGGGCGCTGTGCTATAGTTCCGTTTGCAATTTCTTGTGTCCATCATTGTGCCGATGGACCTTGTGAAAACATCGCCCGGCTTTTTGTGAAACAGAGAGAAACGGTTGCAGAGTGTTTTTAATTCGTCTCCATAATGCCCCCGCTGAATTTCGGAAAATTCTTTTTTATAAGCCACGCCGATTTCCTCTGCCGAGAGAACAGATGCACCGGAGGGAATGCCGGCCTTTATGGGGTGCTCGGAGAGAATCATGTTACAAAAAGCATCAATGGTGCCCATAAAACAAAGGTCAATGTCGTTTAAAGCCGCAAGGCAACGGCTTCTTGTTTCATCTGTAGGCGCTGACAAATCGGCATCGTCATCTTGTGTTGCAATGCTTCTTTCGGCCAGTTTCATTTGAAAACGCTCATAAAATTTTCCGGCGGCTGCCTTGGTGAAAGTGATGGCACAAATTTTTCTGACATCAATGCCTGACTCTATCATTGCCACCATACGCTTGACCAAAATGGTGGTTTTACCCGAGCCGGCACCGGCCTCAACAAAGAAGTTTGAGGCAATGTTCTGTGTGATTTTTTGTCTGGCTTGTGTATCAATTTGCATCGGATCCTGACTCATTGTGCCCCCTCCTTTTGTTTTAAAATAGCGCCGCAAAGCGATTTCAGTTTACAGTAGCGGCAGGCATCTGTATTTTCGGCCGGTTCAAAAACACCGTCAGAAAGTGCCTTTTTGAGTTCTGTGAGTTTTTGGCTGAGTTTATCTTTCATCGCATCATCATAGATGCAGGGAATGATTTTTTTATCCCGCAGGTAGCGATATTCACAACGCGAAATCTTTATGCCTTTTTGCTCCATCAAATAGGCATAAATCACAACCTGCAGGCAGGTGTCAATATCGTTTGGCTTGTGCGAAATATAAACGGCAGATTTATAATCTGCAATGAGATAGGTGCCGTCTTTTGCTTTTTCAACACGGTCGGGAATGCCGTGAAGCAAAATGCCCGAGGGGTGCTTCACTGCTACTTCTTCTTCGGTGGCAAGCACTTCGTTATGTGGGTCTAATTCATAGGCATTTTCCATAATGCGCATAAAATTTGCCTTTTCGTTTTTGGCAGAATCTTTATGAATGGGCGGGCGGCTCATTAAAAATTCGTCAAATGCCGCTTCGGCTTTCTTTAAAAAGTCATCATGGCCGGCATTTGTTTTGGCTTGTTCTTCCATTAAGTTGTGCACCAAAGTGCCCACATCGCGCCCTGAGATAACCTGAAAGGGGTCATCGGTTTCCTGCTCGCGAACACCCAGAATTTTTGTTAAATAAAAATGAAACGGGCAGTTGAAAAAGTCATCAATCGCAGTGGGCGAGAGGGCAAGGTCATCTGCTGAAACGGGTGCAAAGGGTAGAGAGGGTGCCGAAAAACTGATGTCATACCCATCGGTAAACGCCTTGCCAATGTGCCGTGTGTCTGAAATTTTTTGGTCAAAGTAGCCAATGTGACCCAAAACATCATAAAAGTCCTGCATGGTGGCGTTTTCGCCCGTTTGTTTTTTGAAAATTTCAAACAAAACAGAAGAGGGGTTTTCAACCTTTAAATCGGCAACCAGATAACTTGCATAAGAAAGGTGTGCATTGACATTTAAAGCCGCGGCAAGTGCGAGCGCATCACCCAGCACCTCTTTGTTTTTTGCAATGCGACTATTAGAGGTGGGCGCAGTTTTTTCATCGGCTAAAAGCAGATAGTCGCTGTCTAGCATCAGATAATTTTCTTTCGGCGCACCGGGAAAATGCGAGGCAGAAAGCCCCACAACAAACAAATTCTCGCGAACGGCTGAAAGTGCACCGCGAATCCCCGTAACAAACAACGCGCCGTCACGGCTGTTTTCAGCGCAGATGTTTTTCTTTAAAATTTCGGGAATCATTTGCTCTGGCGAAGTGCTAGATGAAAAATGCAGGTAAGATTCAAGCGCATCACAGATAACCGAGAGTGCCGAACGGTCAATGCGCCCCGAAAAACCCTCGCGGATAACCGAAAAATTCTCAATCATTTTGCTCACGCCCAAAGAGAGCAGGTGTGCAAATTTATCAAGCGCATCAAAAAGAACGGTTACCGCATCGGGTGTGCTTTTATAATCATCAATACGGCGAATGTTATCGCCGGCGTTCCACCCGAGTCGCAAATTGCCGGCAATTTCGATCAATTTATGCAAATCGCGCGGTTCCGTAATGCCGAGCGCGGTGCAAAATTTTTTGCGGTCAAAGGCGTTGCTGTAAATCAGTTCGCCCAGTGCATCTTTTCCGTTGTAGCCGCGCGTGTTCCACAGATGAAACAGTTTTAAAAGAATGGCAGGGTTTGCATAAAGAATCGGCAAGCCGCAACCAAAAGTGACGGGAATGTTATAAAGCATTGCTGCATCATAGAGCAAACGCAGATAACTTTCATCACCCGCAACAGCGACGGTACAGGCGTCAAAAGGAATGTTTTCTTTGGCTATGTATTCAAAAACGCTTTCAATTTCGTTGGCGCTGCCGTAGGCTTCTTTATAACTTTGAATATGTATTTCTTTTTTGGGTTTTTCAAAGAGTTCAGCCAGGCTCATTTCGCATTTATGGGGTGCTAAAACATCAGCAAGATGCATCTCAAGCGGTGAAAGCGGGAACTCTTTTAAAGTTACAAAATGAATCGAAAGGGGCTTTGCCGTTTTTGCGGCGTGTCTGATGAGGCCAATGCTGTCTGTCATATTTTCACTTTCAAGAACCGCAAGATAGCGCTCATACACAGCAATGAGACTCGTGTTTTTTTCTGGGAACTCCCCTTGCGAAAGTTTTGTTTTAATAGTTTCAGCTTCGTTTTGGGCAATCAGGTGGCGCAGAGAAGAAAGAGCTGCGGCAATTTTCTCCGAATCGGCAAAAGAGGCAGCGGCAAAATAGGGAATCTCGCGGATGAAGGCGTCAATCACAGCTGCCTCCTGTCTGGGCGTTAAAAGGTTCTCGCAGAGTGGCGTTCCGCTTCGCATCAGCGCAAAATGCGCAAGTTCTGTGGCCGAAAAAATCCGCATACCAATCGTGCTCTTGCCGAAACGGGCAAGGCTGCGGGTTAATTCTGTGTTATTTGCTCCGGGTGCAAAAATAACTGTTTCTTTCATTCAAAATACCCCTTATAGTGAATTTTCAGGTTACTGTCGGGAAAGAGGTGAGCGTGCAGATCAATGAAGTAATCATCGGTCATTCCGGCGATGTAGTCTGTCACAATCCGATTCGGCTCCGTTTTATCATAGGGTGTGCTGCGCGCATAATGCGCCTTGGTAACATAGTTAATGTGGTGTGTAAAAATGGGGGAGTTGAGGCGGCGGTTTTGCAGGTCATCCAGCAGTTTTTCATAGAGTTCTGCCATCATTGGCTTAACCTTGCTCTGCATAATGGCGGCCGTTTCTTTGTTGTTATAAATTAAGGCATAGTTTTGCGCTTTGGCAGCGCTGAGTGCCGCAAAATGCTCTTTGTCCATTTTAATATAGGGTTTGCCGTAACTGTTTTCTACAATGTTCACAACCATATTGTTAACAATTTCAGCATTAAAAACACCCAGCACGCCGGAAGAAAAATCGGCATTGCCGATAATGTGGGCGCGCTCGGCATCCTGCCGGTCTTTGCCGAGGTAGGCAATGATGTCAGAAATGCGGACCACACAGCCCTCAAGTGTGGAGGGAACGAGTTTTTTTACATTGGCTTTGTCACGGTAACATTCTTCAATTTGCCGATCAAATTCTTCAAAACATTCAAGCGGACGGGGGCGATATTCCCCCATTTCTGTTTCACCATCGTGAGAAGCAATGCCGCTTAAAGTCTGCAGGCTGATGTTGTAAGGAAAAATGCCGTCAAGAACCCTGACAGAGTGGATGTTGTGTGAAAAGTGAAGACCTGTGTGAGAATAGAGCAACTCATCAAGCATCGCCTCGCCGGCGTGACCAAACGGGGTGTGGCCAATGTCGTGCCCTAAAGCGATGGCCTCAATCAAATCTAAATTCAGGCACAGCGCCTTGCCGATTGTGCGCGCGATGCGCGAAACGAGCTGCACATGCAGACCGCGCCGGGCAATGTCATCATTTTTGTAAAAAGAAAACACCTGTGTTTTATCGGCGTAGCGGTTATAAAACGGTGAGTGCATAATTTTATCAATATCTCTGATAAAGGGCGGGCGCAAAAGTGTTGCCTTGTCGCGGGTTTCGTTTCGGCGAATCACTTTTTCATCACAAAAACCGACGGCGGGCAGCGTGCTGTTTGCTCTGTCGTTCTTTATCTTTTTTTCAATTTCGGGGGAAAGCGTTTCATAGTTTAACATACAATCACCAAATTTCTTAAATTCATTACAAAACGGTGCGATGAATCCGAATTTTTTTCTATTACTTTCAGTATAGCACACTTTTCATTTTTTTTCATTAAAAAATTAAAATAAAATTACGGCTGTCCGTTTTTTGGTACAGCCAAATTGCTATACTGAATACAGTAACACAAAACGGAGGCATCTTTATGGAACAATTGCAGTATGTGATTGAAATTTATGACGGCTACAGGATTGTTGAAAAAGAAACGCTTATGAGCCCCGAGGCAGCTTACCGTTGCCTTTGTGGCAGAGCAGGGCGGCGCTACACCGAGGCAAAAAAACAAGATGGAAACATTTTATTAAAGGGGCATTTGTTTGTTTGCCCGCATTGCGGTAAAAAGGTGCCGGCTTACAATCATTATTTAAGCGGCTCATCCGGTCGAAAACCGCTTGTCACAGAAAAGGGTGCATCTGAATTTGTCGGTTTGCAACTTACATTTGAGCCGATTAAGTATTGTGTTTTGCCGCTTCAGCAGCCAATTTCTGATGGACTCGACATTATTTGCCCTAAATGTAAAAAGCGCACTTCTGCCGCAAAAACGGTACAGCGCGTGACTGTGGAGAACGGAAAAACCTATGTGCGCGTGAGCCGGAGCATAGAGAACCCGGCAGAAATCATGACGATTCCCTGGGTGAACACACTTTCGCTTTCGGGCGGTTTTCCGCTTAGTGAGTGTGTAACTTTCGATTTTGCGGCAGGCAAAGCGGAGGTGCACCTTGAAGATAGCCGCGGCAACATTTGTCTTCGTGAAAATGTGGAGAGTTGGAAAGAGCAGGAGACGGGCGGTTTGCTTTGTCAACTGTTTAGCGAAAACAAACTGCTCAAAAGGTATGTGCGTCACCTGTTTCAACTGCATTGGTCGGTGCCCTTGCCGTTTTCTGCCAAAGAATTTTCTTTCGAAAAATGTCTTGAGGCGGTGCGGTTTCAGAACTTTCCCCGATGTTTTTATGACACAATTCCATATTATGACGGTTCTATGCAGCTTAATGAGAGTTTTTCCCATCTTATTCCTGTTCTGAAAAATGCAGAAACGGCGCTCGCCCTGCTTTCTGACTATCGGTTGCCGTCAACAAAATCCATCAGACGATGTTTTTGCAACAATCCCGGTCTGTTGTTTTATGTAAAGGAATGCGGCGCGTTGCATGAGATTCTTTCAGATGTAAATCTTCTTTATGCAGTGCTTGGAGACGAACGCATATTTGGCTTTCTTTCAAAATTTCATCGTTATCCGGGCATCCGCTTGTTTTTAGAAGATTTTGCAAAAAAAACAAGCCCGCATGAACTGCAACGCTGTATTAAGGAATATGCAAGTTACATGATTCGCTTGGGAATAGATTATGCCGCGCAGGGTGAAGAAGGGCGTCTTTTGGAACAGAAAAAGTGGAAAAAATTCAGAAAAGAGGCGAATCAGGGCAATTATTTAAGCAACGACCTGGACTTCTCATTGCCGATACAAGCCCTGCCTGAGCGAATTAAAAATCAAACGGTTAACGGCTTTTTCTTCAAGATTTTAAGAAGCACGGCAGAGTGCAAACGCGCCGGTGAGCAACTCAACAATTGCCTGAAGCGGTGGGATGCGCTTGATAATCCCGTGGTGGGCATTTATCTGGGCCAAAAAATTGTTGCAGCGCTCGAAATTGCAGATGGGAGCATGCTGGTTCAGGCGCTGGCCTATAACAACACAGAGATTGATGAAGAATCGCCCCTTTATCTGGCATTAGAGCGCTGGTGCGCTATTAACCGGCTGACGATAGACATTGGTGATGACGGCGACCTGGATCTGCCGTTTTAAACACAAAAAACCCCGAAAGGCGTGGCCTTTCGGGG
>JAZRUU010000053.1:0-3236 GCA_045652725.1 Clostridia bacterium | reverse complement strand
GCCTCCGACTTATGGCTCCGGCGTTATCTGCTTCCGCCTCACTCCCCGCGCCCTCTTTCAAGCCGTCTGCCGGCTCTTCTAAAAGCGCTTTTACATATCGGGCCACATTTCCGCATTCTCCCTGCACCCTTTCACCCCCTTGCGTGTTCCTATCCTACCACAAAAAATTTTCCCAAAGTGCACATTGCAAAATTAACGATTTTTTCTTCAAATTCAGCCATTTTCTGTCCAAAAAACGCCATTTCAAAAAATTTTTTTCATTTTTCCCTTGACAAATCAGTTTTTCGTGTTGTATAATGACAAAAAATAAATATCGGGGAGCCATCCGGCTGAGAGGAAACTTTGTTTCGACCCGTAACCTGATTTGGATAATGCCAACGTAGGGAATATTTCAAAAGCGCTTCTTTCGCGGAAACAATTCTTATGTTGGGTTGTTTCCGTTTTTTATTTTGAAAGGAGAAAACTCAATGAAAACCAAACGACTCGTAACCACATCTATGCTGATTGCCATCGCAACCGTTCTATCTGTCTTTCAGCCGTTTCAACTGCCCTTTGGCGGCGGCATCACCATTGCTTCAATGATGCCTATCGTCATTTTAGCGTTCTGCTATGGAACAAAATGGGGGCTTTTTTCCGCCTTCATTTTCAGTCTGTTGCAACTGCTATTAGGTATCCGAACCGTTTCCGCTTTCTTTCTCCCCGGCGAGGAGCAAATGGTGCTATGGATGGCTCTTTCCATCTGCTTTTTAGATTACATAGCCGCCTACACGGTTCTCGGTTTCGGTGGCATTTTTAAAAACAAAATCAAAAATAATTCTGTTGCCATCTGTGTCGGCTCTGTTGTTGCCCTGTCACTTAAATATCTTATCCACATCCTTTCAGGTGCTCTGTTTTTCGGCGCCTGGGCTGAATGGTTCTTCGGTCAGGAGGGATTTTACGCCATCGGCAAAACCATTTTAGAAACATTCTCTGGCACCGCACTCTCTTTCATTTACTCAATTTTCTATAACGGCACCTATATGCTGCCCGAAATCATCATCACGGCCATTTTAACGCCCATCGTTTACAAGGCGCTCTCTACTGCAGGGGTCTTACAAAATCCCAAACAATAACCAATTTCTTCTTGACTTTTTTGCCGCAAAGTATTATAATAGCAATGGTATTTTTGATAGACATTTAAGGAAAGAAGGCTCTATATGACAGTTCTCTACGTCACCGTTCCACTCGTTATTTTGGTTTTAATTTACGCCGTTGTAAAATTAAAAAAAGCAAGCGCAGCAAATGCACCGCTTGAGCCAACCGCCGAGTTTCCTCATAAAACCGTCATTTTGATTGATGGTATGAGTTGTGCTCATTGCACCGCGCGTCTTGAAACGGCGCTTATAGAAAAAGGGTTAAAGTCAAAGGTGAACCTTGAAGAAAAGAATGCCGAAATTTTATCCAAAACACCTTTAAATCAGGCTGAAATGTCTCTTTTAATTCAAGATTTAGGCTTCACCCCGGTTCACTTCTCCGTCCTTAAATAACAAAAGAAAAGCCGATATTTTCAAACGCGAAAATATCGGCTTTTTCTTTTTTGCAACTGCTGATATATAGAATAATTGACACCCTTTTTTAAATATGATACAATAATCTCACAAACTTTCATAAGGAGACATACATATGAAAATAAAAAAATATATCTCACTCCTCATCACGGTTTTTCTTCTTTTGTCCATAGCAAGCTTAGCATCCGCGGCCGAAACCGTCACCCTCGGTGACCAAATCAGCATCACAAATGTCCTGCGCGAAGAATCGCCTATGCTTATAGAAAATGTGCCAATCTATGTCTGTCAGGCACCCGTTACCGTCGCGCTCTTGCAAGATTCCACCGTCTACACGGTTTCAGACCTCATAACCGACGATGAGGGTTCCTTCTCCCCGTCCGCCGGCTACCTGCCCGATGGCGGCACCAACGATGCCTATTGGGACTATGAAAAAAATAAAAATTTTCCAAAAAATCTTTCTCACACACTCACCGGTCAGACCAATCCCTATTATGTAAAATCCACAGCAAAAGGCAAAACGGTTGAAGCCATCATCTTAATCAACAGCGTTCAGCCAATGAACCCTGCCAATAAGTCTGATGGTTTTACATACCCCATTTGGGAGGAATCCATTCCCAACGGCAGCATTACCATTAACGGATTGTATGACATTACCTACAACAAAAAAGGTGACACCACTTTCATCATCGACCAAAACTCAACCATCACCGTAAACTGTGCTGCAAGTGCCGTTTATGTTGATAACCGCCTGTTTACCGAGGCGGCAGACATCTGCACCGTCACAACCTGCGAAAACGGAACATATAAAGACAATCAGTTCTGGTATGATGAAAGCAGCGCCACCATTGACCAGACCTATCTTCTGCCGGGCTCCACTTTTAGCATCACCGAACCCGGTGACCACACAGTAACCGTTTCTTTGGGCTACCAATCCAAAGAAGAGCGTCTCTCCATTCAGGGCGGTGACTCACTTAGTTGGCAAGATTCCCCCCGCATCAGTTTCCGTGTCATCAATGCAACTCCCACCGCTAATTACACCACCTCCAAAGTGCTTATAGACGGAAACGAAACCGCCTTTGAGGCATATAACATTGAAGATAACAACTACTTCAAACTGCGCGACATTGCCAAGGTCATCTCCGGATCTTCCAAACAGTTCGAAGTCAGTTGGGATGATGAAAACAGCGTCATCAACTTAATCTCCGGCAAGGCTTACACCGCCGTTGGCGGCGAGCTCTCCCCGGGTGATAATCAGTCAAAACCTTCTGTCATCTGCACCTCAAAAATATTTAAAGATGGCACCGAAGTTATCTTAAAAGCCTACAACATCGGCGGTAATAACTACTTTAAATTAAGAGATTTGGGTCAGGCCTTTAATTTCGATGTCTCGTGGGATGGCAGTGCCAACTGCATCACCGTTGAAACCGATAAAGCGTATACCGCAGACTAAACTGCATAATAAGAAATTGATTAAAAAGGTGTTTTAACCTCTATCAAACCACGCAACTATCGTATGGTTTCCGGCATACAAAAAGCGGCAGTAGCAAATTGAACTGCACCAATTTGTGCAGACAACACAAAAAAGCACTCTATGGTAAACAATATTAAATTTTAAGCAACATACTGACATCGTTTTTCATGCGGTGTCAGTTTTGTTTTAAGTTGTATTCTTTCATTGTTGTAAAAATG
>JAZRUU010000052.1:0-8697 GCA_045652725.1 Clostridia bacterium | reverse complement strand
AACTACCACCGTGGGCAATCAGCTTGTCTGACAACCTACCCACCAAGGGGTTTGCCGTAATGCCGGAAAAGCCGTCACTACCGCCGCACTTTAAACCGATTTTCAGTTTAGAAACACTCACGGGCTGACGGGTGGTTTTTTCTGCATTCTGCTTTAACTCTTCAATCAGGCGAACACCTTCGGCAATTTCGTCATCAAAATCCTGTGCTATTAAAAACTTGACTCTGTCATCATCCCAAGTGCCAAGCACCGCCTTAAACACATCAATATTGTTGTTTTCACAACCCAAACCCAGCACTAAAACGCCACCAGCATTCGGGTGGTTCACCATGCCCTTTAAAATTTTTTGGGTCACGGTCTGGTCATCGCCAAGCTGTGAACAGCCAAAGGGATGTGAAAAGTATTTCGCGCCGGTTTTTTCAGCCAGAATCTGTGCTGTTTTGTTTACGCAGCCAACAGTATTCACAATCCAGATGTCGTTACGGATGCCCACATCCCCGTTCTTGCGGACATAGCCCATAAAAGTTCTGTCAGAATCAACTCTTTCTTCCGAATAAAACTGCGGCTCATAACGATATTCAATTTTGCCGGAGAGATTGGTTTTCATATTGTGGCTATGCACATGTTCACCGGCGGCAATATCTTCTGTCGCGTGGCCAATCGGCTGACCGTATTTAATAATATTATCGCCCTTTTTAATCTCGGCACGCGCATATTTATGGCCGTCTTCTATGTTCACTTCCACATTATCCAGTTTATTGATTAACATATTTTACAATCTCACTTTCAAGGTATGATAAATCCTCATCCCACAGCGCTGTGTTGGCCAGAATTTCGCCCACCGTTGCTGTTTTCATAAAGGCGGTGACTTCGGCATCATCGTTGGTCATATCGGTACGGTAAAAATCAATAAGCTTAGCAAAGGAGAATAAAAGAGTCTCCGGCATTTTGTTATATCGCTTGATGTATTCTAAAATTGACGGCAAAACACGCACCTTGAACTTGCTCACAGAGTTTAAGGCAATAGAGGAAAGATAATGCTTAATATATGGATTCGAAAAACGAATTAAGACATTATTGGCATACTCTAAAAGCTCTGCTCTGGGCAGGTCCAGCGTGGGGATAATTTCATCGTACACACAGGCTTTGATGTGAGACAGCATCTTTTCATCATCCATACAGCTTTTAACTGTGTCAAAGCCTGAAAGAAGTGCATAAGGCACTAAAGAGGTATGAGCACCGTTTAAGATGCGAACCTTACGGGTGCGGTACATTTCCAGTTTATCCGTTACAATCACATTTAAGCCGCACTTGTCAAAGGGAAGCTCGGAAAACAGTTCGGGATACCCCTCAACCACCCACAGGTGAAAATATTCTGAGGTGTTAACCATTTTATCATCAAAATCTGTTTCAATCTTTTCATCTGCAGGGTAACCTGTGTTGATTCGGTCAACCAAGGTGTTACAGAAGATGTTTTCTGTTTCAATCCAGTTTTTAAAATCTGCACCCAAAGACCATAAATCTGCATACTGAAGCACGCATTTTTTCAGGTTTTCGCCGTTTTTATCAATCAGCTCACAGGGCAGAAACACAAAACCGGGAAGACCAAGCTCAAAACGCTTTTTAAGGAGCTGGGTCAATTTTGCGGGAAATGTTTTTGCCGGTGCATCTGTCAGCTTGTCGTTATCAGAAAAGACAATGCCGGCTTCTGTGGTGTTTGAAATAACAAAACGAAAATCAGGATTCTCCGCCAATTTTAAATATGCATCAAAATCCTCATAGGGTTTAACGCAACGGGAAATCACGTCAATTTTGCGGCTGTCAACCCCCTCAACCCCACGGCAAATATGGGTATAGACACAGCCCTGCGCCGAGAGCATATCGCACATGCCCTTTTCAATAGGCTGCACAACAACAACTTTGCCGTCAAAATCTGTTTTTTCATTCACCTGCTGCAGCATCCAATCGGCAAAGCCACGCAAAAAGCCGCCCTCACCGAACTGTATAATTTTTTCTTTCATAAAAAAGCCTCCAATTTTATACTGATACTTGTATTATAATGCAAAATTTATGTAATCGCTACCACTTTTTTGTGATTATATCATAAAAATTACAGATTTCTTGCAAATTTAAACCAAATGTGTTATGATTAAGAAAAAGAAATTAAAGGAAAAGATACACAATGCAACAATTTAGCGTTCCAAATTTATATAAAGGCGTTCACATTGATAAAGGCCGCTCAAGCGCCGCTGTGGATATGCCCGAAATGCACGCCCACTCGTTTCACGAGTTATATTTTCTGTTATCGGGCAAGCGGCGTTATTTTGTGGGGCACAAAATTTTTGATGTGTCGCCCGGTGACCTTGTTGTCATTCCGCAGGCGGTTCTGCATCGCACCACCTCGGTAAACAAGCAAGGGTATGAACGCTATGTAGTCTATTTTCAGGAGCGCTATGTGCAGGATTTAATCCAATCTGTTGGCAAAGAAAACTTCACGGCGTTTTTAGAAAGCGGCTGCAGCTCTTTTTCAGAAGAAAATGTGCCGGTTCTGAAACAAAAACTTGAGCAGTTGGCAAACGAAGCAAAAAAACAAGATGCATTGACACCCACCATGGAGAAAAACCTGTTGGAGCAAATTGTGTTATATGCCCTGCGGCACGGCACAAAAAAAGCACTTGAACAAAAAGAAGGGGCAGATAAAATTCAGATTGCCGCCCGCTACATCAGCGAGCATTACGATGAAGAAATTACTCTGGCTGATGCCGCCGCCATGGCATTTATGGAAGAAACTTATTTTTCGAAAAAATTTAAACAGCTAACCGGCTTTGGTTTTAAAGAATATTTGATAACCACCCGCGTTAAAGCCGCGGAAAACCTATTGCAAACAACCGATATGTCTGTTGGTGAAATTGCCGAAGCCTGCGGCTTTTCAAGCAGCAATTATTTCGGCAGCGTGTTTAAGCGCCTGCTGGGTGTGTCGCCAGCGAATTATCATAAACGGGATAATTTTAAATAAGACAGAAATTGTGTATATGACTGGCAGCGCTCCCTCTCCGCCAAACAAAAAAGCCGCAATAAAATGCAAGCATTTTGTTGCGGCTTGTTGCTCGTTTTAGCGAATCACACGAACGCGAAGCACATCTTCAATCTCACAAAGAGCTTTTTCAATGTCTTCAGAAACGGCGCCGTCAATATCCATAATGGTGTAGGCGTTTTCTTTCTTGTTCTTGTTTAAAAGATTCTGAATGTTCAGACCTTTTTCAGCAAAAAGGGCTGAGAACTGGCTGAGCATTGAAGGAACATTCTTGTGAAGAATGGTCACACGGGTCTGCCCGTCTCTTTCAACGGAACAATTGGGGAAGTTAACAGAATTGGTAATGTTACCGTTTTCCAGATAATCCACAAGTTCTTCTGCCGCCATAACAGCACAGTTATCTTCAGACTCGGGTGTTGAAGCACCCAGATGCGGAATTGCAATCACATTTTCCATTGAAAGCACAGTTTCATCAGGGAAGTCTGTCACATAGCAGGCAACCTTCTTTTCTTCCAGCGCGGTTGCAAGGTGTGCATTATTCACAAGACCGCCACGGGAGAAGTTTAAGATTCTGACACCGTCTTTCATCAGTTTTAAACTGTCAGATGAAATTAAGTCTTTGGTAGAATCATTCAGAGGCACATGCAGGGTGATGTAGTCGCTGTTTGCGAACACCTCGTTGATATCTTTTGCCTTGTGAATGCTTCTTGACAGATGCCAAGCAGAATCAATGGTGAGATAGGGGTCATAACCGATAACATCCATACCCAGATTGTGAGCCGCATTGGCAACCATAACACCAATAGCACCCAAACCGATAACACCCAGCTTTTTACCCTTGATTTCAGGGCCTACAAACTGGCCTTTGCCCTTTTCAACCAACTTCGGCACATCAGCACCCTGACCGATTAAGGTTTTAGCCCATTCAATACCGCCGGTGATGTTACGGCTTGAAAGAAACAGCGCTGAAATAACAAGTTCTTTTACGGCATTTGCATTGGCACCGGGTGTGTTAAACACCACAATACCCTTTTCTGTGCAGGCATCAATGGGAATGTTATTCACACCGGCACCGGCACGGGCAACAGCCTTTAAACTCTCGGGGAGTTCCATATCGTGCATGGAAAAACTGCGGAGAATGATACCATCAGGATTCTGCGAATCATCAGACACGGTGTAATTTTCAGCCGTGAATTTTTCAAGACCCTGCTCTGCAATTTTATTTAAAGTTAAAATGTCAAACATAACAGTTCCTCTTTTCTTAGTTGTTCTTTTCAAATTCCTTCATAAAGGCAACCAGCGCTTCAACGCCCTCAACCGGCATTGCATTGTAGATGCTGGCACGCATACCGCCAACAGTTCTGTGGCCCTTTAAGTTCACAAAGCCTGCTGCCTTTGCTTCTTTAATGAATTTTGCATTCAGTTCATCAGAATCGGTCACAAACGGCACATTCATCAGCGAACGGTCTTTTGCAACAACGGTGCCGCGGAACATTTTAGATTCATCTAAATAATCATAGAGAATTTTAGCCTTTTTCAGGTTAATTTCATGCATAGCAGAAATGCCGCCCAGTTCCTTGAGCCATTCAAGCACAAGTTTGCAGATATAAATACCGTATGTCGGCGGGGTGTTATACATTGAGCCGTTATCAGCATGAATCTGATAATCAAACATAGTGGGTGTGCCCTCTTTGGTGAAGCCTAACAGGTCTTCACGAATGATAACAACGGTCACACCGGCAGGACCCATGTTCTTCTGTGCGCCGGCATAGAGCATGCCGAATTTTGACACATCAATGGGTTCAGAGAGAATGTTTGAAGAAATATCTGCCACAATCGGCACATTTCCCGTATCGGGCAGTTCGGTGTAACGAGTGCCGTAAATGGTGTTGTTAAAGGTAATGTGGAAATAGTCTGCATCTTTTGTAAAGGTTGCAGGGTCTAATTCAGGAATGTAAGAAAATGTTTTATCGGCTGAACTTGCAACGCGGTTAACTGTGCCATATTTTTCTGCCTCTTGCGCTGCCTTTTTAGCCCATTGACCGGTGATTACATAATCAGCCTTGCCGGTTCTCATCAAATTTAAAGGAATCATTGCAAACTGGCTGGAGGCACCACCCTGCAGAAACATAACCTTATAGTTATCAGGAATCTGCATCAATTCACGAAGAAGAGCCTCTGCACCGCCAATAATTGCTTCATAATCTGCTGAACGGTGACTCATTTCCATAACGGACATGCCGCATCCTTCGTAATCCATCATTTGTTCTGCTGCTTTTTTCAGAACGGCTTCGGGTAACATAGAAGGGCCGGCTGAAAAATTGTAAACTCTACCCATTTGTAAAACCTCCAAATAAAAATTATACCAAACCGTGTGTTCATATTTTTCCAAACACGCTCAACCAGCGGTTGATACGAATCGCAAAAAAATTTACACTATTTGAATTATTCATTTTATTATATTATAATTCGCAAAAAATGTCAACAAATAACTAAACGGTTACATCAATATTTTCATTTGACCAAAATATTGAAAATTTTTTTCAAATCTACTTCCCTTTTTGCTTTTTCTGTGTTATAATGCTTGTGGTGAAGTTTTCACCGACACAGAAATGTGTAACGAGCATAAGGAGGTGTGTCAAATGGCTTATACAATCACAGAAGAATGCATCAGCTGTGGTGCTTGCGAAGCTGAATGTCCGGTTTCCTGCATCAGCGCCGGCGATGCTGTTTACACGATTGACGCTGACAGCTGCATTGATTGCGGCAACTGCGCAAACGTATGTCCCGTAGGTGCGCCTCAGGCTGAGTAATCTGGCTTTTGACGCAAGTACATAAACAGATGTTTCTGTTACATAAGAGGCTGCAACCGGTCTTCCGCGTTGCAGCCTCTTGTTTTTTCCATATATTGTGCCTTGCCCGCACCCCCTTTTTACAAGTATAATAAAACTATAGTTCAAATGAAAGGAAGGGTTACGATGCATAAAAACAAAGCCTCTTCTATGCACCCTGCCGCCCGTTTTATCATAAAATACGGCGTTCTCTGTTCCTTTTTGCCGCTTCTGCTCGGTTTTTTCTTCCCTAAAGCCTCATTTTACGCCATCTCCTGCTGCAAGGTGGCCGTTTTTTCCTTTGCTGTCTCCGTTATCGGCGGCCTGATGGCAGATGTCATTGCCCAGCGCACGGGGAGGCGCGAATAATTCACGACTCCGTCAGCCGCGCAACCAGAACGGTCATATCGTCTTTCGGCACCCCGCCGCCTGCTTCAACGGCGCGGTTTAAAATTTCATCGGCCAGCCGTTGCGGTGAAGTGCCACCGAAGTTTTCAATAATGGCAGACAGGGTGTTTTCAAGCACATCGCTCACACCGTCTGTCACAAGCACAACAAAGTCACCCGTTTTGGCATATTGCAAATCGCAATCGGGCTCCACTTCAGAAACAATGCCGGCAGGCAACGAGGTGCAGCCGATTTTTGTCACCTGATTCCCGCTTTTTAAATAAGAGCACGCGGCCCCGATTTTGATAAACTCGAGCGCACCGCTGTATAGGTTCACAAGGCATAAATCAGCCGTTGCAAAACTCTCCCGCTCTGTGCTGACAAGCAGCATGCTGTTAATGAGGCGCAGGGCGGTTTCTTTATCAAACCCCGAACCAAGCAGGCGGCGAATGAGGTAAATGGTCATGCTGCTTTGTGTCTCTGCCGCACTGCCGTGCCCCATTCCGTCTGACAGAGCGAGAATATAGCGTCCGTCTGCCGAAACAGATGACATGTAGCGGTCACCGTTTTTGCCTCCACCTGACCCTGATGTTTGGGCACAGCCTGATTCAACACTAAAACGCGCCTTCTCCTGAAATTTCAGCCGGCAAGTGCCGCAACCGCAATCTGACGGTAATTTGAGCATCGGCATCCCCACGGCGTTTCCGATGAGAGCCGCCGCTCTACCGGCGCAAACGCGCGCGCCGCCACAACTTTCCATTGTCAAACTTACCTCTAAACCGTCACCATTTGTCACGCGCACCTGTGTGGCTATAATGCCCGCGCGGTCAAGCGCTGCGGTAATTTTTCGTTCCATTTTAATGCAGTCTGAGGGCTCGCAAATCAGTTCTTTTTTAAGATGCCCTAAAACAGAAGATACATTTTTAAACTGCTCTGCAACAAGAATGCGGCTCTCTGCCACACGCCCCGCCCAGAGCAGATTCACTTTGTGCACATCGTAATTTTTATTCAGCACCGTCAAAAATTCATCCAGCCTGATGCACGCCCTCTGAAAACCCTCGGGCACATCTTCCGGCGCGGCATTTCCGCGCATTTCCATGCGTCCGTAAAGTGTCATCAGGTCCCGGCCCGTTTTTTCATATTCCTTATGCCAGCAAAAGTTCATCAGCGAACACCCGCGGCAAACCTGCTCCGCCGTTTTATCAAACAGCGGACCGGGATTTTTAAGGCTTTCATCCACCCGTTTTTCTACGGCCGCATTGAAGATGCCCGAAAGTTCTGTAAATGAATCTGAAACTTCGGTCAGTTTTTCTTCAATAATTTCTCTGATGCGCAGCACAGAATCTTCCTGATACCCCGGCGCGCGCATCACTTCGCCAAACAGCGCAAGATAACGCTCGGGAATTAAAAACAAAACAACGCCTGCAACCAAAATGGCAGAAAGAGCCACCACCGTGTTGACAGACCGGCTGAAGTATAGCGCGGCAAGGCTGTTTGCCACAAAAAAGCCAATCACAACGCCCCAGCGCCCTTTTTTATGTAACAATCCGGCACACAGGGCACTCACCGAATAAACCGCCACAACCTGCGCGGGCAACACATCGGTCAGGCTGTTGATGACGCCCATCGTAATCCCTGCTCCGCAAGAAAGAGAAAAGCCGCCACTGATGCCGGCAACAAAAATAACCACCAGACTTAAAATGTGGGCAAGCCCTGCAACAAAGGGCACCGTTTGCACACTTAAGATTACGCCGCCCATCAGCACAACAAGGCTCAGGCTTTCTTCTGCCTCAAACACCTTTCTCTCCGTCAGGTTGTTTAAAAGTGCGGTTGCTTTTTCAAGCGCGGCATAAATCAGAACAATGAGAACGGCTTCCAGCAACAAAAACAGCATATCATAGACCAAAAATCCGTTAAAAATCACAAACACAGCACCCGTCACCACAACAGAGCCCGCGGCAACGAGAGGATAAAGCCACAAAAAGCGCTTGCATTCCTTCTCCATCAAATGATAAAAACTGGCGCTGATAGCAAGAGCACCCAGATATTTCAGGCTGACAATTTTCATCCCTGCCGCCAGAATGCCGAGCGCAGCCGCAAGCACACCGAAACCGTGCTTTCGCTTGGGGAAAACTGCCGCAAACATAGCCGGTCCAAAAGGTGACAGCGCCCCGAATAAAAATATTTTATAAAGCAGAAAAACAAGCCCGTATTCCAAAAGTTCAACGGTTTTAAAGGAGCGTGCTTGTTTTCTTTTTCGTATCGGGATCCCCATCTGCTCATAGGATTGGATTTCTTGTTTTGTCATCTGTATGCCTCCAATAGGAAATTTTTGGTATTTCCATTATATACCATTTAATTTGCACATTTTGTCAAATTCTGCGGATTGGCAAAAAAATATTTCGACATTTTTTGACCGACAAGAAAAAAATTTCCATACCTGTT
>JAZRUU010000051.1:0-7265 GCA_045652725.1 Clostridia bacterium | reverse complement strand
ATTCATAAAAAACGCCATTCCGTTTGTGCACAAAAAAACCGCCGGAGGCTAGCCTCCGGCGGTTTTTTTGTGCACAAACGGAATGGCGTTTTTTATGAATTGATGCTTGGAATTTTGGTTAATTTTTACATTGCGGTGAGCCAGATTGTTATGATACAATGAAACCAGGGATAGAAGTTTTATCAACAAAATTTAAGGAGGGAACAGGTATGGGAAAACTGATATTGGTTACCGGTGGAAAGAGAAGCGGAAAAAGTGATTATGCTCAAGGCTTGGCGGAGCAGTTCGGTGATAGTATTTTGTATATTGCCACGCTGGTTCCCGAGGAAGATGAAGAAGTGCAGAGCAGGATTGCCTACAGAAAAGCCACGCGGCCGGCTACCTGGGATACGCTGGAGGCCTATGACGGGATTGACAGACACATTGAGGAATTTGGCGGCAGTTATGACGGCATTGTGCTTGACCGTGTTTCTGTTATGGTGACGCAATTGCTTGGTGACTATGACGCCAAGTGGGAATCAATTCCTATGTCGGTGGTTTTGGAGATTGAAAAAACCGTGTGGCAGACCGTTCGCAAGGTGGTGCAGGTAGCAAAAACCGTTCCTACCCCTGTGGTGATGCTGACAAACGAACTGGGAATGGGGAGCCGCCCTGAAGACCGCTTTAACAAAATAAGACGCGGCATTACCTGCCGCATTAACACGAAAATTGCGGCGCAGGCTGATGAAGTGTATCTGATGGTTTCGGGGATTCCGATGAAAATCAAATAAAAGCACTTGCATATAATTTAATCTTGGTGTATAATAATAACATAGCGAATTTTACGAAAAGGTGGAGAAGATGATGACGATGAACGAAACCCAACAGTATAAGTTTGACACGAACCGTGATGACTACATTCGTTCAATTATGACAGAGGTATATGCAGCTCTGGAGGAGAAGGGATACCATCCTGTTAGCCAGATTGTCGGCTATATTTTATCCGGTGATCCGACCTATATTACCAGCCACAAAAATGCCCGGACTCTGATTCGTAAAATTGAACGCGACGAACTGCTGGAGGCGTTTGTTAAACATTACGTTGGAAAATAATGTGAGATTTCGGGGTCTGTCGTTAGGGTAATGGCAGACCCTGTTTTTGTCTGTATATCCATTATGTTAAAAGAGGTGAGAGTGTGGAAATTTTATCTCCTGCAGGGAGTTTTGAGGCACTTGTTGCTGCGGTGAATCACGGTGCAGATGCAGTTTATGTTGGCGGTGCACGCTTTAGCGCAAGGCGGAGTGCACAGAATTTTTCAGACGAAGAACTTGAACAAGCAGTTGATTTTTGCCACGCTCGGGGTGCAAAAATTTATGTTTGCTGCAACACGCTGATGAAAGAGTCGGAGCTTACAGAGGCGATGACTTTCATTCATTTTTTATACCAAATTGGTGTGGATGCCTTAATTATTCAGGATTTGGGACTTTTGACGCGGGTGCGGCGCGAACTGCCGGAAATGCCCGTGCACGCCAGCACGCAGATGACTATCAATAACAGCAGAGGTGTGAATTTGTTGGCCGGATTGGGCGTGAAACGCGTGGTGCTGGCCCGTGAAGTGACAGGGGCTGAACTTTCTGACATTACTGCTGCGACGGAGACGGAACTAGAATATTTTGTTCACGGGGCGCTTTGCATCTCCTATTCGGGGCAATGTTTGATGAGTAGCCTTTTGGGGACACGGAGCGGAAACAGAGGGGGTTGTGCACAGCCTTGCAGGTTGCCCTATACGCTTTTAAAAGACGGAAAACCGGTGACGGAGACGCTGCCGCTTTTATGCCCGAAAGACTTATGCCTGGCAGACCGCGTGGCGGAACTGAAGGAGATGGGGATTGCCTCACTTAAAATTGAGGGGCGGATGAAGAGCCCCGACTATGTGGCAATGGTGACGGAAGTATATAAACGCGCCGCTACAGTGGGAACCTCTGACGATGAAATTGAAACGATGCTGAAGTTCTTTTCACGCGGGGGGTCGTGTTATGGCTATTTTGACGGGTGCACATATGGCGGGATGATGGATGCTTCGGAGACAAACAAGATTGCGGCAGAACTGCCGGTGGTTGAAAAACAGAAACGGCAGGTGCCGGTGGCAATGTATTTGTCTGCATTTGCAGAAAAGCCGCTGGTGTTGACGGTGGTTGCCGGAACGGGAGAAACAATCACAATTTCGGGAGAGGTTTGTGAAGTGGCGCGGGTGCGCGCAACAGAGAAAGAACGGATGGAGGAACAACTGAAAAAGTTGGGAGAGACGCCGTTTTATGCCGAAACGATTGAGATTGATGCAGGTGATGATGTGGCAGTTTCGATTAAAGCCCTAAACTCGCTCAGGCGGCAGGCAGCGGAACTGCTTGAAAAAGAAATTACAGAGAAATTCAGGCGCGAGCCGGTTGCGGCTTGCAAGGTGCCTGTTGAAAATGTGACAGTAAATCGACCGATGACCCTGTGTGCCGAGGTGATGACGGAGGCGCAGCTTGAGGCGGCGGTTGATGCAGGTATTCAACGAATATATATGCCTGAAAATCTTGCACATCTTGCCCATTTGGTGAAAGAACCTGTTTTGCAGTTTGCTCCGCTTTTTAAAGAGGGAAAGGAACAGACGGCGGAGGGATTTTCTGAGGTTTGTGTGCAGAATTTGGGTCAGCTTGATGCTTGTGACGGCAAAACCATAACGGCAGGACACAGGCTGAACATAACCAACAGCGAGACAGTTCATGCTTTTGAAGCGCTGGGTGCTACGCGGTGTGTGATGTCGCCTGAACTCAATATAAAAGGAATTGCCGCAATAAGGCGGCACACGGAAATGGAGCTTGAGGTGATTGGCTATGGCCGGTTGCCTTTGATGCTTTTGGAAAATTGCATTATAAAAAGTGCCGGAGCGTGTGGCTGTGACGAGGGTCGGTTTGCACTTCTTGACAGAAAGGGAGAAACTTTTCCTCTGCTTGGAACGAAGTGCGGCAATGTGATTTATAACGCAAAACCCATCTATATGGCAGAGCGACTTTCTGAACTCTCTGACATTGGCGTGGATGCGGTGCGGCTCATTTTTACGGTGGAGGATTATGACACTTGTAAAAAAGTGATTCGGGAATATCAGTCGGGGCTTTGCGGCACAGCGGCAGAACCCCCTGTCGGCAATTTTACCCGCGGACATTTTTACCGCGGGATGCAATGAGGTGTGACATGAAAGTTTTGCTGAAAAGAATTGGTAGCGAAGGCGGCGTTTTGCCCCCAATGCCGTTTTATGCAAGCGAGGGTGCGGCTGGCATGGATTTGACCGCCAATATTACGGAGCCTTTGGTGCTCAAAAAAGGCGCGATGGCAAAAGTGCCGACCGGAATTGCGATTGCTTTGCCCGGACCGGAGACTGTGGCCTATATTTATGCAAGAAGCGGATTGGGGATTAAGCACGGCATCTGCCTTTCTAACGGTGTGGGTGTGGTGGACTCGGACTATCGCGGTGAAATTGCGGTGGGGCTTATCAATCTGGGGCCGGAAGATTACACCATTTTACCCGGTGAGCGCATTGCGCAGATGGTGTTTGCCCCTGTGATTCGTGCTGCATTGGTTGAGACGGAAAGTCTGCCGGAAACAGAGCGGGGTGAGGGCGGTTTTGGCTCAACAGGGAAGCAATAAAATCTTTTGGAAGAAAAAGCCTGTTTGCCCTTGCAATCGGTTTGGAATTTGTGGTATACTAATAAAGTCACTCTTTTTTGGTAATACAATTGTGTGATAGGATGAGGAGGGGGCGTTTTTTATGAAGATTCGTTTGCCGAAGGATGTTTTGGTTGTGCTTGCCTCCGGCTCGCCCAGACGACGGGAGATTTTAGAGCAGATTGGCCTGCCTTTTACGGTGGCGGTATCAGGTGCAGAGGAAGAAGTTTCGCCCGATGTTTCGCCTTTTTTGACGGTGCAGAGTCTTTCACTTTTAAAAGCGGCCGATGTGGCAAAAACACAGCCGGAAGAAGCGCTGATTATTGGTGCTGACACGGTGGTTGTTTTTGAAGGTGAGATTTTGACAAAACCGAAGGATGCTGCTGATGCAAAGGTGATGCTCAAAAAACTTTCAGGAAGAGCGCACAGCGTTTTGACAGGTGTGACGGTGTTTCGCAGGCGTGATGCAAAAAGTGTGAGCGTTACGGAAGAGACGACGGTTTATTTTAAAGAACTTTCGGATGCAGAAATTGATTCGTATATAAAAACTGATGAGCCGATGGATAAAGCGGGCGCTTATGGCGTGCAGGGTTTAGGCGGCTTGTTTGTTGAAAAAATAGACGGCGATTATTATAATGTAGTGGGTTTGCCTTTGGCAAGGCTTGGCAAACTGCTCAAAGAAGAATTTGAAATTGAATTGATTTGGGAGGAATAAAAAATGGCATTAGGAAAAGACATTGGTATTGACTTAGGTACAGCGAACACCTTGGTGTATTTAAAAGGTAAGGGCATTATTCTGCGTGAGCCATCTGTTGTAGCCGTGAACAAGGCGGAAGGAAAAATTTTAAAAGTTGGTTCTGAAGCCAAAGAAATGATTGGCAGAACACCGGGTAATGTTGTGGCAATCCGCCCCTTGAAAGATGGCGTTATTGCTGACTTTGACAGCACACAGGCAATGATGAAGTATTTCATTAAAAAAGCGTATCCTTCTTCGATTGTAAAACCGCGCGTGGTTGTTTGTATTCCCTTTGGTGTAACCGAGGTTGAGCGTCGCGCTGTTGAAGAATCGATTCTTTCTGCAGGCGGCAAGAGTGCTTATTTGATTGAAGAACCGATGGCGGCGGCAATTGGTGCCGGTCTGCCTGTTTCTGAACCCACCGGCAGTATGGTTGTTGATATTGGCGGCGGTACGAGTGAGGTTGCGGTTATCTCTTACGGCGGTATTGTTTCGAGCCAGTCTCTGCGCATTGCAGGTGATGATTTGGACGAAGATATTGTGAACTACATTAAGCGCGAATATAATTTGATGATTGGTGAACGCACAGCCGAAGAAATTAAGTTTAACATTGGTTCGGCTTATGCTTATGAGGAAGAGGGCACAATGGAAGTTAAGGGCCGTGATTTAATTACCGGTCTGCCGAGAACTATTACCTTAACCAGCAAGGAAATCAGAAGCGCTATGTCGGAATCTATTTTTGCGATTGTGGATGCGATTAAGACAACACTTGAAAAAACACCGCCTGAACTTGCGGCTGATGTTATGAATCGCGGTATTGTTTTAACCGGTGGTGGCGCGTTGATTCGCGGACTGGATATTTTGATTTCGGAAGAAACGGGCATTCCTGTTTATGTGGCTGACAATGCTTTAGACTGTGTTGCGCTGGGTACCGGTCTGGCTCTTTCTGCTCTTGAAAAAGCAGGTCAGGGTATTTTGAGCAGCAAAACCAAAAGATGGCGCTAAATTGACTTTGTAAACCGTGAAAACGAAGGAGGGTGGAGCATGAGACGAAACGGAAAAGTGCATGTGATTGTGATTTCAATTTGCGTTGTGATTTTGATTGTTATGGGCATTTCTTTTGCGGGTGCAGGCTCTGCCGCCGGAGGTGTTGTGGGAACGGTTTTAAGACCGGCACAGAAGTTCTTTTCGGGTATTGGAAGCGGCGTTGGCGGTTTTTTTGGATTTGTTTTTGACATGAAAGATATGCAACAGGAAAATCTTGAACTGCAGGATGAGGTGGCAAGACTCTCAGCCCGCGTGCGGGAACTTGAGGCTTATGGTCAGGAAAATGAACGGCTCAGACAGATGCTTGATTTTAAAGCCTCTGCCGGAAAGTGGGACATTGTTGGCTGTGAGGTGATTGCCAAGGAGCCGGGGAACTGGTTCGATTCTTTCACCATTGACAAAGGAAAAGAAGACGGTATTTCGGTAGATGATACAGTTATATCGGGCTATGGCTTGGTTGGCCGGGTGATTTCTGTCGGCACGGGATGGGCAAAAGTGCAGGCGATTATTGATACTGACAGTTCTGTTGGTGCGCTCATTAGCCGTTCTCAGGATTTTGGTATTGTGGAAGGGGAACTTTCTTTAGCAGATGAGGGACGGTGTCGCCTCGGTTATCTGACGAAGGGAGCAAGCCCGGTTTTGGGTGATGCTGTTGTGACATCAGGCCTTGGCGGGGTGTATCCAGAGGGGATTTTGATTGGAACAATTGCAGAAATAAAGAGTGACTCGATGGGATATTCACAATATGCCGTGATTGATACGGCGGTGGATTTTGAACGGATTCGCGAAGTGATGGTCATTCGGAACGGCAGGTAAGTGTTATGTTTCAGAAGAATCAGCCCGGTGTGGCGGTTAAAATTATTCTGACTGTTATTTTAATAGCGCTGTTGACGGTTCTTCAAACCACCGTTTTGCGCGGGATTGAGGTTTTGGGTGTGATTCCCAATTTGCTCTTTATAACGGTTGTTTGCTACAGCTTGCTGCATGCTGACTACAGCGCCCTTGTTATGGGAGTTGCTTGCGGGTTGTTATTGGACATTACCGGCGGGCGCATTGTGGGGATGAATGCTCTTTTGTGTACGCTGGTTGCCTATTTTTGCATTTGTATCAGCGGGAGCCTTTTTAACAACAACATTCCCGTTGCTATGTTGTTTGTGTTGCTTTTGACGGTTCCTTATGAATTGATTACTTATATCTTTTATTTTGTGATTTGGGGGCAGGGGAGTTTTTGGTATGCGCTGCTCTTAAAGATTTT
Source organism: Clostridia bacterium (assembly GCA_045652725.1). GTDB lineage: Bacteria > Bacillota > Clostridia > UBA1381 > UBA9506 > UMGS755. The sequence continues at coordinate 539 of JAZRUU010000051.1, read as the reverse complement.
ACCCGCCGCGGTTTATAACGCTCTGGCAGCGGCCGTGTTATATCCGCTTGTTAGGAAAATTGCCGGTTCAGCGGAATGATTTTGATTGAATAACAGAAGAAGGAGGCGACAGTTGTGGAAGATCAGCAGTTGAAAAAACGGTGTCATATCTTTTATGCATTGGTGATTGCTTTGGTCGTGATTGCAATTGGACGCCTTTTTTATTTGCAGATTGTGGAGGGGGCCAATTACAGAGAAATTTCTGACAGTCGTTTGGCGAGAAACATTCCTATTAAGGCACCTCGCGGTGAGATTTTAGACCGATATGGACGCGCTATGGTGACAAACCGCGTTGGACATTCGGTGGCGCTGGCCAAAATCAATGACGATAAAGAGGCGCTGAATCGTGTTATTTTAAATATGGCAAACTTATTTACGGAGCGTGGTCTTTCTTATAAAGACACCTTGCCGATTTCATCGAGCGCGCCATTTACCTTTGCCTTTGCAGGAGAAACCGATGAAGAGCGGCAGGCGGCGGCACAGGCCTTTTTTAAAGAAAA
>JAZRUU010000050.1:0-5433 GCA_045652725.1 Clostridia bacterium | reverse complement strand
GGCAGGCGGCGGCACAGGCCTTTTTTAAAGAAAAAAGCTACGAAGACAGCACGACCGCTTCTGAAGTGATTGACAAATATAAGAAAAAATATGACATCGGCGACGGGTATTCACCAGAGGAAGTCAGGGTGATTGCCGGGATTCGGTATGAAATGGAAAATCGCAATTTTTCGTCTACGAATCCTTATGTTTTTGGAAATGATGTGGATATTGAGACCATAACGAAAATTAAGGAAGCGCGTGAGGAGTTTTTTTGCGTTACGGTTTATGATGAGCCGATTCGGGAATATACTATGGGTACGATGGCGGCGCACATTTTAGGACGCGTTGGCATTATCAATCAGGAGGAATATGCGGCCTTAAAAGATGAAGGCTACGGCATGAACGACTATTTGGGTAAGCAGGGCATTGAAAAGGCTTTTGAATCATATTTGCGCGGTGTTGACGGAGCAAACAGCATTGAACGGAAACTGAAAGAGGGCGAAACGGAAGTGGTGTATGCCAGAGAGCCGGTGCCGGGAAATTCTGTGATGCTGACGCTGGATATGGATTTGCAATGGGTGGCGGAGAACTCTTTAGAGAAGACCATTCGTGATATTGCGGCAACAAGTTCCTATGGCAACGGGCATGACGCTGATGCCGGTGCGGTTGTGGCGCTGGATTTAAACACCGGCGAGACGCTGGCGATTGCCTCTTACCCCACCTATGACCCCGCGGCCTTTAACAAAAACTTTAATGTGCTGAATGCAAACCCTGCAAGACCGATGATTAACCGTGCGCTGACAGGTACTTATGAACCCGGCTCAACATTTAAGTTATGCACAGCGCTTGCGGCCCTTGAAAGCGGTAAAACGACGGCTTCGGAGTTTATGCAGACAACGGGTGTTTATAACTATCTCGGTCACGATTTTATGTGCCATATTTACCGTTCAAGCGGAGGCACGCACGGATTGATTAACATTTCACAGGCGATTCAGCATTCATGTAACTACTTTTTTTATGAGATGGGTAGCCGGATGGGGATTGAGCCGATTGAATCATATGCAAAACAACTTGGCTTTGGCGACTACACGGGCATTGAACTTGCCGGCGAGGAAGAAAAAGGTCAGGTTGCAGGCCCTGAACTCAGAAAGAAGAGCGGCCGGGAGTGGTATCCCGGTGATGCATTGCAGGCGGCAATTGGACAGTCGGATAATCTTTTTACCCCGATTCAGATGGCAAACTACATTGCCACACTGGCAAATGGTGGCACAAATTATGAACTGAGATTGCTCAAGGCTGTGAAGTCTAACACGGATGATGCGGTGCTTGAGACGACGATGCCCAAAATTAAGAACAAGATTGATATTAAGCCCGAAAACTTAAAGGCAGTTCTGGGCGGAATGCAACTTGTAACCTCTGAAGGTACGGCGAGCAGCGCGTTTGCAGATTTTCCCATTAAAACGGGCGGCAAGACGGGTAGTGCACAGGTTTCAAACGGCTCGAGTAACGGTATTTATGTTGGATTTGCGCCGTTTGATAATCCGCAGATTGCCGTGGCGGTTGTGATTGAACACGGCGGCTCGGGCAGCAGGGCGGCCTATGTGGCACGGGATATTTTTCAGGAATATTTCTTTGGTGCGGCAAGTGCCTACAGGCAGGCGGAGACATACAATACTTTGCTTCAATAGAATGAAAAACACCGTTTTGGTTTCGGCCCTGCGGTGTTTTTTTGATTTTTGTGACGGGTGATGGCGGTGAGAAAGATGATTGTTTCTGTCGATAAAAATTGCAATAAACCTATAGACAACAAGGGTAGAATATGTTACAATTAAAATAGACTTATGATGAAGTGGCTAGGAATAGACCGGGAAGGAGAACAAACATGAATATAGCACTGATTGCACACGATAAGAAAAAGGAATTGATGATACAGTTTTGTATTGCATATAAAGGCATTTTGGAAAAGCATTCTCTTTGTGCTACCGGTACGACCGGCAGTCTGGTCAGCGAGGCGACCGGACTTGAAATTCATCGGTTTTTATCCGGTCCGCAAGGAGGCGACCAGCAGATTGGCGCCCGCATTGCCTACAATGAAATTGATTTGGTGCTCTTTTTCAGAGACCCGTTGACGGCACAACCACACGAGCCGGATGTTTCGGCGCTTTTTAGACTTTGTGATGTGCATAATGTGCCGCTTGCGACCAATGCAGCAACAGCAGAGGTGTTAATTAGAGGCCTGGACAGGGGCGACCTTGACTGGCGCGATATTGTTAACCCCAAAGGATAATAGAAAAAAACTCTGTCGGGCGGCCGCAGAGTTTTTTTGTATAAGAAAGCGGCATAACCTCTGCTTTAGCATGTCTCGGTTGCCGGTTTTAGGGAAAATGTTTGCTTTAGATAAATGCCTTTGGAAAGGAAACGGAGGAGAGACTTTTGGTGCAGGAAGAAATGAGAAAACTGACGGAATTTTTGCGATATCACGCGCATCGGTATTATGTGCTGGACATGCCTGAAATTTCGGATTATGAATATGATATGGCACTCAGGCGGCTCCGTGAGCTGGAGGAGGCGCATCCTGAATTTAAGGACCCTGCATCACCAACAGAGCGAGTGATTGGGCAGGTTTCGGAAGGATTTGAGGAAGTTCGGCATCAGGTGCAGATGCAGAGCCTGACCGATGCTTTTAGCCGTGAGGAAGTTATGGAATTTGATGCGCGCGTTATGGCGGCGCTTGAAGAACCCTATTGCTATGGGGTTGAATATAAAATTGACGGTCTTTCGGTATCGCTTGAATATAAAGACGGGGTTTTCTTTCGCGGTTCAACTCGCGGTGACGGAACGGTTGGCGAGGATGTTACACAGAACCTGAAGACCATACATTCGATTCCGCTGAAATTAAAAGAGGCGGTTCCCTACCTTGAGGTACGCGGCGAGGTCTTTATTTCAAAGGCGGATTTTAAAAAATTAAATGAGCAAAGAGAAAAAGACGGCGAGCCGCTTTTTGCCAATCCCCGCAATGCGGCGGCCGGCAGTTTGCGGCAACTTGACTCTTCAGTTGCGGCGAAGCGGAAACTTGATATTTTTGTGTTTAACATTCAACGCTGTGAAGGCAAAACCTTTGACAGCCACTATGAAAGCCTTATGTTTTTAGCGGAGATGGGTTTTAAAACCGTTCCGAACAAAGGTGTGCATCAGAAGGCGGAAGAGGCGTTTGAACGCGTTTTGGAAATTGGCAGAGAGAGGGAGACACTCTCGTTTGACATTGACGGCGCCGTTATAAAGATAGACAGCCTTTTGCAACGCGAGGTGCTGGGGTCAACCAGCAAGTGCCCGCGGTGGGCTATTGCCTATAAGTTCCCTGCGGAAACGAAGAAAACAAAACTGATTGATATTGTTTTGCAGGTGGGGCGGACCGGCGCCATTACCCCCAACGCGGTGCTGGAGCCCGTGCAGGTTGCCGGCTCGACAGTTCGGAGGGCAACGCTGCATAATATGGATTACATCCGAGAGAAGGACATTATGATTGGTGATGCGGTGTTTGTTCGCAAGGCGGGAGATATTATCCCCGAAATTACGGAGGTTATAAAGGAAGAACGAACCGGATCAGAACGGGCATTTGTGATGCCGGAATTTTGCCCGGAGTGCGGTGAGAGGATTGAACGCGAGCCGGGAGAGGCGGTGTATCGCTGTACCGGTGGGAATTGCCCTGCACAGTTGCAGCGCAATTTAGAACATTATGCCTCACGCGATGCGATGGATATTGAGGGGTTGGGACCTGCTGTGGTGGAACAACTCACAGATGCCGGGCTCATTTCTTCGGCGGCTGACCTTTATGACTTGACAAAGGAGCAACTTGTGCAGTTGGAGCGGTTCGGGGAGAAATCTGCCGAGAATTTGCTTGCAGCCATTGAGACTTCAAAGGAACGCGGTATGGCAAGGTTGTTGTTTGCTTTGGGGATTCGCTTAAATGGTCAGCGTTCATCAATGTTGTTGGCAAAAGCGTTTGGCACAATAGACAATCTAATGGCGCAGACGGTGGAATCATTAACTGCTGTTCACGAAATTGGTGAGAAAACGGCAACAAATATTTTTGATTATTTTCAGCATGCACACAACCGTGAGTTGATTGAAAAATTGCGCCTTGCGGGGGTGAATCTTTCGCATCAGGCGGATGAGGATGTGACGGAGGTGCTCGCGGGTAAAAAGTTTGTCATTACAGGTCGGTTTGAAACACTTTCGCGCAATGAGGTGACGGAACTTGTGGAGAAAAACGGCGGTTCGGTGGTTGGCAGCGTTTCGAAAAAGACGGACTTTGTGATTGGCGGAGAAGAAGCCGGCAGTAAACTTGATAAGGCACAGGCGCTGGGCATTTCTGTGATTACGCTGGAGGAATTTTTGGCAATGCTTGGCTAAAGAGGGGAATGGAAATGGAAGACATTATAAAGCAAGCGGCAGAGGCCATTGCTGAGGCCGGTTCTTTTATGTTGCCGGAGCTCACGCTCTCTTTTTATTCAGAGAAGGAGCCGGTTTTGCTCTCGGCCCCGAAGCGGATTTCTGTGGAGGATTGCCGGATTCTTGATGGGTGTTTACAGATTACATCGGGCGGACGGCCGCTTTTGGTTGCAGTTAACCCTGATGAACTGATAGAGAAACGACTGCTTGACAGTGATGTTTCGGCACTTTCAGTTACCGTTAAACCCGAGGCATCTTTGCGCGAGCAGGTTGTGGACGGCTTTGTGAATAAAGGGTGGCTCTATAATCAATATGCACATAAGGTATTTGGGCAGTTTTTATCTGCAGCAGATAAGTTGGCGGTGAACACACACGGAGAACATAGGCATGTGGCCGGTTGTCCTGTGGAGAGCCGCGTGTATCAGGGGAAGGCTTATGCAAATCTGGTGCACGATTGTTATGGATGTATGTTTTGTGTGGATGCATCGGAAAATGGTGTTGTGTATTGCACCGGTCGGCAGAGAATTGCCGTGCCGGAGGACTTTAAAAGAACCTTAGAGGAAAGAAAGAGCCTTTATGATGAGTTTTTGCAGCCGGAGAAAATAAAAACGGTTACAGCCGGTTTTTGCCCGCATTGTGGCGGCAGGCTGGAGGAGCGAAACGGTGAAAACGGCAGTTTTTTAGGATGCAGTCATTATCCGTTCTGTCATTTTACGGCGGTGGAAAAGGCGGACGGAATTTGGTTTAATTTTTAGGGTTACAGCAAGTCATTCTTTTGTTGCGCAAAGGAAACAGGAAGAACAGTAGTTTTGTGGCTATGGATGAAACATTTTAGAATACAAAAAGCGGCAGTAGCAATTTGAACAAGTCCAGTAAAAACGGACAATAGAAAAAAAGCACCTCCTATGGTAGAATAAAAATACCATAGGAGGTTTTGTTATGTCAGGAATTAAAGGAATGAAAAAGTATCCACAAGGAATTAGAGAAAAGATTGTATCT
>JAZRUU010000049.1:0-2430 GCA_045652725.1 Clostridia bacterium | reverse complement strand
AAAAAGGCGCGCTTTGTAAACTCGCCGGGTGTTGCCATAACCGCTCCAACCGAAAGGAGTGCCGAAAGCACCGAGCGCGTTACAAAACTGCCGCCATGGCAATTGATTTCAACCACATCTTCACCCGTGAAAGAGCGCGGCGCACGCATAACTGCCACAAGCACCTCGTCTAAAATTTTACCTTCAAATTGAATGGTTCCGTAAGAAAGCGTGTGCGAGGCGGCTTCTTCTAACTTTTTTTTGCCAAAAAATACCCTGTCACAAATTAAAACCGCATCAGGACCGCTGACGCGAATAACCGCAATTCCTCCCTCACCTATCGGGGTGGCAACGGCGGCAATCGTTGTTTCGTTCACGCTTCTCACTCCTTTTTTATAGTTGATATTCTTCTAAAACATAAGAAAGTTCATCTAAAAACGCTGCCACTTCCGGCACTTTAACCAGCACCAAAAAGGCATACTCTACCTCGTCAAAAAACGCTTGTTCAATGCACCCTTTAGCCGCAGGATGTGTCAAAGGACAAATGTTTGCGCGCGGGTCATGAATAATTTCAAGCGTGCAACCCTTTCGATAAAGCGGCACCAAAGGAAAGATGCGGCACGAAAGCGGTCGCTCTTCCCTTTTACACGGGCCGTTACACACCACAAGTTTCACTTTTCTCTTTCCATAACGAAAATCTGTTGGCAAAATGGTGAAATTCGGGTTGTTTTCAAATAACTTTTCTTCACCGGGAAAGAGATACATACCGCTTTCTTCATCGCCCTGACAGCACAGTTTGCCGCAAAGAGCGCCGCAATCAAAGGGTACGGGTGTGAGTTCATCAAACCGACGGTAGATTTGTTTATATAATTCGGTTATTGCTACTTTTTTCATGCCTGATCGAGCGCATCCTTTAACATTTTGCTGATGACCTGCGGATTCGCCTTGCCCTTTGAGAGTTTCATAACCTGACCCATCAAAAAGCCGAGGGCTCTGTCTTTACCGGCCTTATAGTCAACAATAGACTGCGGATTCTGCGCCATAACCTCCTGCACCATTTTCTGCAGTTCGCCGGTGTCAGAAACCTGTGAAAGACCTAATCTTTCAACAATTTTCTCCGGCTCTTCGGGGTTATTAAACATCTCGGTCAGCACCTTTTTGGCGGCGCTGTTACTGATGGTGCCCTTCTCAATCAACGAAATCAAGGCACAAAGGTGTGCAGGCGAAAACGGAATGTCACCCGCTTCAAGTTCTCTGTCGTTTAAGAGTTTGGCAACATCGCCCATCAGCCAGTTGCTCACAGTTTTCGGCGCTGCACCAAGCGATACGGTTTCATCAAAGAAATCAGCTGTTTTTTTGGATGAAGTCAGCAGAAATGCATCATAATCAGGCAGAGCATATTCTTCAATATACCGCGCTTTTCTCTGCTCCGGCAGTTCGGGAATGGTTCGGCGGATTTCTTCAATCCACTCATCAGAAATAACAATCGGGAGCAAATCCGGCTCGGGGAAATAGCGATAATCCTGCGCATCTTCTTTGGTTCTCATCACGGTGCTCATGCCTTTAACATCGACCCAACGGCGGGTCTCCTGTTCAACCACGCCACCATTTGAGAGAACTTCCGCCTGGCGCTTTTGTTCATATTCCATTGAGCGAACAGCCGCGCGGAAGGAGTTGATGTTCTTCATTTCACAACGAGTGCCGAACTCTTTTTGCCCAAAGGGACGAAGTGACACATTCACATCACAACGCAAAGAACCCTCCTGCATTTTACAGTCAGACACTTCGGTATATTCTAAAATTGATTTGAGTGTTTCTAAATACACTCTTGCTTCTTCAGGCGAGCGAAGGTCAGGCTCTGATACAATTTCAATCAAAGGCACGCCGCAACGGTTATAGTCTGCCATGGAGGTGTTGCCGTAATCATCGTGCACCAGTTTACCAGCATCTTCTTCAATGTGGATGCGGGTAATGCCGATTCGGCGTGTTTCGCCGTCTACCAAAATGTCAATATATCCATTCTGACACAGCGGCAGGTCAAACTGTGAAATCTGATACGCCTTCGGCAGGTCAGGATAGAAATAATTCTTTCTGTCCTGCTTGCAATACTGCGTAATGCTGCAGTTCATAGCAAGGCCTGCTTTAATGGCAAAGTCAACCACGCGTTTATTTAATGTTGGCAGGGTGCCGGGCATACCCGAGCAAATAGGACAGGTATGGGTGTTCGGCTCGCCGCCGAATTCATTTTTACATCCGCAATATATTTTTGTGTCGGTCTTGAGTTCAGCGTGAACCTCAAGACCAATGACGGTTTCGTAATTCATTGTTTCTCCTCCTCTTCCTTACAGTGCCGGTTTGATTTTTGAAACGGTTTTTTCAAGCGCATAGGCCGCATTTAAAATTGCCGCCTCGCCAAAGGGTTTACCAATAATCTGCAAACCGATGGGCAAA
>JAZRUU010000048.1:0-33720 GCA_045652725.1 Clostridia bacterium | reverse complement strand
TCATACGGGCGTAATCTGTGTGCCCGTTAAGCTTTTCAAGCATTTCATTGACATAGATATACTCTGCATAATGCCGGAATGTAATGTAAAGCGGGCTTACCCCTAAAAGCACAATTTTAGCATCGAGTTGATACATCTTTTCCCAAGGTGAGTCTGCAGAAAAAGGCGTTTCACCCGCATTGCCAAAGCGTTTATGGGTGTGACCGTGGGTTTTTGTCAAATATTCTGCAAGTTTACCTCCTGCTGCAACAGAATGGGTTGCCTGATCACTGCGGATTGAACCTTCTCTTTTTCTGAAATAATTTGTCAGATACCCGGTATCAGACTCTTTATCAATATGCCAGGTTTCATAAGCCTTTAAATAGTTTTTTTGCGTGAAGGTGGGAAACACCAGCGTTCCGCCGTCGCCAATCACATCAAAAAAACCCTGCACAACAGTTTCTGCGCCGCCATCAACCTGCCCAAGACTTTTAAAGGATGAATGCACCAGCGCAACATCACCTTTGGTAATGCCGAGTTCTGAAACCGCGTGTTTTATATCGGCTTGTGTTACAACAGACATAAATCCACCCCTGTTTTACAGCGTTTCTAAAAAGTTTTTCAGTTTATGTGCAACCAAAGCGTGGCCGGCGTTGTTGGGGTGAATGCCATCGGGCATATAGAGCGCTTTATGCTCGGGGATTGCCGGCTGAATCGTGCAAGTAGCAAACAAATCAAGCACAGGCAGACCATAATACTCTGCCACCTCGCGCATAATGTCAACATATTCTTTTAAAGTACCGGTATCAAATGTTCTGTGATACCCTTTCGGGTCCATTTCTTTATCTCTATGTAGCGGTGTCATAATCACAATCGGCTTACCAAGATATTTAAGCAGCAAACCGCTAAAAAGATAATGACACGCGCCGTAAAAAGTGTCAGGCGTTCTATCAGAAAAAGTGCCCAGCGGTGCATCGCCGGCAGAATGGTCATTTGTGCCGCCAAACACAACAACCGCATCGGCATCATCATCCATTTCGCTGAAACGCTGGCAAAAACTGTGGCTGAAGAGAAATTCTTCTTCCTCATTTACTGGCGCAGCCTGATGGTTAGCGATGCGCGTGCCGTTAATGCCATAGTTCCGCGCTTCTTTAAGGCCACACTCGGCCTTTAAAACAGAATGATAGGCAAATTCACGCCCTGTAGGGCCAACATCACCCTGCGTGATGCTGTCGCCTAAAAAGTTAATTTTCAAGCCTTTTAAATTCATGAGAAAGCATCCTTTCGTTTATAGTAACATAAAACTTCCCCGTGGGGAAGTTTTACTGCACTGCATCTTTCCATTTGAAACTGCCTGCGAGCAAAGTCGCGCTGTCATTTGAAACAGTTAACAAACCGCCATCAACGAGGCCGGCTTTTTCGGTTTCATCTGCAAGTGTAATTTTGCACTCGCCCGGTTTTACCGATGTGATAAAAGGCACATGCCTTGCCATAACAGCCAAATCGCCATCGGCACCACGAAGTGAAATTTTAATTATTTCATCTTGAAAAATCGCGCCGTCGGGCGATGAAATGGTCAGTTTAAATGTGTTCATTTTCACACCTTCTTTGCTTTTGCTACCGCTTCATCAATCGTGCCGACAAATAAGAATGCCGACTCGGGCAGGTCATCGTGCTTGCCTTCAATAATTTCGCGGAAACCGCGAATGGTTTCTGAAAGCGGCACATAGGTGCCCTCAATACCGGTAAATTTCTCAGATACAAAGAAAGGCTGTGATAAAAATCGCTGAATTTTTCTTGCACGCTGCACGAGGAGTTTGTCATCATCTGAGAGTTCATCCATACCCATAATGGCAATGATGTCCATCAGTTCCTGATAGCGCTGCAAAATTCTCTGCACTTCACGGGCAACGCGATAATGTTCTTCACCCAGAATTTCGGGTGAAAGAATGCGGCTCGTTGATTCAAGCGGGTCAACTGCGGGATAGATGCCCTGCGAAGCAATGCTACGCGAGAGAACCGTGGTGGCATCAAGATGCGCAAAAGTGGTTGCAGGCGCAGGGTCGGTTAAGTCGTCAGCCGGGACATAGACCGCCTGAATTGAGGTGATAGAACCTTTGTTGGTTGAGGTGATGCGCTCTTGCAAAATACCCATTTCGTTAGCGAGGGTCGGCTGATAACCAACGGCAGAGGGCATACGGCCAAGCAGAGCTGAAACTTCAGAGCCCGCCTGCGTGAAACGGAAAATGTTATCAATAAATAAAAGCACATCCTGCCCTTCCTGGTCACGGAAATATTCAGCCATCGTAAGGCCGGAAAGCGCTACGCGCATTCTGGCGCCCGGCGGCTCGTTCATCTGACCGTAGACTAAGGTGGTGTTATTGATAACGCCAGACTCGGTCATTTCATTGTAAAGGTCATTGCCTTCACGGGTTCTCTCCCCTACGCCGGTGAAAACAGAAAGACCGCCGTGTTGTTTGGCGATGTTGTTAATCAGTTCCATAATTAAAACGGTTTTGCCAACGCCGGCGCCACCGAACAGACCAATTTTACCGCCCTTTGAATAGGGGCAAATCAGGTCTATGACCTTAATGCCTGTTTCAAAAATCTCAGTTGAGGTTGCAAGGTCGGCATAATCGGGCGCAGACCGATGAATATCCCACCGTTCACTTGTTTCGGGCGAGGGTTTGTTATCAACAGTGTCACCCAGAACATTAAAAATACGCCCCAGCGTTTCTCTCCCCACGGGAACGCTAATGGCTTTGCCTGTGTCAGTAACCTCTGTGCCACGCTTTAAACCATCGGTTGAAGCCATAGCAATGCAACGAACGGTGTTATCACCAATGTGTTGCGCCACTTCAACTGTGAGCGTTTTTTCGCCAATGGGAATGGTAAGTGCATTATAAATAGCAGGCAAATAGCCCTCTTTAAAAGTTACATCAACAACGGGGCCCATAACCTGCGAAACGGTTCCTTTTGGTGTATCAGACATATTGTTTAACCTCCTTTATGCATCGCTTCCTGCTACAATTTCTGTTATCTCCTGCGTGATGGCACCCTGACGGGCACGGTTATAATGCAGATACAGTTCATCAAGCATTTGTTGCGCGTTTTTGCCTGCAGAATCCATTGCAACTCTGCGCGCGGCAACTTCTGATGCATAACTTTCTCTGACAGCGGCAACCATCACCGCTGCAACATATTCATAAATGGCCGTGTTTAAAATGGTTATTTCATCCGGCTCAAACAGAATGCTAACCGATTTTTTCTGCTCTTTTTTTTCAAGCGGTAACACCCATTTAATTTGCGCTTCCTGCGACATAATAGAAACATATTTTGTGCAAATAATGCCAAACCGGTCAAACTCACCGGCGGCAAAACGCAGGCAAATTTCTTTTGAAAATTTGAGAGCATCTTGATAGGTGAAATCTTCAGCAAGAATAAGTTCTTTGCCAAACCGATCGCAGGCACGCTTGCCTACGGCAATCACCTCATCGGCCCTCTCTTGTTTTGCAAGGCGAAAAATGTTGGCATTATAGCCACCGGCAAGGCCACGATCGCCCGCAATAATCATCAAACAGGTTTTCTCTCCCGCTGTCTCTTTCATATAGGGGCTTTTTGAGCATTCGGGGCAAGCCGTGAGCATTTCTATAGCATCAGTCACAGCATCGGCATATTCACCGCTGTTTTGCATTGCTTCAGTTGCTTTTCTGATTTTTGAAGAAGCAACAAGACCCATAGCCTTTGTCAGATGCATAGTTGAATCAATGCTTTTGATGCGGGTTTTTAATTTTTTAATATCAGCACCCATTGGCTCACCTCTGCATTTTACCCAGCGCTTCTTTGAGTGTTTCAAAATCGGCATCATCTGCAAAACCTGATTCAAAACGCTCTAACATAGGCGCATATTCGTTCTCAAGCCGCTCATAAAGAGCCTGCTCGTAGTTTTTCACTTCTTTTACGGGAACATCGTTTAAATAACCGTTAATAACTGCGTAAATGATGGCCACCTGACATCCAACACGAACCGGCGAATTGCGGTCTTGCTTCAAAACTTCAACAATGCGCTCACCAAGAGCAAGGCGCGCTTTGGTGTCGGCATCTAAATCGCTGCCGAACTGTGCAAAAGCCTGCAACTCACGGTATTGAGAATAAATCAGTTTCAGTTCGCCCGAAACCTTTTTCATTGCTTTACGCTGTGCCGAACCGCCCACACGGCTCACAGAAATCCCCGGGTTAATGGCGGGCATAACACCGGCGTGGAACAACTCGGTTTCAAGAAAAATCTGACCATCAGTAATTGAAATAACATTTGTCGGAATATATGCCGAAACATCACCCGATTGTGTTTCAATAATCGGCAGAGCCGTAATAGAACCGCCGCCATATTCTTCTGATACACAGGCCGCGCGTTCAAGCAGCCTTGAATGTAAATAGAACACATCACCCGGATAAGCCTCACGACCGGGCGGACGGCGAATTAAAAGCGAAAGTGCACGGTAGGCAACGGCGTGTTTTGATAAATCGTCATACACAATTAAAACATCCTTGCCCTGCTCTCTGAAATATTCAGCCATAGCACAACCTGCATAGGGCGCTACATATTGAAGCGGCGCCGTTTCAGAGGCTGATGCAGATACAATGATGGTATATTCCATAGCACCGGCTTTTGTCAGTTCGTTAGCAAGTTGAACCACCGATGAATTTTTCTGCCCAATAGCAACATACACACAAATAACACCGGTATTTTTCTGGTTCATAATGGCGTCAATGGCGATTTCGGTTTTACCTGTCTGACGATCGCCGATAATAAGTTCACGCTGGCCGCGTCCAATGGGAATCATACTGTCAATCGCTTTGATGCCCGTTTGAAGCGGAACAGAAACGCTTTTTCTTTCAATAATGCCCGGTGCTTCAGATTCAATGGGACGCTCCTTGGTTGTTTCAATGGGGCCTTTACCGTCAATGGGTTTGCCTAAAGCGTTAACCACGCGGCCAAGCAGCGCCTCACCAACGGGAACCGATACAACGCGGCCGGTTCTTTTAACCGTGCTACCCTCGTGAATGTTATTTTCATCAGAGAGCAACGCAACCGAAACGGTGTCGTTTTCAAGGTTCTGCGCCATGCCAAAGGTGCCGTCTTCAAATTCAACGAGTTCGCTGGCCATACATTCGCGCAGACCGTAAACGCGGGCAATACCGTCACCAACTAAAACAACAGTGCCGGTTTCCTGCATCTGGGTGCGGTTATTATATTGTTTAATTTGTTCTTTTATGATGTTACTGATTTCTGCGGGTTTCGTACTCATCTGCTTATCACATCCTTTAAATCGCGAAGCTTTCGTGCAAGACTCGCGTCATAAACCTTGCCGTCTGTTTCAACAACCATACCGCCCAAGAGAGACTCATCAAGCGAGAACTCAAATGAAACGGGATGTTTACACATAGCGCCTAACTTATCGCGCAAGGCGGCCACTTCATCATCGGTTAACGCAACGGCGCTTGTCACTTTCACAACGCGCAGTTTATTTGCCTCTTTAAGCAACCTGTCATATTCTGCCGCAACAGCAGGATACGCTCTTATGACAGAGCGCTCGCACAACAGTTTTAAAAACGAAACGGCATATTCATAAAGCGACGAAAACGCCGCATCAATTGCCGCGAGGCGTTCACTGGCGGGGATTGCGGGAGAAGAAAGCACTTCAAGATAGCCTTCGTTTTCTTCAAACGCCGCAGAGATAACCGCCAGAGCATCTGCTATCTCCTGCCTGCAGTTTTCTTCGGTAGCAAGAGTAAACAAAGCCTCGGCATATTCTTTACTCATCTGCATCATTATCATCACCTATTGTTTCAATTGCCGAACTGATTAACGCACGGTGGTCATCCATATCAATTTCGCGCGCAAGCAGTTTTTCAGCCAATGCAGCAGAAACAACCACAATCTCCTGCTTAATGCCGTCTGTGGCTTTTTTACGCTCAAGTTCGGCCTCTGCTTCGGCCTGGCGGATGATGCCTTCAGCCTTTTCTTTTGCATCATCAATAATTCTATTGCTACGCAAAGTTGCGTGCTCGGTCGCCTTGTGCATAATGGCATCTGCCTCAGCATCAGCACCCGATAACTTCTCTTTCCACTCGCGCTCACTGTCTTTTGCGTTTTCTTTTGCAATGTTGGCATCGCTGTAGAGCGCGTCTAAATCTGCCTGCCGTTTGGCAAGCATTTTCATAACGGGCTTATAGAGAAATTTTTTAATTAACAAAAACAGAATAGCCAGATTGGCAATTGAAATTAAAATCTGCCACAAATTGACAGAGATTACATCTAAAGATTGCATTGTATTTCACTCCAAAATCAAGGCATATAGTTTAGCCGATAACGCTCATTAAAAGATTCACAAACATATTCGGCGAAACAAAAATAAGTAAAATAGCAATAACCAAGGCATAAAGACCGGTGGTTTCGGCGATGGCACAACCCATCAGCATGGTGGTTGTTACATCACCCTTTGCTTCGGGCTGACGGCCAATGGCTTCACAGGCAGAAGCAACAGCGTTACCTTCACCAATACCGGGGCCGATACCTGCGATCATGGCAATACCTGCACCAAGTGCACAACATCCTAAAATAACAGCAACAGAAATTTCTAACATTTTTAATTACCTCCAACTAGTTTTTTTGATTTTTTATTTTTTCTTTTTTCATATAAGTCAGCAGGAAAACCGCCGGCTACATAAAGCATTGTTAACATTGCAAAAATGTAGGCTTGCAGGCAACCGCTGAAAATATCAAAGTAAATCGATAAAATGGCCGGCAGACCAATTTGTAAAAACGGAATTTCAGAAAGAAAACCCGGTAAAAAACTAAAAACAAGTGACGAAAGCCCTTGAAGCGCTGTGGCGATCAACACAGAGATAACCGCACCCGAGAGCACATTGCCGTAATGACGAAAGGCCATTGCAATGGGGGTTGCAATTTCGCTGATAATATTAAGCGGCGCTAAAAGCGGCACAGGATCACCAAATGACTTGGCATATTGCACAGGGCCGCAAATGGCCTTGTAATAAGTGATAAGACCAAAAACTACAAGTGCCCAACCACCAACAATGTTAATGTCAGATGTTGGTGCATAAAGCCCCAGTAGCGCCATCAGGCTAGAAAAAGCAGAAATAGCTAAAATGGTTATGATAAACGGGGTGAAAAATTTAAAAAACTCACCCATGTTGCTAACAACAATCGCTTCTGTTTTTTCAACAATCCATTCGGCGACATGGTGCCTCGTAGTCAGTTTGCCGCTACCAATGCCGTGTGTTAAATAAAGGCAGATGCCGGTTACTGCAACGAGAACGCAAAGTGAATTGACCTGCGATTCGGTAATGGGCAGATTCTGCAGCGGCATTGGAATGGTGAAATAAATATCGGCGCCGGTAATGTCTACCCCGGAAGAGGGAGCATTTGTCAGAATCTTCAGCAGCATAGCCAATAAAAACGGCAGCACCATCATACAAATATATAAAATATCAAGGGCAATGAAAGAACCCTTTCTTTTACTCATTTTTCTGGCTCGCCTCCTTATCCTTTTTGGGGGTAAACGCTTTTGAATACACCGCAACGCTGGGAAAGAACAACGAAATCAGCACTGCCGCTGTAGAGAAAAAAGGTGCAACCACACCGAGAATCACCAACAAAAGCAGAACCATATTGCGGAGTGTGTATGATAATTTAACGGTTTTTCTTGCTTCAATCTCTGTTTGTGTTACGGCTTTTTGCACAAACAAACCCATAACGAAAAAGTTTGAAACAGCAATTGTGCCACCCCAGAGATTACCCAACAAAACCGTGTAATCCCATTTTTTCAGCAAAATAAAAACCGCCTGCATAATAAGGCTTAAAATTGCCACACAAACGGCAACATAGGTCGTTTCTTTTTTTACAACATTTTCTACTTTCACTAAAAACAACCTCCTTTTTTCATGCAAAACGATTGTAAGTTTAATTTACACCAAAAGTGGATTTATATTCTTTATTCTATTCAATAATTTTACCACATTTTTACTCGATAGTCAACGAAATTAAAGAAAAAAAGCCCGAAACAAACGGACTTTTAATAAAAAATTCATATCTTGTTTTCTTTAAATTTTTTGCTTAATAAAAAACCTCAATTAAAGTTAAGCCGCAGGCCGGCAAGGTCGGCCCTGCAAGTTCTCTGTTGTTTGCCGCAAAAACCTCGCAAATGTTCTCCGGTGTGCGCTCTCCCCTGCCGACAGAGAGCAGCGTTCCTGCAATGATGCGAACCATGTTATACAAAAATCCACTTCCGTTTATGCGAATGGTGAGAAGATTCTCGTTGAGCAAAACATCTAATGAATAAATCGTTCTCTCGGTTGATTTTTTGGTTTTATCTGAAGAAAAACCTTTAAAATCGTGCTTGCCCAAGAGAAGTTCAGCGGCACTTTTCATAGCAGAAAGATCCACTTCACCCGGCGAGAAAAATACATATTTTCTTATGAAAACATCCGGTTTAGCAAGCGCAATGCGATATTCATAGGTTTTAGATTTTGCCAAAAGGCGGCTGTGAAAGCGTTCATCTGCTTCTTCAATTTCTGTCACGGCGACATCTTCTGGCAAATAGTGATTGAGATATTCTTTAATTTCATCAGGCAAAAGCGGCGTTTTGCACTTAAAGTTTGCCACCTGCCCCAAAGCGTGCACGCCGGCATCGGTTCTGCCGGAGGCAAAAACTTCAACACTATGGCCGGCCATTTTACTTAAAACCGATTCAAACCGCTCCTCTATCGTGTTTTTCGTGTTCCCCTGCCGCTGCCAGCCGTTGTAACGCGTGCCATCATATTGAACTTTAATTTTGTAGTTTTTCATTATTTTCACCAATAACATAACAGTAATAAATTATTAGCCTATAAACTTACCATCTTTAAAATAGCCTTCAAAAATTTTTTTGTTTGCCTGAATCAACTTTCCTTTTCCTGTTCGAATTCCGTCAACAAAATCGCCAACATAAACAGCACCATTACTCCAAATGTATGCCCCCAGACCGGTTTGTTCACCATCAGAAAATTTACCTACATAAATATTGCCATTTGGCCAAATAAATTTACCGGTTCCGGTTCGTTTGTCGTCAATAAAGTCACCCTCATAAATACTGCCGCTCGGCCAAAAATATTTTCCACTGCCGGTACGCTTTCCTTCAACAAAATCGCCCTCGTAAATTTCACCGTTTGAAAAAATAAGTTTACCCTTGCCTGTTCGATTACTGTTTACAAAATCCCCTTCATACACATCACCATTTTTTCGTGTAAATATTCCTTTGCCTGTGATTTTGTTTTCAACAAAATCGCCCTCGTAAATTTCGCCGTTGGTCCAAAAATATTTACCCTTACCGTTTCGGCTCCCGTTTAAAAATTCCCCTTCATAAACATCGCCATTAGCAAAAAAATACTTACCCATACCGTTTCGGTTCTCGTTTAAAAATTCACCTTCATAAATATCGCCGTTTGGATATGTGATTTTTTTTATAGAACTGGAGGTAACTTCTTTTGTTTGAGGTGAATCTTCTGATGTAATTCCAATATTTTTTGCAAGAAGTTTCACACATTCATCAGGTGATGTATGTTCAAATGTGTTAATGCAATGTAACTGCATTACTTTTGTCCACCATGCTCTGAACCGAATTGGAACATTGGGTTTTTTGATGTCATCCATCATCATAACATAAACCTTTTTGTTTGAATATTCCGTTGCAAGTTCAAATTCTGTATGAACATAGGATTTTTCTTTTAAAAAAATATTTTTTGAAAGAAACATAATAACGGCTTCACAGTTTTCAATCTTTTCGGCAATTTCTTTTTCAAATTCTTCGCCAACCTTTAATCCGCTGTCGTACCACAATGGAAAATGTAATCGAACAAGTGCTTTAGCATACTCTGAAACCAATTTTTCATCTTCTGTGTTATAACTTATAAAATAATATGGTTGTTCATCGGTATATGGCACACCTAAATTTCTGGCCATTTGCTTTCCTCCGTTACAAAAATGTAATTACGAAAACTCCCGAAAAGGAAACCCTCGGGAGTTTTAATAGTTCTCATCTTTCTTCTCTAAAATAAGGCAGGCCCAGCGCCGCAGGGGGCTGATTTTCTTTTTTGTTTCGCATACTTGTGATAATCAGCACCAGAATGGTAACAACATAAGGCAGCATTTCAAATAACTTCTTCGCGCTGACGCTGATGTTGGGAATATAAGTCGGAATAACATATAAAAACCCGAATAAAATTGAGCCTAAAATGCTGATAGACGGTCTCCACACAGAAAAGATAACCAAAGCAATTGAAAGCCAGCCACGGTCACCAAAACCGTTGTTAGACCAAACACCGTTGGCATAGTCCATTACATAATATAAACCGCCAAGACCGGCAATGGCACTGCCGATGCAGGTGGCAAGATATTTATATTTTGTAACATTGATGCCGGCGGCATCTGCTGTTTCGGGGCTTTCACCAACTGCTCTTAAATGCAGACCGATACGGGTTTTATTTAAGATAAAAGATGAAAGCAGCGCCACAATAATGGCAATATACACCAAAAAGCCGTAAGATAAAAACACTTCACCAAACCAACCGAGTTTGTCGGCAAAAGGCAGGCAGGTTTTAAACACCGTGCTTGTGTTTGAAAGCGCAATAGAGGGTACATCTGAATCCACAAGTTTAATGAGTGAGCCGCCAAAAAAGTTACCGATGCCGATACCAAAGGTTGTGAGCGCCAAACCGGTAACATTCTGATTTGCGCGCAGAGTTACTGTTAAAAAGCAATAAATAAGACCCATTAAAATTGAACCAAGAAGAGAACAAACAAGAGGAATCAGCACCGCTAAAAAGGGATTTAACATAGCGGGGTTTGCAAGGCTTTGTTCATAAAGAAAGGAGCCCGCTACACCGCTGATGGCACCAACATACATAATGCCTGGGATACCGAGGTTTAAGTGCCCCGATTTTTCGGTAAGAATTTCACCTGTTGAACCAAGCAACAAAGGAGTGCCCTGCATAACTGCACGCTGAATAATCGTTGTAATCATACATTTTCCTCCTTTTTGTTGAACTTAATGCGGTAATTGATAAAAAATTCAGAACCAATGATGAAAAAGATGATGATGCCCGTGATAATATCAGAGAATGAAGAGTTAAGCCTGTAAACCTCTGAAATTTTTGAAGCACCTTTTTGTAAAAACACAATTAAAAGCGAGGTTACAATCATAAAAATCGGATTGAATTTTGCAAGCCACGAAACCATAATGGCGGTGAACCCTCGCCCGCCGGATGTGTCACTTTTGAGCGAATGGTCTGTGCCGGCAACCAGCAAAAAGCCTGCAATACCGCAAAGTGCACCCGAAATAGCCATGGTTCTTAAAATGACTTTTTTTACATTGATGCCAATGTAGCGTGCTGTTTTTTCACTCTCGCCAACAACAGAAATTTCATACCCCTGTTTGCTGTATTTTAAGTAAAAATATACCAAAACAGTGAGAATAATAACAACTAAAATGTTAAAGAGATATTTTTGCCCGAAAAGTGTGGGAAGTTGGCCAAACTCTAATGTTCTCGGCGTTCCTGAGCCTTTTGGCATTGACCATTCAAGCGTGAAATAGGCAACAATCTGAATGGCCACATAGTTCATCATTAAGGTAAAAAGTGTTTCATTTGAATTAAACTTGGTTTTAAAATAAGCGGGTATCAGCGCCCAAATGGCCGATGAAACGATGCTAAAAATGAACATAACGGGGATTAAAACAGGTGCAGGCAATTTTTCACCAAAAAAAATCATACAGGTTGCTGTTGCAAGGCCGCCGATTAAAATTTGCCCTTCTGCACCAATGTTCCAGAATTTCATTTTAAATGCAGGGGTAACAGCCAGAGAAACGCAAAGCAAAATGGCTGTGTTCTGCAAAAGGTTCCACGCAAGGCGCGATGTGCCAACGGCACCTTCAAACATTGTGATATACATTTCAATGGGGTTTAAGTCTGTCAGCGAAATTGTTACAATACCGCTGACTACCAAAGCAAGCAGCACAGAAATGATTCTGATACCCCAAGCTTTCCACCACACAATGTCATCACGCTTGATGATGTGACCAAGGGAGTTGTTCCAAGTGGTTAAAAAGAATTTATCCATTTTACTCATTGCCGTCACCTCCCTCAATGTTTTCTGCAGCGTTATCTAAAGACTTTGTCATTAAAATACCAATTTCTTCTTTGGTTGTGTTACGGCCGTCAACAACGCCGGTCACTCTACCTGAGCCAATGACTAAAATACGGTCACACAGTTCAATTAAAACATCCAGATCTTCGCCGACAAAAATAACGGCAACGCCATTTTTCTTTTGTTCGTTCAAGAGATTATAAATGGTGTAAGAGGAGTTGATATCAAGACCTCTGACGGGATATGCCGCCATCAGCACCGTGGGAGAGGATGCAATTTCTCTGCCGACCAGAATTTTTTGCACATTACCGCCCGAGAGCCTTCTAACGGGCGTTGTGGCCGAGGGTGTTACAACCTCAAGACGCTCTATGATGGATTCAGCCAGCGACTTGGGGGCTTTTCTTTGTAAGAAAACAGAATTGCCTTTTTTATAACTTCTGAGCATCATATTGTCAATAATATCCATATTACCAACGAGGCCCATGCCGAGTCTGTCTTCAGGAACGAAAGCAAGTTTAACGCCCATCTGGCGAATTTCAAGGGGCGTTTTATCACGCAGGTTTTCTTCTTCGTTGGTTTTGGGATTATGATATATCATATCGCCGCTGTCTAAATGCTGCAGGCCGGCAATAGCCTCTAACAGTTCGCGCTGACCGCTGCCTGCAATACCGGCGATGCCTAAAATTTCACCCGAGCGTGCGGTGAAAGAAACATTGTCTAACAGTTTCACACCGTCGTGATTGGTGCAACAGATGTTTTTAACAACCAAACGGTCGTCACAGTCAACCGGTTCGCTGCGCTCAATGTTCAATGAAATCTTTTTGCCCACCATCATTTCGGTGAGTTCAGCCTCATTTGTTTCTGCAGTTTTAACAGTACCTATGTATTCACCTTTGCGAAGAACGGCCACATTATCAGAAAGCGAAAGCACCTCGTGCAGCTTGTGGGTAATGATGATAATGGCCTTGCCGCTTTCGCGCATGTTTTTTAAAACTTTAAAGAGTTTCACCGTTTCCTGCGGTGTCAGCACGGCGGTGGGCTCATCTAAAATTAAAATGTCTGCCCCGCGGAACAAAACTTTAATAATTTCAACGGTCTGCTTTTCAGAAACCGACATTTCATAAATCTTTTTATGCGGGTCAAGTTCAAAACCATATTGCGCGGTGATTTCTTTAATTTTTTCAAGGTATTTGGGCATATCAAAGCCTTTTTCATCTTCGAGGCCCAAAACAATATTTTCAGCAGCACTAAAAACATCAACAAGTTTAAAATGCTGATGTATCATACCGATTTTGTAATTAAACGCATCCTTCGGGGAGGCAATGACAACCTCTTTGCCATTGGCAAAAATACGGCCGCTGTCGGGAAAATAAATTCCCGAAACCATATTCATCAGCGTTGTTTTGCCGCTACCGTTTTCACCCAGAATCGAAAGAATTTCACCCTTTCTCACCTTGAGAGAAATGTTTTTGTTTGCAACAACACTGCCAAAGGTTTTGGTTATGTTTTTGAGTTCAAGAGCAACATTTTGTTCCATAAAATTCCCCACTCTTCATAATTTCTTATGTTTTTTTATAAACAAACCACTCTGTTTTACTTATAAAAAAACATAAGGGATAAACCTAATATAGGGCGGAGAGACTTCCCCGCCCTATATCAAAATTTAATTAAAACTTGCTGTTTAACAAGGTGATGCCGTCAATCTGCAGATCGAAGTAAGGAGCAGAACGGAATTCGGATTCGTGGAAATAACCGTCAGCAATAACTTCGGTATCAGGTGTGTAGTCAGCATCGGTATCAACATCGGCTTTGTAAGAATCAAGTTTCTTACCACCAACGGTGAAGGTATCAACATCAAATACATGAACTTCACCGGCGATGAGTTTTGCTTTTGCATCTTCTAATGCTTCTTTGGTGCCCTTAGCGGCAACTGCTTCGTTGATGTCGGTCAGTTTAACAGAACCAACTTCAAAACCTTCGCACCAGTCAGCGGCAATGGCTTCACCCTTTAAGTTAGCATTGATGATGTACTTATAGTAAGGAGCCCAGTCGATTCTGGAAGAAATGATGAAGGTGTTGGGGCAAGCGCTCTGTGTGCTGCCGTTGTAAGAAACGTTGGGAACGCCAGCGTGTTCACAAGCGGTGGGAGCACCCATAGAGTCAGCATGCTGGCTGATGAGTACGCAGTTGTTGCTCAGCAGTTTGGTAGCAGCTTCTTTTTCAAGTGCTTCGTCATACCAGCTGCCGGTGAACTGAACTTCCATTGTAACGCTGGGGCAAACAGATTTAGCGCCCAGGTAGAAGGAGGTGTAACCGGAAACAACTTCAGCATAGGTGTAAGCACCTACATAACCCATTTTAGCCTGATCAGCGGTGATTTTGCCGCTTTCAATCATTTCGTTGAGTTTCATACCTGCAGCAATACCTGCAAGATATCTGCCTTCGTAAATAGAAGCAAATGCATTGTGGAAGTTAGGAACATTCTCGGTGTGAGCGGTTGTACCGGTAGCATGGCAGAATTCAACTTCGGGGAATTCTTTTGCTGCCTTTAACATGTAGGGCTCGTGACCGAAGCTGTTAGCGAAAACGATGTTACAGCCCTGGTCAGCCAGGTCTGCAGCAGCTTCGTAACATTCATTACCTTCAGGAATGTTGGTCTTGAAGATAACCTGTTCGGGCTTAAGGCCAAGTTCTGCGGTTGCTGCTTCAGCTGCTTCGAGGAAGTTCTTGTCGTATGTTGAGTTTTCATCGTGCAAGAAAATGAAGCCAATCTTGAAATCAGCGTTAACGGTTTTGTCGCCGCAAGCTGTGAGCACGCCTAAAGTTGCAACCAGCATTACGGTAACCAGAAGAAATGAAATAATTTTCTTCATAAGTTAATACCCTCCCTGCCTTTTCGGCAAAAAAATATTTATGTAAAAAATTTTTACATACAAAATTATTTGCGGAAAGAAAGCGTTGAATCGGTCATTGAATCAATAATGGCCAACGATTCAACACGAACACCTTTGGCTCTTAACTCGTCGCCCCCGCCCTGAAAGCCTTTTTCAATGGCAATGGCGCAACCTGCAACGCTTGCACCGGCTTGCGAGATAATATCGAGCAAACCGTGTAATGCATTACCCTTTGCAAGAAAATCATCAATCACCAAAACATTGTCATCTTTGGAGAGAAATTCTTTGCTCACCACAGCATCATACACCGCTTTGCGGGTGTAAGATGTAACAGATGCAGAGAAAACATTATCTGAAATGTTGCCTGATTTATTTTTTTTTGCAAAAACAATGGGAACATTCATAAACTGCGCCGCCGCAAAGGCAATGGGAATGCCCGAAGTTTCAATTGTGAGGATTTTATTGATGTTTTCTTTTTCAAAAAGCGTGGCAATTTCCTTACCCATTTCAAGCAGAAACGAAACATCAAGACAATGGTTTAAAAAACAGTCAACCTTTAAAATGTCACCGGGCAAAACCGTACCCTCTTTTAATATTTTTTCTTCTAATGCAACGATGACGGCTCACCCCTTTACTTGAGAAAATTCTGTATATATTTGAAAATTATAACATAGAATCTTTCAAAAGTCAACAAAATTCATCCTCTATAATTACATTCATCTGCTTAAAAAGATAAAAATTTTCATTGTCCGACAAAACCGTAGACACTCTTTCGCTTTTCGAGTGCAAATCGCCGCGCATCCACCTCAAGTTGATTCTCAAGATAACTTTTGGTTGTTTTGAGATCATCGTTATAAGTGGTTCGTGCCTGCATCCACTCCTCTGCCTGTTTAAAGTAAAGATTATCGTCATAGACTTCTTTATCAATTTGATTTACAATGCCAATAACAGAATGTTGATAGGCGTGGTAACATTCGTGTAAAACAGTATCAAGGCAGGCAGCGAGTGAGTCGTTTAAGTGTTGACTGTTGATTGAAATGGTTTTTATGCCGTCGTTATATTGGCCTTTAAGAGACTTTTTTTCAAATTTTTCAATCACAAGTCTGGGCGCCTTCATACCAAACTCTTTTGATTCATATATAACGACACGGTTTAAAAGTTCTGTTTTTGAGTCAGCGGAAAGAACGCTCCATTTTGCATTTTGCAAATCTTGTATTAAAGTTTCTTTTTCTTTTTCAAGCGCCTGCGCGGTTGCTCGCCGTTCTTCAAAAGAAGCTTCATAGCGCTCTGCTGTGTCCATATAGTTATAATGAATGTAAGCGGGCACAACCAAAAACATAACACAGATAGCGGCGATATGCCTTACATAATAAACCATTCTGATGCGCCTTATACCGCCGTATTTCTGCAAAGCATATACACCGGCGGATAAGGCAAGCATCAAAAGTAAAGAAAAAATGGTTATAGGGAGGTTATAATCAATCAACTTTAAAATGTAGTGCAAAAGAACCGGCAGCGCCGAATTTAAAAATAATTCGTAATAATTCAGCTTAGTTTTCGGTATGAAATAATAAAGAATAAGCGGAAAAAAGATGAGAGAAAACGAAAGGCTTATAAATACCATTTTAGAACTTATGTAAACATTCCATCGCTCAATGACAATGGATGAAACATTTCCCAGCATCATCCAATATAAAATCACCGTGCCGAAGATGAGCATTCCGAAAAATGGTGTTGATTTTGTCAGTTTGTTCATAGTCTTCTCCTTTTTAAAAACGGATTAAAATAGCACCCGAATCACATCATCAATTCCGCTGACGGGAATAATTTTGCAGGGGAACTGTTCTAACTTGTTCTTTTGAACAAGTTGCTGATAATTGTCATAAGGTAAAAGCACCTTGGTGCAACCGTCGTTTATGGCGGCGGTTATTTTAAGTTCTGCCCCGCCAATGGCCCAAACATCGCCGAAAAGGTTAATCTCACCAGTGAAACCAATATCACGCGAAATGGCTTTGGCTGTGCAATAAGAGTAAATTGCGGCAAAAATGGTGATGCCGGCCGAGGGGCCATCTTTCTCAATGCCGCCTTCAGAAAAATGAATGTGTAGCGGCGGCAGTTTTTTGCCGAGTTTACGGCTTACAAGCAATTTGGCAATTTTAACGCTATCGGCCGTGCTTTGCTTTGCAAGGCCTGTGATTTCGTCGTGGTCATTTTGTGTGTTTTCGGTCACCTCAATTGCAAAGCAAGTGCCGGTGTTACCGCTAACAGCCAGCGCACGCGCCATACCGGGATGGGTGTTTTGCGAAATATTCCCTCGTGCAAGCGGCGCAGCACCTAAAATGCGGCAAACCGTATCCCGCTCAATCTCAATAGGCGGAATGTTACCGTTGTTTTCATACAAAAGGCGGCTGATAATGGTTTCTGTTGCCTTTTCAACATCGCGCATTCCGTATGATTTGCAGTAAACCCCCACCATTTCACTTACCACCTCATCTGAAAAACGAACAGTGTCGGAGAGATTATATTGCATCAGTTTTTTGGGAATGACACAAGAAGATGCGATGGCAACTTTTTCACTTTTGCTGTAACCACCGAGTTCAATCACTTCCATTCGGTCTAAAACAGGGGCAGGAATGTTTTCAATATAGTTTGATGTTGCCATAATGAACGCGTCAGATAAATCAATGGGCGCATCACAAAAACTGTCACGAAAACCGCCCGCATTGTCAAACAGGTCTAAAAGTGCCGCATAGGGGTCTTTTTCTGCTGTTTTAGCCATTTTATCAATTTCATCAAGAAGAATAAAGGCCGTGCTCGTGCCGAGTTCAGAAAGGCTTTTCACAATCACGCCCGGCTCGGCATTTTTCCATGTTGCCTCAAAACCGTTAATGTTTTCGGGCGCGGTAATACCGTTTAATGAAATTTTAACAAAAGGCATTTCGAGCGCCTCGGCCAGGGTTTTTGCAATGGTTGTTTTGCCAATGCCGCACATACCGTTTAACAAAATACACTTCGTTTTTCTTTGTTTTAATGCCTGCCGTGCACATAAATGCATCAGAATCTGCTCTTTAATTTCTGTCATACCGTAATGCGTTGAGTCTAACAGGCTTTTTACTGCTGAAATGTCAACAGCCTTTTCTGCCTGATGCGGCAAAAGGTTTACCAGAGAGAAAATTCGCTTTTTAATAACCTCTTTGTCGGCCGCATCAGAAGATTCATATTCGGCAAACAAATGGCAGAGTTTTTTGCGCGTTTCGGGGAGATATTCTGTTTTAAAGAACTGAAACTTGTTTTTCATGCTCGCAATATCACGAACCGCACCAACGCGTGAAACGGGTTTAATATCGAGCAGATTTTTAAGGTTCTTTTCGTTGACACAAAAAGATGTTTTACCACTTTTTTCTTGTAAAAGAACAAGTGATTTAATCACACGGAGAACATTTCTTTCAATGTCTCTCACGCCGTCTGTCAGCGTAAAGTGGTCTGAAAGTGCACCAATTGCACCCTTTGACCATGTGATGTTTTGAGGATTTATACCATACTGTTTGCAAAGTTTGGGGATGACATAATTGAGGGTAATTCTGTTTTTTTCATCGGCACTATATCCGTCAACATACACCACCTCTACCCTGTCTAAAATTGCCGGCGGCAAAACGCTTATGTCGTTTGCCGTCAACAAGAAAATGGTGTTTGAAAGGTCAATGCCGGCTTCTATCATTTCATCCTGAAACGGCTCTTCGGTATCGAGCAGGTCATATAGGGCGGTGTACGGATTCCCCTCCTTGCCGATTGTCATTTTATCAATCTCGTCAAGTAAAATCATCGAATTATTACCAAGTTTTTGCACCGTTCTCATAACCCTGCCGACAATGGCGTTGTCATAGAGTCTGGGAGTGCCTTTTAAGTAAT
Source organism: Clostridia bacterium (assembly GCA_045652725.1). GTDB lineage: Bacteria > Bacillota > Clostridia > UBA1381 > UBA9506 > UMGS755. Next base: position 14,733 of record JAZRUU010000048.1, on the reverse strand, counting down.
AGGGGCTGTCAACACCGTTTAATGAAATTTTACCGAACGGAATACCATAAAGTTCTGCAAAACGCTTAACAAGTGAGGTTTTACCCACGCCGGGCGCACCCACAAGCAAAATGTTTGTTCCGCGTTTTTCAACTTTTTTGCTGTTTGACAGAACAAGTTTAATGAGTTGATTCTTTAAATTTTCCATACCGTAATGGCTTTCGTCAAGTCCGTTTTTTATGGCCACGACATCTGTGTTAAGTGTCAGATTATCATCCCAGCGTGTGTTGACTAAAGCGCGCAGAATTGCCGTGCGATGTGAATCTTTCAGGCTTTTATCGTGCAACGCCTTGTCAATGGCTCTCTGCACGGTAACGGGATATGTCTCGCGGCAAATTTCAAATTTCTTTTTCAGGTCTGAAGACATAAAAAAGTTTTCTGTTTCATTTTGCTTGGTAACAGGATGCAGATTTCTGTTGCTTATGAAGTGCAGAATTTCTTTTTTCATCATGTCAGACATTCCTTTTGCCCTTGAGGCAACTTTCTCGCGGTAGGCTTCAAAAGAGCTTGCGTTGCTTGCTAAACCGGAGTGGTTCGGAATGCTCCGTTTAATAAAGAAAAAGTCGTCAATCAAAACACCTTCAAGAGAATATTCGTTACTTTTGTCAAGCGAATTGATATAGGTTACATTGCTGTCGTATATCATCTTATCCTTTGCATTTTCAACTTCAGAAAAAAAGGCATCTACCGTTTCATCTGTCATTAAATTTTTGTCAAAAATGCAATCATAAACAACGCCATCTCCACAGAGTTGGCAATCAATGATTTTGTTTCTGATAACAATGTTTGTAAGGAAGCCTGAAATTTTGAGAGCAATTTTGGCATGAGGCGGTATTCTGCCGCAGTTTTTTGCAAATAAATTCAGTTTAGAGCCTTTATCTTGCAACAGTTCAAAGGATGAAATGTAAATTTTCCCTTTTCTCTTTTTGCCGCTGAACCGATGCATCTTGTTATGAAAAAGAGCATCTTCCCCCAATGTCTCAACACGGTTTAAAACAGCAATGTATTCTTTGTCACCGCGAATGATAAATTCAAATTCATCATCTTCCGGGTCAGGCAACGATTTAAAAACAGCAACGCCCGTTATGGTGACGGTTTCACTCTCTTCTTCATCGTCATCATCATCGGTTACAACATCTAAATCATCAAAAAAACCGACTCCGGGTCTTAAGTTCGTTTCATCAAAATCACCGAACAGCTCTTTAAACATTTCTCTTTTAGACATAAAAAATCACTCCGTTCAATTATACAGTCAATATACAATGGTATAATCGATATAGAGTGATTCTTTATCGCACGAGATTTATAAAAATTAAAAGATTACGATGTCATATTCATCCTCGGGGCAAGTACATTGCACCTGCCAGTTAAGGCTTTCTTTTGACATAGAGCAAAGAATAGGTTCGCTTTCTGCATTTTCGGGAATTAAAAGAAGAGCGTGTTCTTTTTTGCCGTCATCAGAAAGAACAACATTGATTTGTTCGTTGCCGAGCGAAATTTTATTCACGGCAGTTTCCAAAAAAACATATGTTTTCTCCTGCTTTGCATTGTCCCACATTTCTGTTAATTTGTCTTTTTCTGCATCAAAGTGGATAACCGATTTTTCTGCTGTTTCAGAAACAGAGCCGCGACAGGCGAGGATTACATCATTATAAACGAGTTCGTTGTGCGGGTTTACCTGCAATAAAGAATGCATAATTTTAAGTTTTAAACCACGGTTTTTGCCGGCGTGGCCGAGCGAGGTTTCAAGTTTTTCGATAAAGGAGACCATTTCATCCTTTATTTTACGGCATTCTTCACAGGCAACAAAGTGAGAAATCATTTTAAAATCACTTTCAAAATTTTCTTCACAAAAAACATCGCCATCGGGGCAAACAAAGGCCATAATTTCTTCTGTTGACGGATGATTATTTACGACTGCCATTTGAATCCCCTCCTTCGGCCTTATAATATTTATCTTTATATTTGAACATATAGGTGTTCATCCGATTCGTCCAGTCCGTTACGGTTTTGGGTGTGAGATTGCAAACCTCCTGCCCTTTTTCTGTTGCGTTTTCTGCTCCAAAGGCATCTGAAATCGGCTTGATGACCTCGGCAGGCAGCACTACATCATACACATTATAAAATGCATAGAGCATTTGTTTTGTGAGCACAAACCATGTTTTTCCGTTTGCAAACCGGCAGGTTTTTTTAGAGTCGCAGTTCTTTTCTCTGCCCGAAATTTCGCGGAAAATAAACATATTGAAAAGATAAATCATAATTTTTTCCGGTTTATAAGGCGCGGCGCACGCTAAAGAAACAAGATGAAGAAGAACTTCTTTAAAATGGAGCGAATCAGAAAAATCTGCAATGCTATCGTCTTTACGCTTTTCAATGGTTTCGTCACCATCTTCTTTGTGCCGCGATGCCAAGTCATTCAAAAAGTCTGCAAGTTTTCTGTAAATCACACTGCGAAGCCAGGCTTGTCTTTGCGCTTCGGAATAATCGTGTTCTATAATATTGAGAATGAACTTATCTAAAATGCGCCGAACTGTCATAATAATTTCGCACACGGCGTCTTTTCGGTCTTCTTCAGTCAGGTTTTTTGTGCCAAGAGGCTTACTGCCCGGATAAAGCGCATTCTCTTCAAAACCTTTTAAAACCCAACTGTAGGCGTAACACCAAACGCTTTTATAAACTTCTCTCATAACAGATTCATAATGTTTTTCAGGTTCATTATAAGCCTTAATGAGCAGTTCTTTCATCGCGTCGCTGCCAAAAAGCAGGGCCTCTCCGCTGAATATTTCATTTTTATTATTGGTGTCAGACATAAAATTCCTCCATTGTGTCAAGACAGATACAACCAAGATTTTCACCAATGCTAACGCCACAGTCAATGGCAATGTGGTTGTAGAGTTTGTAAATTTTACCTCTGTATTTGGGGGCAATTTTAAATGTTGGTGTGTGGCCGGTTATCAGAATTTTATCTTCAAAATAAACACGCCGATAATCAGCACGCGACCACACAAGTTCGTGTATCTCGTAGTCGCAAAGTTCTTTTTCGGGCGAAAACCCTCCAAGCCCACCGTGAACCAGCACATAGTCTGTTTCGTTTACAGTTAGTTCTTCATACAGCGAAAACTCTTGCAAATATGTAAGCAAATTTTCCTGCTGTCGGCGATGCAGGCGCAAAAACTCTTCCTGCGTGGCGTGGCCGCCGTTACAAATCCACTCCTGCCAGGCAAGAAGTGAATTTTGGGTTACCTGATTATTATAATTATCTTCGGTAATCTCAACAGCCAGCGAACGAAGCACCGTAAACGCCATATATTCGTGGTTACCGAGCATGGGAATGATATAAGGGCGATTCATCATATCAAGAAGAATTTTAACACCTTCGGTTCCTCTGTCAATCACATCGCCTAAAATATATACACAGTCTTCTTTAGTTGGCTTGATTTTATCAAGCATTTGTGTATATTTATCATAGCGCCCGTGAATATCAGACATTACATAAATCATAAATAACCTGACTTACCCTTTCGTAATTGCATAGCCGGATTTTACAATGAATTTAATGGTCTCCATTGCCGTTTGTCTGTCATATTCTTTTTCTTCTTCCGTCAGCTCATCATAAGGAACAAGACACGGTGTTTGTTTTAAGGCATCGTTTCTCTCCGGTCCATAGGTCCAGCCGGAACTGATTCGGCTCTTTGCCCAGACATCGTGAACATTCTCGGCGATTTTTTCTGTTAATTCAAGCAATGTTTCGTCAAGAACAACATCGCTTGTGTCTAAAGGTTTAGGACTATACATACATTTTCCTCACTCACATTTATCATTTATTGCAGTTTATGTTTAAGCCAAACAAGTTATTCAATAATTTGGTCAATCAAACCATATGCAAGGGCTTCTTCGGGGAACATCCAGTTATCACGCTCTGTATCATTCTGAATGGTTTCAATAGGTTTGCCCGTGTTTTCTGCAAGAATGCCGTTTAAACGGTCTTTGACTCTCAAAATATTTCTGGCGGTAATTTCAATATCGGTTGCCTGACCGCGCGCGCCGCCTAAAGGCTGGTGAATCATAATCTGGCTGTTTGGCAGAGATTTTCTCTTGCCTTTCGCGCCTGAAGAAAGCAAAAAAGCACCCATGCTGGCCGCCAAACCAACGCAAACGGTTGAAACATCACATTTTAGTTGTTTCATGGTGTCATAAATACCAAAGCCGGCGCTGACAGAGCCACCGGGAGAATTGATGTAAAGAGAAATATCTTTATCCGGGTCAACAGATTCAAGATACAACATTTGTGCAATGATGCTGTAGGCCAAATCATCATTTACCTCGTGGAACATTAAAATAATTCTGTCTTTTAAAAGGCGCGAGGTTAAATCATAACCTCTTTCCATACCGTTTTCTTTTTCAAAAAAATTAGGAAATAAAATCATTGTATAAAACCCTTTCTGTATCAAATATCATTTTCAGAAAATTAAAAAGCGAAATGCCGGGGCGATGCCTTGCATCGCCCCGGGGTTTGTAAGAGAATTATTCGAAATCGTCAGGAGTAAGATAACCGTTGTTTAAAGCCATAAACTTGTCATCATAAGCTTCAACGGTCATAGCCAGAGCAAGAATCATTCTGCGGATGTTTTCAGGGCTGATTAAGCTGCCTGAATAGAACTGGTTCAGTTCAAAAGAAATTTCATCCTTCATATCGTAGGTGAATTTACCGCATACGATACCGTAGTTGGCTCTGCAAATAGCCACAGCAAATTCTGCAGCCTTTTCAGGGTTAACGGTAATCGGTAATTTTTCCATCAATCGAATCGCTTCTCTTTCGGCTTCAACTGCAAGCAATAAATCGTGGTTAAAGTCTTTGCCGCGGTGACCGAATACAACTACAAGATCATCTTCATACTTCTTGTAGTTAAATTCCATTTCATCAAGTGCAGCACAAATGCTCGCATAGACTGCCTGTGCATGTTCCATGTTTACTTCGCTCATTTTAATTTCCTCCTTTTATTTAAGGGCTTTGCCCTTTATAACAACATTAAAAACCAATTTTCTTAACTTTTCTTACTTTAACAAACATTCTTGAAAAGTCCTGATCAATAACGGCCAGTTCAAAGTCTGCGCTTGTCAGGCAGAGTTTTTCGTTTTCGTCTTCAGACATTTCCATACGAATTGCAGATTTTGAAATAATTCTTTCTGCAAGGTTTCTCACAAAACGACCGTTGCTGAAGTCCTGCAACTGCAACACATCATCGGGGAAATTCGCAAAGAATTCATCTGCTTTTTTTACAAAACTTTCGTCATAATCCATTTTGTTGTCAAACTGTTTGAAGAAAATTTGCTTCAGTTCATCGCGGTTATAGTTGGGGAAAAAGATTTTGTGCGGCACTCTGTCTTTTAATCCGGAGTTTTTGCTGAACAGTTGCTCTAAATCTTTTTCATAGCCGGCAAAGATAACAATCATATTGTCTCTTTTGTTTTCCATTTCTGCAATCAGTGTACCAATTGCCTCATCGCTATACGAATCACTCGAAGCAAGAAGATAGGCTTCATCAACAAACAAGACAGAACCATAAGCGCTGCGGCAGAGTTGCATGGTTTTAACGGCGGTATGGCCGACATATTCACCAATAAAATCCTGACGGGAAACTTCAAAAAAGTTACCAACAGATAAAAGCCCGGCTTCTTTGAAAATTCGGCCAACGATTCTTGCAACAACGGTTTTACCGGTTCCCGGGTTTCCTAAAAACATCATATGGTAGCAAGGTTTTATAACCGATTTACCTTCTTCGAGCAGTTCTTTTTGCAGTTTAGAGAGTGCAAGAATTTCCTGCACCTTGTCTTTAACTTCCTGCAGGGCAGTCAGGCTGTTTAATGCATCAAGGCCGCTTGTTCCCTCGTTTTCGCCTGTATTATAAATAGCAGAAAGTTCTTTATCGGTGATGGATGACGGCAATTCGGTTTCTTCGGTAGCTGCCTGCACAATCAACTGATAGAGCACTTCATCTGCGATCTTTTTCACGGTGTTAAAGCCGTAGAATCTGCCGTCATTTCTCTCTGTTGTGAGTTTATAAAGAAACGGGCTGTAAGCATCTTCTGAAACGGCAAGACCAACGCGTTGCATGCAGGAAATAAAGAAGTTGAAATACTGCTTGTCAGACGGAGGGATAAATTTCATCACCTTTGTGTTTACAACATCATCGAGTTTGGTATGTAATTTTTCGAGCGTGTCTTCATCTGAATAAGGAATGGTGAAAGCAAACAGAACCTCGTTTTTATACTGATACAACAGGTTTAAAAATTCATCAAAATTCTTGTCATATAAATGGTCAATCCACTCTTCAATATTTATCGCGATAATACCGGAGAAAGGAGTGCCTTTAAATTGAAAACTCTGAATGGCATTATGGATATTGCTTAAATATTTATAAAAAATTTCATCGTGATTTGAATAGTGAAAACTAAGTTCAAACACTTTTGATTTGCCAACAAAAGAAAACAGACCGGTTGATTCTAATGTGTTTGCCATTATGTTTAAAATGGTGCTCAAACCGTTGCCGCGATTGATAGACAAAAGAAAGAACTTGTTTTGATAAACACCGGCCTCTGTGGCAAGTTTTTTGAAACGACCTGCAATGAGTTGTGTTTCGTTAACCCATTTTTTCAACGGCTCAACCGACATCATATCATCAAGTTGTATTTCAGGTTTCGGCAAACTCTTTTCTGCATCACTTTCATCTGCAGATTTATTTTTGTTCTCGTGTGCATTTTCTACAGCAGAATCTTTTAAGTCTTCGATAGAAATATCATATTCTCTCTTTAAAAAATCTATATGTTCCTGTTTGAGTTTAATTTTCTTTTCAATCAGTTGACTTTTAAAATTTTCTTTATCAATTTCTGTGGTTTCAATTGTTAAGCCGGCTTGTGAATCAATTATCGAAAATTCAATTTTTAAAATATTAAAAATTTCATCTTTCGAAATAACAGAATCGTTTGCAATGATGAGTTTGCACTGCTGAAAATCCTTATGTAAAACAAAAACACCTTCGCTGTTAAATATCTTGTTCAAGAGAGTAACAACGGCATCAACAATTTTTGCTGAACCATGTGACTGATTGCTGATGATCCATTGTGGCATAAATTTAATCGTCAATAAAGTTGTTTTCATCGCATATACCTCTTTCATTTTATAAAATTTTTTTAAACAATTTTTTCTTTCAGGCGTTTTTTAATATGCTCACGCGAAAGGTCGGCGTGGTCTGTTAAAACCAATAGGTTAATATCCATATCAAACGCTCTTTGCCGCAAAAAGTTATCTTTAGCCGGAGTGTGGGATAAAAATGAAGCAATCAGATAGCGTTTTGAATATTTACCGCCGAATTTTTTTGAAACGGTGCTGAGTTCATAAAGCGCTTCCTTCTCTACTTCGCCGTTTTTGCAGGAGATAAAAATGGGAACCATATCGCGCATAGCAATAATATCAATTTCGTTGGTCGTGTCAACCTGCTTGTTAAAGCGGCTGTGAACCACCCCGTCCCAATCAATGAAGACGCCTGTGTCAATATCATCATAAAAACCGGGTGTTTCAGCTGTAATTTCCTGCATCAAGGTGTAGAGAAGCAATTCTAAAACATTGCCAGCCTTTGTCAGACATTGATGAATTTGGTCGTCACGGTAACGAAAGGTAACCTCATCATCTGTTTCATCGTAATCCTGCAGATATCCACGCTCAATGAGTGCCTTGATAAGGCTTTCATCTTTAAACGGTTTTTTCTTCATTGAGCCAATATCTGCGCGAATGGTCAACCCGTCTAAAATGGTACCGTCATAGGTTGAAAGGGCAAAACATTGTTTGTTCCAAATCGAAAAATCGTTTCGTGATAAATCCCAGAGAATTTCAATATCTTTTTTAAAACCTTCGGTGAGTTTCCAATGTGTTTTCGGCAGATCGGTATCATCAAGAACCGTGCAACCGTTTAAGGCAATGGCTTCAGAAATCGTCATTACACTTTTGGGCGTTTCAATAAGTTCGTCACAATTTTTAAGCGGATGAATGTTGCCGGTGTCAACCTCAATTTGAAACATAGGAACATTGCGCGAGGCAGAAACAGCACCCATAGCCGCCAGCACCAACTCTTTGCCGCCGGTTACATCAAAACCGCAATCTTCGTTCCGGTCAATGATGCTGTTTAAACGATCAACAATGGATGTAAAATCATAACGACCGACAATTTCAAATTCAAGAACAATCTCCGGCGCACGATTGGCAAAAAAAGTGCGAATGGCCTGTTCGCGGCTGTTCCCCGACATTGTTTCTTTAAAGCCGACAAACACAATCTTCTCCGGCATAAAGCGCAGACCTGCAATGGCATTTTCAACCTGACAGACATCAAATAACTCTATTAATGTTTTAATGTTTAACACCTCTTGTCTATAGTTGTGGTTTGCGCCGTTGTTTTTTAATATGTTTTTTCAGCGCATTTTTGTTCTTCTCAACTCTGTTTTTAATACCAAACCTTGTCACAAAAACGCCAAAGGCTCGGCATTGCAATTCATAAACCAAAGGATTTGGATGATATAAAGGGTTTAACCAAATTTCTCTGTCGCTCTTTTTTATATATCTCATAATGGCGGCGCCAAGCGCGGTGCTTCTGGATTCTCCACTGTCACAACACACATAAATGGTTTTGACTGTTTTATCCAGGCCATCAATAAAATCTCTTATTTTTCTGGCATAAACAAGAGAAAAAGCATTTGGCAGGTTGTCATTTGTCACATCGTCAAATGCAAGACACAGTTTGTTTTTTAAACTGTTGCATCGTTCATCATCAAAGGGATATGATGAACAAAGAATTGCCGCCGTATCTTCGAGATTTTTACGCTTTGTAATGTCAAAAAACGCCCGAACAGAGCAAATTTTTAATGTAAATTTTTTATTTCGCAAAATAACACCTGAACTAAAAAAATAGATAGTATAATTATAGCAAATCTAATTACAAAAATCAACAAGAAAACATAAAATATAATTTATTTTTACACAGAATAAATCAAAAAAATAAGCCTGCGCGCAGGCTTATTTTTTCTTGTAATAATCTCCTAAAACAACAATGTCATTTATTTGAATATTGTTTTTTACTCTTTGGGTTTGTTTTTGAATGTGAATCAGGTCAGCATCTGCCGGGAGTTGTTCTGTCGGTATGTAATGCACCGCATCATCCATCCATGCGCCGGTTTCAAAATAAACCAAACCGTTTGACGCCGAATTTAAAGCATCGTGCCCCAAATAGCGCGCTTCATTTGAAAGACCAAACAGATTCACAAGCGTGGGTGCCCAGTCAATCGTCATCATTGGTTTTGTTATTTTTTGCGGCCTTAAGTTTTGGGCATAAATAAACGCCGGAACACAGTATGAAAGCGTGTCCCCTTTCCACTCATTTAAACTTTCGCTGTCTGAAATGCCGTAAGCAAAATGGTCGGTATACGCTACAATCACGGTATCTTTTAAGAGCCCGTCTGCCTCAAGGCGTTCTAACAAAACTCTGAAAAATTCATCCGTATCTGCCGCAAGAATCTGAGCATTATTTTTTTCAATATGTTCTTCTTCGTTTATTAAATCCGGCCGATATTCTTTTGCAAGATCAAGTTTTTCGCTGCTGCCTTTATATGGCAGGTGTGCTGAATATGTAATGAAGAAATTAAAAAACGGTGTTTTTTCAACCATTTTCTGATAAAATGCATCGTTTTTTATCAAATTGCTGTCAAGCTCGGCTTCTATACCCGTAATCTCAAAATCGGCGGCAGCGTTATATTTTTCATAACCAAAGGTTTTGTGCATAATACCGCGGTTATAAAATTCGGGACTGTTAAAATGGAAAGAGTTTGTGCTGTAGCCGGCCTCAGAAAACAAGCGCGCCAAAGAATATGGAAAAGTGTTTTTGCTGAAATTTGAGGCGCTGCCGGCTGAAACCGGTGTATAAAACCCTGTATTAAATGCAAATTCTGAACTGAATGTGAAGCCCACGCCAAAAAACGGCGCGTTATAATTTGTGAACTCAATGCCGTTTTTCATCATTTTATGCAGCGTTGGTGTGTGCACTTCGTCAATCATCCAGGTGTCAATGCTCTCCATCATAACCGCAATCACATTTTTGCCTTTTAAAAGACCGGAATAGCGGTTTTTTTCAAGTCCACCTTTTAAGGTGAAATATTCATCGGCCATAGAACGGTCATCGTTTGAAAGGTTGTGTTTTTGCGGAAAAAGCGCTGTGTAAAGATTGAGATAACTGAATTGATACAGCCCTGAAATTTCAAGGCTTTTGTTCACATCGTTAAAATTTTTATACACAATTCTCGGTTTGCGCCACACATCCCACTCGTTAGTAGAATCACCGTAAAGCGCGGGTTGCATACCCATGTGTGTGCCAAAAATCAGCAAAACAGGTAGCAGAAGAATCAGCAGCCGCCAACGCACCTTTATTGCAGGCCACCGTTTTGCAAAGAGCGCGCCCACCGCAAAGACAATGCCAAGTGCAAAAAACAGAATCCATTCGGGTTTAATGAGCCTTGCGGCATAACCAAAATAATCGGCGCCCTCCCCCGCAAGACCAATGCCCTTGAGCCAGAAGAACTGTTCAAAAATCTGATAATACACACATTCGCTCAGCGCGAGCACCGAAAACCCTAAAGACAGAATACAAAAAACAACTTTGCCGATTTTTTTCGGCAAAACAAGCCAGCAAAACAGAACGAAAAACAGCGCCCACCCCAAGGAGAAAAGCGATGTGGCAAGCGAAACATATTTTTCTGTAAAAACCCCGGGATGCATAAAGCGGCGCAACATAACATCCGGCAAAAGCATGGCAATTATGCCAAGAATAACAAAAGCATAAGGCTTAATCAGTTTTGCGTATAATCGTCTCAAAAACTCACCTTCTGTTCGTCGGTAATTAGATGATGTTCTTTACTTCCAGCAATCAACATCGTCGGTTAAGTTAATATCTGTGGCTTTAAAAGTCATCGGTTCTTTGTTTTTTAACTTTTTATCGTAGTCTTTTAAAGCAAGCATGGCGTGTTTGCCCAAAATGAGAATAGTCGGAATGTTGATAATGGTCATTGCCCCCATTGTAACATCGGCAATTCCCCACAAAAGTTCTGCATCAAGGCAGGCGCCAACAAAAATCAAAAGAGATGCAAAAACATAATAGATGCTGTTAAAAACTTTATTCGGTTTGCGCCCCAGCAAGAAGAAAAAACTCTGGTCAACATAATATAAGTTCCCCAAAAGGGTTGTAAAGGCGAATAAAATCATTGCAACCGTGATAAAAACAGGCCCAACTGTTCCGAGTGATTTTAAGAGAGCCTGCTGAACATAAGGAGCACCCGAAATAGCCTCTGTCGGTTCAATTCCTGAACACATGCACATAAATGCCGTGGCAGAACAAACCAAAAGGGTGTCAATAAAAACTGAAAGGATCTGCACAAGCCCCTGTTTAATGGGGTGAGCAACAGCAGCCGATGCCGAGGCGTTGGGCGCAGAGCCCACACCTGCTTCGTTGCTGAACAAACCGCGTTTGATGCCATACATAACACACGAGCCGCTAAAGCCACCAAAAATTGCTTTAAAATCAAAGGCTTCGGTAAAAATGCGGCTGAAAATTGCAGGTAGCGCTGAAGCGTTTATAACCACAATAATTAAGGCAAGCAGAATGTAAGCCATACCCATAACAGGCACTAAAGTGCTTGTGACTTTAATGATGCGCTTACCGCCGCCGAAAAGGCAATAACACACCAGCACAGCAAGAATCAGACCAATGATAACCGGCGTGGTGCTCGCCTTATAAAAACCGTAAGTTGAAAAGGCTGATTGCAGGTTAAAAGAGGCAAGCATATTAAAACCAACACCGTAAGTGATGATCAAAAAAAGAGAAAACACAACCGCGAGCGCGCGTGACTTTAAACCGCTTTCAATGTAATAAGCCGGGCCGCCATACCAGCCATCGGGCCCTTTTCGTTTGTAAATTTGCGCCAATGTGCTTTCAATTAAGGCCGAGGCGCTGCCGATGATGGCAATGACCCACATCCAGAAAACTGAGCCATATCCACCTAAACAGATAGCCGTTGAAACGCCGATAATGTTCCCCGTGCCCACGCGTGAGGCGGTTGAAACCATCAGCGCCTGAAAGGATGAAACGCCCTTGCCGTCTGTTGGTTTTTCCATAACAGACTTTATTTGTTGTTTTAAAAGCCGAAAGGGTGCAAAACGGGTGCGGATGGTAAAATAAAGACCGCATCCAATCAGTATAATGATTAAAATATAAGTATAAAGCGCGTTGTTAATATCTGAAATGAGGTTTGCAAACATTGGTTTCTCCCCTTTAAACTATTTTTGTGCTCCAGTCTGAAACATCCCACACCTCGTCAACCACGCCGGAATAAAACTCGCTTTCGTGGCAAACAAGCAAAACCGTGCCGCGAAACTCTTTAATGGCGCGTGCAAGTTCTTCTTTAGCAACAATGTCAAGGTGGTTTGTAGGCTCGTCAAGCACTAAAATATTGGCAGGTTTCTGCATAATTTTGCACAGCCTTACCTTTGCATTTTCGCCACCGGATAAAACCCGCATTTGAGTGGTGATGTGTTCTGTCGTTAAGCCGCATTTTGCAAGAGCGGCACGCGCTTCGGCATTTGTGAGCGCAGGAAAAAGGTCCCAAAACTCCTGCAGAGCGGTTTTGTCAGATGTGCTTTCTTCCTGCTCAAAATAACCGACATTCATAAACTGGTCGTGGTGAATTTCGCCCGAAAGCGGCGGAATCAGTTTTAAAAGCGTTTTCAGCAAGGTCGATTTACCGAGTCCGTTCACACCGCGGATAGCAATTTTTTTGTTTCGCTCAATTTCAATGTTAATCTTTTTGGTCAGCGGCGCGTCATAACCAATAACCAAATCTTTTGCCGAAATTACCACCCTGCCGGGTGCACGGTCGGTTTGAAACACAAAGGTCGGCTTTACTTTTTCAGGTGCAAGGCTTATGCGGTCCATTTTGTCGAGTTCCTTCTGCCGCGAGCGTGCCAGCGTTGCGGTGGCGGCTCTTGCTTTGTTTCGCGCCACAAAATCTTCTAAATCGGCAATTTTTTTCTGCTGTTTTTTATAGGCCTGCTCCACCTGCTGTTTTTTGAGCTCGTGCATTCTTAAAAAGTCATCATATGTGCCTTTATATCTTGTTAAAACCGTGTTTTCAAGGTGATAAATCACATTGGTCACCTTTGTTAAAAACGGCATATCGTGCGAAACAAGAATAAAAGCGTTTTCATAATTTTGCAAAAACTCCGTCAGCCAGTTAATGTGGTTTTCATCCAAAAAGTTTGTCGGCTCATCTAAAATCAGAATCATCGGGTTTTCAAGCAGAACTTTAGCAAGAAGAACTTTGGCTCTCTGCCCGCCAGAGAGTTCGGTAACATCTCTGTCAAGCCCAATGTCACCCAAGCCAAGACCGTTTGCATATTCTGAAATTTTCGTGTCAATCGTGTAATAGCCGGAGGAATCTAAAATCTCCTGCATTTCACCGACTTCTTCCATCATTGCGGCAATTTCTTCATCATTGGCCTCTGCCATTTTGTCATATATGCTAAGCATTTCAGCCTCAAGTGAAGAAAGATGCGAAAAAGCATCGCGAAGCACATCTTTAATAGTCTTTCCCTGTTCCAGCGATGAATATTGGTCAAGGTAACCATAAGTAATGTGACGACACCATTCAACCGTGCCCTGCTCAGGTGTCATTTCGCCTGTGATAATTTTCAAAAAAGTACTCTTTCCTTCGCCGTTTGCACCAATTAAACCAATGTGCTCACCTTTTAAAAGACGAAAACTGGCATCTTCTAAAATCTGTCTGCCGCCAAAACTGTGTGATATATTTTCTGCGTTTAAAATGCTCATGCTAATCTCCTGTTTTATTATTTGCGCAATTTGTTTAAAGCGTCAACAAAGGTCTGTATGCCCACAGCCTCTTGCGGTGCAATTCTTTTGTCGCTCTTTATAATCAAGTCGCAGGCGTTGACCAAAAAAGTAATATATTGCCGGCAAATATTCTCATTTGCAGCGCTAATAACCGCAAGTATTTCTTCGGGATTTTTAATAAACTTAACAATTTCTGATTCCATTGACTTGTAAATACTTTTTATATATTCAAATTTAAAATTAAAATCAAAAAGTTTATTCAAAGTATCAATTTCTGTCTGCGTAATAATGCCGTCAACGGTAATGAAATGCATCATAACGCTTACTAAAATGTTTTCGCAGTAGGCCTCCATTTCGCCATATGCGGCTTTATCCCAACTGTTCTCTTCTTCTATAGCATCAAAGCCGTTTAAAAATTTTTCCCATTCAAAGCGAAAGTTATTTTCCATTATTAAATCTCCTGTTCATAACTTGTAATTGTATAAAAACTGTTTTATACAGATTTTGCGCTCTCAATTTCCGTTTTTTCTTTGTCGTTTAACTGAATTAAAATACCGGCGATAATAACCACAAGGCCAATGAGTGAATTTGCCGTGATGGGTTCGTGCAAAAACAAAAATGTCCAGATTAAAGAAATAAACGGCGTGATGTAAGCCAAATTTGAAATTTTGGCGGTTTTGCCGTTTTCAAGAGCAAGAGTCCACAGCACATTGGCAACAGCAACGGCAAAAATAAGACGGATCGTAGCCATGTC